>NZ_CP051680.1:3612500-3912500 GCF_012849095.1 Cohnella herbarum
TGTGCGCATATTGATCGGTAGCTGCCGCAACGACCCAAGCTCCGTTAGGAGAAACCTCGACTTCCTGCGTCGTTACGCCGATCGGCACGGTACGAATATCTTCTCCGGTCGAAGCATCGATATATAGGACATCCACGCTTCTCTGTATCGCGACGGCGACGACTTTGCCATCGTCGGAGGCGGATACATCCTTAACCGATCTCTTCATTCCGCGGTCCCAGAGCAACTTTCCTTCACGGTCGAAGGCGTACAGATGGCGATCGTCCGACGACACCAGTAGCGTGCCCGAGTCTAGCAACTTGACGCCCGTTACGGAATTCTTAGCGTCGACGCGCAATTGTTCGTTGCCTTCCGTATCGAACAGAAACGCGCTTGCCGCCAGACTGCCGACGGCGATGCGGCTTCCATCCCTGGATACGGACATAGAGCTAATACTCGCCGCGTCTTCCAACGCCCATTGGTCTTGGGCATGGACAAGCGACGGGGTTAGCCATACCCATATCAAAATGACAGCAAAGGTATATATCCGTTTTTTCATGTCGCGTTCCACCCTTCCGTCCGCAAAGAGCGGACCGCAGAAACCGCGATCCGCCTTGTTGATTCACTGCTTCATTACCGAATAATGCTCCGACTAGCTTCTCACTGGCGGTTCGCGTTCAGGCGTATCCAGATCCGTCATCTCGTACTTGAATTCTTTAAGCGCGCCTCCGAAATGCTTATCCACGTTGCTTTGCAGATCGTTCAAGTAGTCGTCTACCGTGATTTTACCGGCAAAGTACTTCTGAATGGAACCCACCCAGTCCTGAACGGACGGTTGATAATCCCAAAGTCCGCGAGCCAAGTTATTCGCAGCGCTATAGAATCCTTCCGTGTTACCGATCGGCTCGAAGTTCGCGAAAGCTTTGGCCATATCTTCGGGTAACGTAATGTCCTTCAGAGCAGGCGATCCGGACAATGCCGCATCCGTACTCTTCTGGATCGCTTCCAGATAGACTCCGTAGCCTTCCGGGCTAGTTACGTACATCAAGAAGTCTGCGCCGATCTCGTTCTGCGTTGCGTCTTTGGATACGAGTCCGTAGAATCCGATAGGAATTTGAATCGTACGAGCCGGTGCCATAACTTCGGGACCTTCCATTGATGGCATATTGAAGAATCCGTATTCGAATGGTTTCACCGCGCCGCCATTGCCGTTCTTCTCGGCTTCGGCGAAATCTTTAGGAAGCTGCCAATAAGATGCGGGGCTTCCCATCATCGTAGCCGCTTTACCGCTTAAGAACAAATTGTAAGCCTGCTTCTCGTTAACGCCGAAGAATCCGTCAGGCGTAAAGCTGAACAACTTCTTCAGATTTTCCGCGTAAGCTTTCCATTGAGGATTGCCCGCAATCTTGTATGGGCCTTCTTTATCTTTAATCGCTTTCCATTGGCGAACCTTATTCTTCGTGACGTTACTATTGGAATCGTTGTATGGATTAGTCAGATCATACTTCCAATTATCGTCCATCCCGGGAAGGAAGGAGTAGTCCTGTTCTTGCGAACGAGTAACATTAATGTAGTCGCGCAAATATTGGTCGGCGTAGATTCTGACGAGCCAGCCGGCCTGCCCGCTCCATACCGAAGTCGCATCTCCGGCAATCGCCAGCGGCGTTAAGCCTGCGGATTTGATCTTCTCGAACGCCGCGATCAACTCGTTAAATGTCTTCGGAGCTTCGGTTACGCCGACTTTCGCGAAGATTTCTTTATTGTATACCCATACGATCTGGACGGACTCGAAATTCAAAGTATAGTAGTGATCATTCGCGCCGACGGCATCCAGATTAACTCCCATCGCTTCGAGATCCAAGCTATCCTTCCAAGCTTTGCCCGTATAGGGATTCATCTTATCGAAAAGAGGATACATGTCGACGAACTTCTTGTCCTTCTGGAGGCCTTCCACTTCGTTGATCGTCGCCAGATCCACGTCGGGGGTTCCGGCGGCGAACTGGGCCGTCAGCCATTCTTTGTACCCTTGCGCGGGTTTATTGTCCACCGTTACTTTAACGCCGGGCTGTTTCTTCATGTAACCTTCGGCGACCGCGTTCCACAAAGATTGGGATTGATTGGAAAGCGAGATATTCAACGTTCCGGTTAATTGAGGAATCGAATCAGGGCTCGGTTCTGCGCTAGTAGTCGCAATAGGCGATTGCGACGATGGAGCCGGCGTGTCGGCAGGCGTGCTAGCCGAGTTGTTGCTGTTGTTGCCCGAGCAAGCGGACAACAAGGAGATGACAAGCGTTGAGCAAAGTAGCGTTTTTATCCAGGCTCTTCTTTTCATTCAACATTCCCCTTTGTTTGAATTTCCGTTCAAAGCGCTTTCAACTCTTACTTAATGTATACTTTACAAATCAAAGTATATATTAAGAAATTAACTGACGCAACTATATTTTTGCCCGCGACTTTCGAACTTTCCGGATATTTTAGTATAACCCTCGTCTTCTATGGCTTCCAAGTCATTCAACGATGCCCCCGACCACTGTAAACTTTGCGGAATACGCGCCTCGAATTCGAATTTGCCATCCTCGGACAGAGTCCAAGAAGCCTCGATATTTCCGATCGGAGTCGGTACGACCCCCTTAGCCCAAGTCAATTCCCCGACTGCCCGCGGGCGAAGATCCAACCTCCCTTCTCCAAGCCTGGATACGTCCACACCCAGAATCTCTCGCGTTAACAAATAAGTAGGAGAAGCCCCCCACCCATGCGAGAAGCTGACAGGAATGGCCGCTTGCATAAAGGTTGGCGTATGACCCATATAAGGACTAGGCACGGTACAGCTAGGCAACGTAGGATCAAAGGTTTCCCACCAGGTCGTAGCCCCGCGATCCAGCATCGATCCCCAGAAATAGCGTATTTCCTCTACGGCCTCTTCGCTGAAAGGATAAGCAAATAACGTCTCCAGCAAGATGTGGTAGAAAAAAGCACCCTTGATCGGCGGAAGCTTCCTTACGAGATAAGAGTTTCTGATAAAATGCTCCGCTTCTTCCGCCTCCATGACCCCCGACCATATCGCAACGAAATTCGTCTGGGCCGTGACGCTGTCCGACAAGCCGTTATCCGTTAAGCTATCCGCGAAATGAATACCATCCGAAGTTCTCATAAGCTCCCTTATCGTAACGCGCAGGGCGTTTGCTTTAGCTTCGAAAGCCTTCGCCCTCTCCTTCTCTCCCATTCGGGGTGCCAGCTCGGATAGAAATCTAAGGAATTTATAATAGTAACAAGAGATCGCGGTTACTTTATCGTTGCGTTCGATATCGTCCGACCAATCGATGAAACACCACCAACCATCGCGATTCGCGTTGGCGAACAAGCCGTCCTCCGCTTCCTGCTTCTCGAACCATTCCGCTAACCTCATAATCGTTGGCCACAATTCCGCAAGAAATTCCAGGTCTCCGCTATAATCCAAGTACTCTTTAACGCCGAAAAGCCAATGCGCGCAGAAATCCGGCAGCATAAAGGAATTGCGTTCGGGTCCCGTTCCCGGAATAGAACCGTCTTCGTTCTGAATTCGAGCGGATTGAAGCAGGCTTTTCCTTACTAGTCTCGCGTCTCCGAACGTTTGATAGACGACCCGCGCCATCACTACCGCATCCGCAACCCATAAAGCCCCTTCGCGGTAAGGACAATCCTCGAAATGGTTCTGGCTGTTCACGATCGTCGTATATTTACCGACTTCCCATATCCGATTCAGCTTTTCGTCGCCGCACGAGAAGCTTCCGATGTCATCGAACGGATAATGAACGAATCGCGTTTCCAAACTTGATACGGTTACAGGCACCGGCGTCGCTTGAACCGCTATCTTCAGATAACGAAACGCCCGTCTCCCGAATGTTTGGAGTACATTCTCGCCCTTCTTGAGGACGAAAGTATCGGTTAACTCCAACTCCAACCCTTCACCATAGAACAAGTGAACGATACCGCCTTCGGGAGCATCGATCGACAACCCGGGGTACCCTACGACTTCTCTGTCGAAATCGTAAGTCATTTGCGGATAAGAACCGGGACTAGACGCATCAACGACCGCCCCTTCTCCATCCTTCCATGCGCCTTCCAACAAAGAATCGGCATTTCGGATCGTGCCTAAGTAGGCCTGCTCTCCTAACAGGGCTGTAGGCCGCACCCAGGATTCCTTCAATGCGGGAATCTCTCTTGCGAGAAGTCGCGGCCAAGGCGAGTCGGGCGCATTCGCCTCGGCGACGACCGACGCCGAACCCCAGCCCTGATCGTCGTATTCCGGTTGCTCCCATCCATCCTCTTGATGCGTCATGTAGATTTCCCGATAACCGCCCCACAGGTGCATCCGGATAGAATCGCTTCGATAGCGCGGAGAAATCCGGCACTTCCAATCGTCGCCGGTTGCGAGCGTCCGTTCCGGAAGTTCCGAATTCGCCTCCTGGTACAGATCAACCTGACAGAGCATGCCGCCAGGCCCTTGTCTTTGTCCCGTTACGATCATATCCGTCCCGAAATTGTAAGCCGTTACGGCAATCGCGTTCGCCCCCAACCTGAGATAGGAGGTAACCTCGTAGCTATCGAAATATTGCGAGTCGTTATCGCAAGGGGACGGCCCTCTGCCTACCTCGATTCCGTTGACGTAAAGCTTGTATTCTTGATTCGCGGTTATTCGCACCAACGATCGTCCCGGGAGGTTGTCTAGCGAGAATGTTTTACGAGCTTCAACATATTGGTTGTTGCCCCGATCCCGCTCCTGTATCCATATCCACTTCGCTGCCCACTTCTCCATCGCTTTCGTACCTCCGGCATATTCTTAGATAAGTAATATAAGTCATTTAGTATACTTAATATTACTTCAATATACTTTGAAAGTCTACATGCAAAAAAAGCCCAACCCCGGCAGCAATAGCGGGGTTGGGCTTTTTCGGCCTTAACGATTACACCATAACTTTGCAAATATCGTTCGTGAATTCCACCGGATCTCCGATCGGCAATCCTTCGATCAGCAGCGCTTGATTGTACAGCAAGCTCGTGTACAGGTTCAGCTTCTCCGCGTCGTTGCCGTGCGCGTCCTTCAGCGATTTGAACACCGCATGGTTCACGTTGATCTCGAGAACCTTGTCGGCTTTCACGTTCGGGTTGTTCGGCATCGCGTTCAAGATTTTCTCCATCTCGATCGTAAGCTCGCCTTCGGTGGTCAAGCAGACCGGATGGCTCTTCAACCGCTTGGACGCCCGGACGCTCTTCACTTTATCGCCCAGGAAAGCCTTCATCGCCTCGAACAGCTCCTTGCTTTCGTTCGCTTCGGCTTCGGTTTCCTTGTCCTTCTCGTCCGCTTCGATGCCGAGGTCGCCGCTCGATACCGATTTGAACTCCTTGTCCTTATAACTTGAGATAATCTTAATCGCGAATTCGTCGATGTCGTCGGTCAAGTAGAGGATTTCGAACCCTTTGTCCGCCACGAGCTCGGTCTGCGGAAGCTTCTCGATCCGTTCTTTCGACTCCCCGGTCGCGTAATAGATGTATTTCTGCTCTTCGGTCATCCGCGACACGTATTCGTCCAGCGTAACGACCTTCTTCTCTTTGGAGGAGTAGAACATCAGCAGATCTTGAAGCACGTCCTTGTGCATGCCGTAATCGTTATACACGCCGAATTTCAGTTGGCGACCGAAGCTCTCGTAGAATTTCTCGTATTTCTCGCGCTCGTCTTTAAGCAAGCTTTGCAATTGGCTCTTGATCTTGCTCTGGATGTTCTTCGCGATTTGTTTAAGCTGACGGTCATGCTGCAGCATCTCCCTGGAGATGTTCAAGGAAAGATCCTCGGAATCGACCATCCCTTTCACGAAACCGAAATAATCCGGAAGCAGGTCGGCGCACTTGTCCATGATCAACACGCCGTTCGAATACAGCTCGAGCCCCTTCTCGAATTCCTTCGTGTAATAATCGAAAGGCGTGCTTTCCGGAATGTACAGAATCGCTTGGTAACGAACCGCTCCGTCCACGCTCAGATGAATGTGCTTCAGCGGCTTGTCGAAGCCGTAACGCTTCTCCGCGTAGAAGTTTTCGTAATCCGCGTCCGTCAGCTCGCTCTTGTTCTTGCGCCAGATCGGCACCATGCTGTTGACGGTTTGCTCTTCCACGTACTCCTCGAACTCGTTGTCTTCGCCTTCCTTGGGCCGGCTGCCCGAAATATCCATCTTGATCGGATAACGGATAAAGTCGGAATACTTCTTGATGATCGCCTTAAGCCGGTATTGCTCCAGAAATTCGTCGTATTGATCGTCTTCCGTGTTCGGCTTGATCTTCAGCACGATTTCGGTACCTACGGTTGCCTTCTCTGCCGCTTCGATCGTATAGCCTTCAGCGCCCGTGGATTCCCACTTGTAAGCCTCTTCGCTGCCTACCGCTCTGCTCGTTACGGTTACGACGTCCGCCACCATGAAGGCCGAATAGAAGCCGACGCCGAACTGTCCGATAATGTTATGGCCGTCCTGCGCTTCGTTCTCCTTCTTGAACGCCAGCGAACCGCTCTTCGCGATGATGCCCAGGTTGTTCTCCAGGTCTTCCTTGGTCATTCCGATACCCGTATCGGATATCGTCAGCGTTCTGTTTGCCTTATCCGCGGTCACTTTAATGTAATAATCTTCTTTGTTGAATACCAGTTGCTCGTCGGTTAACGCTCTGTAATAGATTTTATCTACCGCGTCGCTAGCGTTAGAGATTAGCTCCCTTAAGAAGATCTCGCGTTGGGTGTAGATGGAGTTAATCATCATCTCCAGCAGACGTTTGGATTCCGCTTTAAACTGTTTCTTGGCCATGAAAATAGATCTCCTCTCGGTATATCGAACATTATGGATGTAAGAACGCCTTCGTTAGCACTCTGATCAAACGAGTGCCAATACTTATTTTTTATCACTACTCGATTTTAATGTCAATATCGGATTGCGCCAGGCAATGGTAAATCGTATTAGAATTTCATCCGGACGTTATTTTGACGAAAACGGATGTATTAAGGTAAACGGAACTGGAACCCTCTATTTATGCTCACGCGGCGTGTTTTCGTTGGAAAACACTTAAATAAGAGCGCCTATTTCCGCTAGATTTCGAAAAGTGTCTTTTTAAGCAAAATAAGGGCTGTGGGCTCCGTTTAGACTGTAACTAACGTAATAAAATGATGGTTCTAGCCCACCGATTGAAATTCGCGTGTGCGGGTGCGGATTCTTGCCCAATCTGTGCGAATGTACTGCCAGTGCATTCGACCATACATATACTGTCATCGTAAAACAACTTTCGGAAACAGGTGGTGAGTCCAAATGGGTTACCCTGTTGCTGGGGCAGGATACGATGGTTGCGCTAAACCTTATGGCGGCGGAGTGCAAGCCGCTGCGTTCGTGCTCGTACTCTTCATTCTGCTGGTCATCATCTTGAAAGCCGGTTATTGCTAATCCGGATGATTCGATAAACCCGCGACTCTTCGGAGCTGCGGGTTTTTCTCTATTGCGGATTAAATCGAGCAATCGTTCATTATAGGAATATTTATCTATAAATGCGGAAAAATACCGGGTAGTTGAAATCGAGCATTTAGTTATGCAACTAGGAGGACTATAAAGTGACAGTAGATCCATCGAACCCGGATACGTTAACCAATCGGCAAGGCCACCCCGTTACGAACAATCAAAACATGAGAACCGTTGGCAATCGCGGTCCGGCGACGTTAGAAAATTACGATTTCATCGAGAAAATCAGCCATTTCGATCGCGAGCGCATTCCCGAACGCGTCGTACACGCCCGTGGCGCGGGTGCACACGGTTATTTCGAAACTTACGGAACGGCTGGCAACGATCCGGTATCCAAGTATACCCGAGCGAAGATTTTTCAGGATAAAGGAAAGCAGACGCCCGTGTTCGTTCGATTCTCGTCCGTTATCCACGGCGGCCATTCCCCCGAGACGCTTCGCGACCCCCGCGGATTTGCCGTTAAATTCTATACGGAGGACGGCAACTGGGACTTGGTCGGCAACAACCTGAAAATCTTCTTTATCCGCGACGCGATCAAATTTCCCGATATGGTTCACGCCTTCAAACCGGATCCCGTGACGAACATTCAAGACGGGGAACGATTTTTCGACTTCTGCTCCAATTCCCCCGAATCGTTCCATATGGTCACTTTCTTATATTCTCCTTGGGGCATTCCGGCCAACTATCGGATGATGCAGGGTTCCGGCGTGAATACGTACAAATGGGTGAACCAATCCGGCGAAGCCGTTCTCGTCAAATATCATTGGGAGCCGAAACAAGGCATTAAGAATTTGACGCAGAAAGAAGCCGGAGAAATTCAGGCGAGTAATTTCAACCATGCGACGCAGGATCTGTATCAGGCGATCGAGCGAGGCGATTACCCGGAGTGGGAGCTGTTGGTCCAGCTCATGAGCGACGACGAGCATCCGGAATTGGATTTCGATCCGCTGGACGACACTAAACTATGGCCGGAAGATCAATTTCCATGGCTGCCCGTCGGTAAAATGGTGCTGAACAGAAATCCCGAGGATTATTTCACCGAGGTAGAGCAAGCGGCGTTCGGAACCGGCGTCTTGGTCGACGGGCTTGATTTCTCGGACGACAAAATGCTTCAGGGTCGGACGTTCTCCTATTCCGACACGCAGCGTCACCGGGTGGGAGCCAACTATTTGCAACTGCCGATTAACGCTCCGAAGAAGCACGTAGCAACGAATCAAAGCGGCGGGCAAATGCAGTATCGGCTCGATCGCGCGCCGGGGCAAAATCCGCACATCAACTATGAACCGTCCACGTTAGGCGGATTACGCGAAGCCGAACGATCCGGCACAGAATATACGCCCCTTATCGAGGGTAAGCTCGTACGGGAGACGATAGAACGTCACAACAATACGAAACAAGCTGGCGATACCTACCGTAAATTCGAGGAATGGGAAAGAGCGGAGCTCATTTCCAATCTCGTAGGCGATCTCGCTCCGAGCGATAAGCGCATCCAGGATAAGATGATCGCGCTAGCGGAAGAAGCGGACGAGGAATACGGACGTCGCCTCCGGGACGGGTTGGCTCATGCTTTCCAGGGCGGATCCAGCCAGAAGCCGCTTGGCAACAAAGACGGCGACAAAGCGCCCGAGCAAGCCGTACGAAAAGGCCACGAAGCCGAGCCTTATTAAGGTTAGGGAAATGGGTGGAGCAGGCATGACTCCTGTTCCACCCGAGCCTCAAGGATTACATGATGTAAATAACGTTGACACTTCGTTACTGCTTAAGGTGGTATTAACCTGTATGATTCTGCAATCGTTCGAAGTCTCATGATTTTACACATCTGAAACTCCGAGAGTAACCAACTTAACGGAACGCTGTTCCTTTATCTGGATTGCAATACCGGTACGATTGTTTAATACCGGATCTGAGGTCCGTTAAATCTTATGAAATCGCGATAATGTCGAGTTTTTGTAAGAATAAAGGAACTGATTTCCGTTATGATGTGCAAATTTAGACGGACAAGTGCGATAACGGAACTGTTTTCCGTTATCAGATATCGACTATGTCGCGGCGCGACGAGAAAAAAAGCTTACAACGCTCGCTAGTATGTCATCACCGGCGTTTCGAAAACATTACCTAAGAGGTAACGTCTATCTCACTTAATCATCTCTTCGTAAAGCTTGGTTGTCATCTCCGAGGGCTTAATTTGCAATTCCTCTAGCTTGTGAGCAAGTCTCCGGTATACGGACAAAACTTGGTCATTCCTGCCCAGGCAATGGTACCCTTTCATTAACAAGCGGTAGGCCCCCTCCTCATAGGGAGAATGATCGATCGTCAACTCGGCCATCGTGACCGCTTTATCGTATTCCCTAAGTTTAATATATGCCTCCGTTAGAGTCGATCTCCATTGCGACGCCGATTTATCGTATTGCTCCATCTCTTGTTCCGCCCACACGTAATCTTCGTCTTTCAGCAGCGGTCCTTCATAGAGAAGCAAAGCTTGTTCAATCTCGGCACAATCAGGACTCTCTAATTTTTTCAACCTATTCAAGTGCTCCCTAAAGATTCGGACATCGATTTCCACCCGTTCGGGATCGAGATAATATCTCTCGTTCTCGTACTTCAGAACGCCGTCGAAACCCAATTGCTTCATATTCTTTCTAAGCAGGCTAATGCAAGTGTGCAAATAAACCTTCGCTTTATGAAAGCTGTCTTCAGGCCATAAATTTTCGATAATGAGATCGCGATGAACGCGGCTGTCTTCCTGCACCGCCAAGTAAGCCATCAGTTCCTTCTCTTTCGAAGTTCGCCATTTCATTCTCGGCCCATCGTCGATTCCGGCGAAATACTGGCCGAACAGCCGAATCGTCAGCATGGGAGCGTCAGGGGCTTCGTTGACCAAGGCGGCATGCTCGGCGACAATGCCGGACCGGGCATTTTCCTTCTGTATTCTTGCGATAGTCTTAGCCAATCTATCCATTTCCAGCGGCTTCAGAATATAATCGATTGCCGCGTGCTCGAATGCGGATATCGCGTATTGGTCATAGGCGGTCACGAAAACGATTTGAACGTCGTTATTGTCGTTTCTTACGATTTCCGCAAGCTCCAATCCGTTCATTTCCGGCATCTCGATATCGAGAAACAGGACGTCGGGGCGAAGCATCTTAAGCTTACGAATAGCATCGAAGCCATTGCTCGAACGGCCGATCACTTCGACCTCGCCGGTTCGTTGTAGAAACAGCTCCAATATATTAAGCGCATGCTCCTCGTCATCCACTACAAATGCTTTAATCATCTAGTTTGCTCACCCCGATAGAATATGGACAAAGATATGCTTGCCTCAGATCACGAATACGCTAGCGGAAGCCAAATCGTAACCTTCGTTCCAACGCCCCGTTCGCTTTCCACGACGGGCGTTCTTCCGGTCATATGCGCCACGCGGCGCGTAATGTTGCGGAAGCCGACGCCTTGCTCCTGCTTGCCGACTTCCATGATGGCCCGTACTTGTTCCGCCGTCATGCCGATTCCATCGTCCTCCACGACGACGCGCACGAACTCGCCTTCCTGATGGATCGTCAACCGAACGGTGCCACCGCTAAGCTTCTTCGATACGCCATGCCGAATGGCGTTCTCCACCAAAGGCTCGATCGTCAGCGGCATGACTTGGCACCCTAACAGCTCCTTGTCGACATCGAATTCGACGCGAACGCGATCTCCGAACCGCGCCTTCTCGATATCCACGTAAGCCTGGATAAGCTCCATTTCCTTGCTCAGATTAACGGTCTCTTCCGTATTGTCCAGATGGAAAATAATGCGCAAATATCGGCTGAAAATACTCAGCAGCTCGCCCGCCCGTACGCCGTCCGTATAACAGAGAGACATGATCGTGCCTAGCGCGTTATATAAAAAATGCGGCTTAATCTGCGACCGAAGAAACGCCATCTCGTTCACTGCCGCTTCCTTGACCAAGCGTTTCATAGACAACAGCGTGTTTACCCGAACCCGGATTTCGCCGGGATCGAGCGGCCGCGTAATAAAGTCGCTGCCTCCGGCCGAGATGCCCGCTTCGATATCCGCGGACGTGTTGCGGGTACCGATGAGGAGTACCGGCATCTCCGCTTGCGTAAAATGCTGCCGAATCCGGCGGCACAATTCATAACCGTTATCGCCCGGAAGCATGACATCGATAAGTACCAGATCCGGCCGATCCATCCGCGTAACCTGAGCATAAGCCTCCTTGTCCGTTCCGGCGCAGTAAGCTTCGTAGCCCTCCGATGTCAGCATGCCGTAGAGGTGCTCAACGTCTACCGGATCCGCGGAGGCGATTAAGATTTTGGAGGCTCCTTCTTTCGCTTGTCGCGGTTCGGGAATGACGTTCCCGGCAAACGGATGCACCGATTCCTCATTGCCCGCGGCAATCTCCATTAGACTCTCTGACGCCTCCGGCAAAGCGATTTCCAATGTTCCGTCCGTCTCGTTCGGACCGAACTTCCCTCCCATGAGCTCTGTCAGTTCGTTCGCGATAGACAGACCAAGGGCGAAGCTATTGTCCGCTTCCGGCTCTTCGCCGACGATGGCGTCGTTTACTTCCTGAGGGCCGCTGCCCGAAGACTCGATATGTATTAAAATGTTGTGTCCCTCCCTTCTGCTACGGATGGAAACGATCCCGTCCTGAATATGTCTTAAGCTGTAATTGATCGAGTTGTATAGGACCTGTATCAATCGGTTCTCATCCGCGATAATATATCTGGCTTCGGGAGAGATACGATGCGTTAGCTGCGTATTTTTCCCTTTGGCGAGAAAACCGAACACTTCCATGACAACGGAAACGCAAGCGACGAGATCGACCTGTTTTAGATCAACCTTCAGTTTGCCGTCCTTAATCCGCGCAGCGTCTATGATATCGTTGACCATATTGGACATTCGGTAAGCCGTATTCCGTATAAACCTCAGCTTATCTTTCATTTCCTGTTCCGCGGACTTCTTGAAAGGCTCTTTGAGCAGAGCCTGCGAGAGATTCATAATGCCGTTCAGCGGGGTATTCAACTCATGAGAGGTAATCAGCAGAAATTCATCCTTCATCCGATCCGCTATCTGTAGCTGATTCGTCAATTGTTTCATCGAGGTATAGGCACCGACATATTGATGAATGAGCAGCAGGGCGATCGTGACTAGAAAAAAGATAAAAATCATGTTATTGAGCAGAGCCGAGGTCAAATTCTCGTTGCTTAGGATTACGTTAAGGTCCAGCAGCAAATGCGACCACACCGCCGCGAAATAAAGTTGGAATTGTCGTTTGTCCAATATTCCGAATTGTTGCCTCAGGTAAGCCAAGAACAAATATCCGATCAGCACGAGATAGATTAACGTGATTCCCAAATACATGATGTCCTGCGCATAGGAATATACGCGAAACGGGAAGATGACGATTACGACGCAATAAGCGAAGTTAAATAGTGCCGAACTTAGGAACAGCATTCGGACGCCCGATCTTCGAAACAGTTTCCACGAGAGAATAAACAGCAAGGCCGGCGTAATGAATACGGAAACCGTTTTGATTTTGAACGCCAGTTCGAATGGGATATCCGGAAAAAATTGCAGGAACAATCTCTCTCCGTTCGTAATGACGCTAACCGCTATGAAAAAGAAATAAACCCCGAATAATAGAAGCAGCGAGTTTCTATGGAACCACAAATAGAGGCAGAAAATGAGCATAGCGGAGATCATCGGAATGATAGCTCCCATTAGCTCCAGCCCGACTTGTATGCTTTTCTTGACTTGAAGTTCCTTTCCTATGCCCAAAGAAAGCGATTCCGCGATTCCGCCATTCTTAAAATCGAAATTAGCTGTTTGTAATAAAATTTCGATCTCGTTCCCCTGCGATGGAAAATAAGCGACATAAGGTACGTTTCTTGGCGTATATTGCGCCCTGGATACCCCCGGTTGTCCGGATTGTCCTCCTTCTACTCCTCCTATGTATAGCTTGTCCGAAAACCGGACGTAGTTTTTGCTAATCGCCAGCATTTGGCCCTCGGGGGCATTTTGGATGACTAAACGATACGTGCCATAACCCATCCCGCTCATCGCTCGCCCGTCGCGATCCTGCCACCCGTCCCATTTCCCGGGCACGGCGATGTAACCTTTGTTATCGCTAGTTTCGCCCGGCATCAACAACTGATTCGGATAAAACTCCCACTCTCCGTCCAACCCGAATATACCGTGGTTCCGATAATCCCAGTCCTCAAGATCAAGTTCGCCTTTATCCACCGAGGGCACGGCTTTATCCGGCTGTGCCGTAAACCACATCGCGAGTCCCACGAAAACAGTCAATAGAAGAAGACCTATGAGAAAGTTATCTCTTGCTCCCTTTGCCACGCACGCTCTACCTCCCGGTGCCTTCCCCTTAAATGTACAGGTAGGCGCTTAACAAATACTTAACGAGGTTGTTCATAAAGTCCAATTTTGATCACGAAGCCTATCTTGAAGATACCGCTTACGCTAGCCTCGAAAATCCGAAAAGCTCAAGATGGTCTCATCTTGAGCTTCTCATACTTCTTAATATAGCACCTCGTAACGATATTGCGGCAACTATTACACGCTGCTATAACGCTTAGCCGTAGAAGAAGGAGCCAACCACGTTCCATCGGATAACACGATCATCTTATTGCGGACCGCCAGCCGTTGTTACGATGGAAGTTGCTTCTCCCACGCCTCCGAAAGCCTGCGCAGCATCGCGACTTCCGATTTGTTCGTCTCCGTGAACGAAGAGGACGGTTGCGAGCGGCTCCCGTAATTCCCGGCGATCCCTTCCAGCATGAGATGATATTTCGCGTTCGTCGGATATAGCTGTTTCTCGATCCAAGATGCCATGGTGAGCAGATCGCTCAACCGCTCCGCTTCAACCGGATGGTTACGGTAATCGCGAACGAGCTTCGAATAGAGAGACGGATGGAAATTGCCCATGACACCGCTATATCCCGCAGCCCCCAACCGGAGCGACTCCAGCAAGGTAGCGGTATTCGCATTGAAGATTTTCAAATCCGTCCCGCGCACGGCATCCAGCTTGCCCCGGATCAACCCGATGTCGCAGCACGTATCCTTCAGGAAACAGAATCGCCCCGTATCCGCGAACCATCTTAGCAATTCCGGGGAGACGACCCGCTTGTAGGGAAAAGGACATTCGTACAATCCGATTGGAAGCTTGTCCGGTAACTCTGGCAAGAGCTTCTCTACGTTTCTCTTGACGATATCGTCCGATTCGCCCTCCAACGCCAGCCTGTTCGTAATCAGTACGAGCGCGTCGATGCCCGTCTCGCTCATGGCCCGCAATTCTTCAGCCTGTTCCGCCAACGACTCCGAGATGTGCCCTGAAGCTATGACGGGGATTTTCCCCTTCGTCGCTTTTTTGACGAAAGCAGCCAATTCAACCCTTTCTTCTAGGTTAAGATAGAACATCTCGCTAGATTGGCACACGGCGAACAAGCCGTCCGCTCCGTTCAGAACGTACCACCGTACCGCTTTCTCCATCGCGGTATAATCGATTCTACCATTGTCGTTGTACAAGGTGACCATTGTTGGCCAAACCCCGTCTTTCATCCTCTCTAGCATTCCTACTCACCTCATCTGATTAGAAAAGAGGGAGTCTCCTCCCTCCCTCTCCATCCTTTTATTCCGTATCCGACTCCAAGAAGTCATCGATTACTGACTCTCCAGCCTAGCTTGAGCTTCGTTAAAGATCGACTCGAGCTCGCCGGAACCGTCTTTCTGCAGCTTCTTCGCGAACGCCTCGAATTCGTCCATCGGCTTGACGCCCATAATGAACTTATCCACTTCTTGGAAGACGACCGTATTCAGATCGGTGCGCAGTCGCTTTACCTTCTCCGCTTCCTCTTTCGTAAGCGGCGGCTCGAGCGGCCGGGTCACGATACCGTTCTTCAAGTCCTTCTCTTGCCGCTTGATATTTTCGCTCCATTTGACCGAATCGGGCGTGCTGTACATACTCGTAGCTCTCTCGTCAATGTATAGCGTGAAAGCAAGCAATCCCGTGCCAAGATCGGATTGCAGCTTGTACAAGCTCGTTTCTTTGCCGTACTTTTCCTTAATGCCGTCCGTAACCTTATACTCTCCGTTTTCTTTCGTGAAGTGCTCGCCTTCTTTTCCGAAATTAGTGATGTCCGCGCCTTCTTCGCTGTACATCCAATCCAAGTAACGAACGACCGCTTCCGGATTCTTGACCTTGGAACTGATCAAGAAGTTTTCCGTCAACCAATGATCCGGGAACCGATAGTTGCGTTTCTGACCTTGGCTATTAGCCATATTCGGTATCATTTCGAACGCGGCATCCGGGTCCGCGGCTTTCAGCGAAGCTCCGAAAGCCGTCGCGTAGCCTATGTTATCGTAGAAGAACAGCGATTTGCCCGAGCTTAGCTTCTCTTTCCAGGTATCGGAAGTCGATACCGCGTAATCCGGATCCAGCAGCTTCTCCTTGTAAAGCTTGCTCAAGAATTCGAGCGCTTCCTTAAACTCGGGATGCGCCGGTCCGTAGAGCCATTTTCCTCCATCGACGTCATAATCGTAGTAGACGTCGAAGCCGGAACCGAGCGGGTAAGTCATCACGTCAAGCAACTGCTGCGTCCCCCATCGGATCGTCATCGGTTGGGAATCCGGGTAAGCTTCTTTCATTTTTTTCAACGTTTCGTACAACTCGTCGAACGTTTGCGGCGTCTGCAAGCCGAGCTCCTTCATGACGTCTGAGCGAATCATGGGAAAAGGACCGGCGGAGCCTTGATAACGGGCAAGTCTAGGAAATCCGTATAATTTGTCGCCGATCTTCAGGTTATTGATCTGAGGATTTTCCTCGATCAGCTTCTTCAAGTTAGGCGCGTGATCCAAGTAATCGGATATCGGTAGGAATAAGCCCGTATTCGCGAACGATTGAATCGTCGTATCCTCGGCGTACATAATGTCCGGCAAGTTATTCGTGGCGATCAGCGTGTGCAACTTCTCTTCGTAGTTGTCCGAAGGAACGGTCTCGATCTTCAGCTTGACCCCTGTCGCAGCTTCTCTTAAAGCGAATGAAGGCGCGTCGATGATCAGCGGTTGGTTGGGATGCTCGCCAAGCATGACCCTTAAGGTCATCGGTTCGTTGACGATCTTGCCCGCGCCAACGCCCGCATCGCCGCTTGCCTGACTGCTTGCTTGGCTGCTTGCTTGGCTGCTCGCCGTCGCATCGTTCCCATTGGATGAATTTCCTCCGCAGCCCGTTAGCGCCAGGGCGATGGACGTCATCGCGATTAAACTGAATTGCCGCTTTTTCCTGCTCATGTGCAACCCTCCTGAGATATGTGAATCTGGCTGTAACGATACGTTATCTCCGGGAACTCCGAAAGAACCGATACTTGCCCGCAGGTTTCAAATTTCCTCTAGGCGGTATGACGATTCATGATTCTACCGTAAGCTCGGCGAAGGTGGACTGTTGAATCCCCGACTCCCGATATTGAGAAGGAGAAATCCCCTCGTATTTCTTGAAGAGCCTCAAGAAAGTCGTTCGGCTATATATGCCGACCTTGCCCGAAATCTCGTTGATGCTCATATCCGTTTCGAGCAACAGCGTCTTGGATCTCGCGATTCGATTGTAGCTGATATAATCGGTCAAATTCATTTTCGTTTTCTCTTTGAACACCTTGGACAAATACTTAGCGGACGTACCCATCTCTTCCGCGATCTTCTCTAAATACAGATCATGGTGGTAATTGTTCTCGATGTATTCCATAATCATCGTAATCAACATGCCCGAGCCTTTTTCCTTCGGAATGCCGGTTTGGTCCACGATCCGTTCATAGAAAGCGGCAAGGCATTCCCGCCTTCTCTCGAATTCAATCGTATAATTGCCGCTCCCTCGCAGCACCCCGTCTTCCTCCTCCGTAATCATCTGGAACAATTGCAAACCCTTTTCGGACAAATAACGCTTGCCCGTGTTGTAGAGCTCCGTCAGCAGCAAGCTCAGATTGTCCGGGGATACGCCCGACAATCGATTTCGCTCGATCTGCTCGTCCAATTGTCGCCGCAAGAGCTCCTTGTCTCCGGTTTTCAAAGCGTTCACGATTTTGTTCTCGTCGGTCATGGAATAAGAGTAAACGATCTGTTGCGTAGGATGCTCGGCTGTATCCAGCACTTGGAAAGCCTGATTGGAATCCTGGTAACCTAGCACGGACAATGCCTCTCCGAACGATCTCCCGAGTTGTTCCACTCCCTCATACGGCTTGCCGATCCCCGCATTCATGACGCAGTAGCGCGCATCGTATCGGAAAGTTTCCGTCAATCTGCGCAGCGCCTTCTTCAGGCGTTCTAATCCTTCATCCTTCGGTAACCTTACAATGCAAGCGAATACGTTGTGTTGATATTCCACCACGTATGTCGGGATATGCTCGCCGACGAGTCCCCAAACTACGTTCTTCAATTTACTCTGGATCCCTATTCGTTCGGTGTCCTGAATCTCGGTAAAGAAGACGTCATGGAACTTGAACCGTACGCAACTGCACACGAATACGCCATCCGCATCTTTGAAATGCTTCTCCACGAGTCTGCACAGCTTCCCTTCCTGACTTCCCCCGCCGTATCCCCCGCGTAACAAATGTTGAAGCGCGCTATCGACATACTCGTCGGAAAGCGCATTCAATTTATTCTGAAAATAGGAATTGTTCTCCATGATCTGGTTAATCCTTCTTCCGATCATATCGAATTCGTCGTTAGGAATTCTCTTCGAATCGGGCAACTTCCCGTTACCATTCTCGCTCTCGTCGCTTTGAAGTAAAATATCCCGAATCTTCTTGATCGGATTGTATAAATTCAACGTAAATACGACGGAGAAAGCGATACCGACGACGGTTAACACGATGCAGATCGCAACGATCAACTTCGTGATTTGGCCAGCGTTCTCGGTAAACTCTCTAGTCGGAGTGATCGAATAATAGTTCCAGCCGTAATTCTCGTCTTTAACCGTAGAAACGAGATAATCTTCTCCCCCGATGGCGACGTTTTCGTAAGATTGTCCCTTAATTGCGGAATGTTCAGCGATCGCTTCCATCGCTTCGCTTTCCGAGAACCGATCCGAGGTCGATAAAATAAAGTTGCCATTCGAATCAAGCAATAGAAATTCGGTCGTCGGGAAGATCGCGTTATTCATCAACGTCGATCTCATCGTCTGCAGAGACATGGTCACGACCATAACGACGTCATGTCCTCTTACCGTGTTGCGGGTCAGGATAGGAAGCGTCGGAATCGTCTTGGACGGGGATACATGCGCCTTCGCGGGTTCTAAGATCTCCAGTATCCTCTCGCCTCGCAGCATTTCCGCCCAACGTGAGGTAGAATAGCGATCGAGCGGATAGGTTTTACCGAAGAAAAGCTCGAAATCCTCGACTCCTTCGTTCGTATACACCCTCTCGTCATCGACGAATACGAAAATCCGATCCACGTAATCGGAAAGCAGGCTCTGAATTCGAGCAATCGTTTGGGGAACGATCGATAACCTCGACCGCTCCTCAAGGGTATACAATCGATCGGGCTGCAATAACGTTCGAATGGCATTATCGTTGAAAAACAAAGTGTTGGTCTCTTGCACCGTCCGTAAATACATGCCGATCGTGCTAGCCGAGGAGTGAAGATTGACGGAGATTTTCTCCGAGAAGTCCTTCTCCATGTTTTTCGTAGAGCTAACGTAAAAGAACGCGCCGATAATCGAGATCGGAAGGAGTAGAGAAAGGAAGGATAGCAGAATTCGCAAGAATAGCTTATTTAGCTTAAATCCCGGCAATCCGCCGAATTTGGTCTTCATCCGTTATCCGCTCCCTATAGATCAACGATGACCGCCGATTTGTCATCCGACTTCTTATGCCTCGGATGTAACTTGCAATCCGGATCAAGGTTCTCTTCCTCGACGAGCTGTTCAATATAACGTTCGATCCCCAGTTCGTCCAATCGATCCAGGAACCGTTCCCATTTCAGGGGATCGGAACAATTCTCGATAAAATGGAACATTCCATCCGTTACCGCATACAATCTGCGAATACCGGATCTCGATATTGAGCCGTATTCCATCGCCCAAGCCAATTCGGGATCGCCGTTCATCACCGAATATCCGTTCGGGCAGTTGGCTTGTCCGCGGTTGAGCATCGATTGCCGGCGCACCTTCTCTCCGACTTCCTCGAGAGATAAGACGTTCTCCTCCATTAGCCGATGCTTCAGGTTTAATGTCGCCAAGTCGAATTCCGCCACGCGATTGTAGGTGAGAACCCTTACGCTGCCGTCCCGGTACCGGGCAAAGAGCATGCAATCCCCGCTTTGGACGAATTCGACGGTTCGGGAATGAACGCGGAATATCGCGAACACCGCGCTCCAGAGCTTCCACTTGCTTGCCATCTCGACGCCTGCCGCATCCATTCGCTCCCGCAATACGGCGTTCGCCCGCAAGACGGTTTCTCTCAGATCGGGATCAAGCTTCTCCGCTTGAAAAGCTTCAGCCAGAATTCTCGACGCGATATAACCCGAGGTCATATTCGATTCGAGGACGGACTTGCCCATGGCGGACACCCCGTCGATAACGCCATACACGGCCGCGAGGTCATTGACGACGCAGGCGTCCTCATTTAACCCCGCTCCTCCCGGCCTTGTGCATGCGAATGCCGTAATACCGTCGTCTTTGCTTGATGTCCCTGTCATCTCTGTCATCGTAATCCTCGCTTTTCTTGTCGTGGCGATCGCTTACCCCTTCAACGAACCGATCATCATTCCCTTGACGAAATACTTCTGAATGAACGGATAAACAACGAGAATCGGCAGAATGGTGGCGAAAATAATCGCGTATTTAATGTTCAGTCCCGTAATGTTGGCACCAAGCGCGTTCGCTTCGGCCGCCGCAGACTGCGTGCTGCTAAGTTCCCCTTGGATAACCATGTTACGCATAATGATCTGTACCGGATACTTGATCTTCTCATTCAAATAGATCATTGCCGGAAAGAAGCTGTTCCAGTGCCATACGGCATAGAATAACACCATCGTGGCCAGTACCGGAACGGATAGCGGCAAAATAATCCTTAAGAAAATTTGCAAGTCGTTGGCTCCGTCCACGTATCCGGATTCGTGCAGTTCGTTCGGCAACTGCTGGAAGAACGTCCTCATAATAATCATATACCATACGCTGATTGCCGGTGGGATTAATATCGCCCAAACGGTGTTCACCATGCCCAGACCGTTCACGATCATATAGCTGGGTATGATGCCTCCTTCGAAAAACATCGTAAAAATAATAATCGCCGTTAACGCGGTTCGTCCGAAAAACTTGCTTCGGGACAACGGGTAAGCGCACAACGTCGTCATGCACACCGCGATCAACGTCCCTGCAATCGTATAGATGAACGTGTTCTTGTAGGACATAAGGAAATCCGGATTGTCCAAAATGACTTTATAAGTCGCAAAGGTGATGCCCTGCGGGAAGAAGCTCACTTCTCCTCTCCCTACGGCTTGGCCGTCGCTAATGGAGATGATCAGCATGTAATAAAGCGGATATAGGATCGATAAACATAAAGCGATCAATATCGCGTAATTCAGAACGTCGAATAACCTGCTGCCTTCTTTTCTCATCTGAGTTCCCTCCTACCACAAGCTGGCGGCGCCGAGCCGCTTAGCGCCTTTGTTGGCGCCATAGATCAATACGAAAGCGATAATCGATTGAAACAGTCCCACCGCGGTTCCGTAGCTGAAGTCCGCTCCAAGCACGCCCCTGCGGTAGATGTAGGTGGAGATTACGTCCGCCGTCTCGTAAGTCGCGCCGGTATACAACAGCAATATTTTCTCGTAACCGATCGATAGAATATCCCCAAGCGTAAGCAGGAACAAGATGGAGATGACCGGAGCGATTCCGGGCAGCGTAATATGAAGCACCTGCTTCCACCGGTTGGCCCCGTCGAGCCGTGCCGATTCGTAGAGACTCGGATCCACTCCCGCTAAAGCCGCCAAATAGATAATCGATCCCCAGCCGATCTTCTGCCACACTTCCGTCGAGACGTAGATCGTCCTAAACCAATCGGAGAGCATGAGGAAAGGGATATGTTCACCGCCGAACGCTTGAACGACCTGATTGACGATGCCGTCGGAAGCAAGAAGATTGACGATCATTCCGCAGACGACCACGGTGGACAGGAAGTGGGGGAGATAGCTCACGCTTTGAACGAACCGTTTGAACATGCCTTTTCGAATCTCGTTCAGCAGCAAAGCCAGAATAATCGGAGCCGGAAAATAAAACACGAGCATGTATACATTGATGACCACGGTATTGCGAACCAACTTCCAGAAGTAAGGATCAAAGATAAATTGCTTGAAATGGTGAAATCCGACCCATTCGCTGCGGAAAACTCCCTTCATTACGTTGTAATCCTTAAACGCGATGAGCAACCCGAACATCGGTCCGTATTTGAAGACGATGAAATAAATGAACGGCAGCGCGAACATAAGAAATAAATACCTGTTGTCTTTGATTTGCTTAAGAATGATCGAACCCTCCCACGCCAGTTGTTGAACGAATGCATGCGATACGGCTTCTTCCGCTCCGTTCGACCTTATGATAAGCGGCGTTTCGATAGGAGGACAACGCGCATCTCTCCTCTTGATGCGCCAGATTCCCACCTTGCAAGGGTTATCGCGAGAAAACCCCGATTCCATTGCGATTCCGCGATTCGACCGAAAAAACAAACAACCTCCAAAGCCGTCTATGAACGGCCTTGGAGGTTCCGATTAATCAACTACCACCCATTTCGAACCCTTTGCGCTTATTCCTTCAACCACTCGTCGATCTGAATCGCAAGCTGCTCAAGTCCCAACTCGATAGGAACGCGACCGCGCATAATAAGTTTCAGAGATTCGTTGAATTGTTTATCTATCTTCGCCCAATTCGTAACCGGAGGACGTAGGAACGAGGCATTCAGGCTTTCGACGTAGGGACGAATCGTCGGACTAAAGCTGAGCTCCGATCCGCTAGCCTCAATATTGGTCGGCAACAGTCCCATCTCGAACATGAACTGCTGAGCGGGAGCCCCTGCCATCCATTTCATGAACGTCCATGCCGCTTGCTTATGGCGGGAACTCGACATAAGCACCAGATTCTCCCCGCCGACGATCGCTCCCTTTTCCCCTGGGTTATGCGGAAACGGAGCAAGCACCGTATTCGCCAGCAGTTCTTCGTTATCGTCGCCCGATACGTGGGATAGGATGGAATAGTACCAAGGACCTTCATCGATCATCAGAAGCCTGCCGTCCTGAACCGCTTCCCATCTCTCGAGTTTCCCCGAAAGGACGTCTTCGCTGATAATCCCTTCGTCCAGCAGCCGCTTGAGCGTACGAACGGCTTGGATGCTAGTCTCGCTATCCAAGTACCCGACCGATCGGGTATAGTCGCCATTCGTTAGCTTACCGCCTAATCCCGAAAAATAAGGAAGGATATCCCAGGTGCTGATTCCATTAATCCCTAGTTGCCATCCGGTTCGTTCGCTAAGGGCGACAAGTTCGTCCATCGTGGACGGAGGATGGTCTAACCCGGCTTGCTCTAAGAGCTTCCGATTATAGATCGCCGCTTTCGTATTCATGTTTAACGGCAGACCGTAGTAACGACCGTTATATTTGCCGGATTCTAACGCCGTCTTATGAAGCTTCATCGAAACCTTCCCGAATTCGGGTAATCTATCTATTGGATCAACTAGACCAAGCTTTGCGAATTCCGGCAGCCAGGGCATATCCAACCGAACGACGTCCGGACCGCTGCCCGAGGTCGTTTCCGCGATTAACGCGCTTTTAATATTCTCGTAGGTCCGTCTTACAGAATTAACGCTGATCCCGGGATTGGCTTGCTCGAAGGCGGGAATGACCTCCTGCTCGAACATCCTCGATTCCACGTCGCTATACGTATGCCAGACCGTTATTTCCTCGTTTGCGCTCGGCTGTAACACTTTCTCAACGCGGCTTCCTCCGATGATGCTCTCGCTCGAACCGCAACCGGATAATAGGGCTCCGATGGCAAGCCCTACAGAGATAACCGTAATCTTTGTTCGCCGTATCCAACCTATCCGACCTCTCCATCCACTCCGCTCGGTCTCCTCCCGTTGCCCCGTCATGGACTCTCCTCCTTGCACAAGCCGTGTCCCGTCAGGCTTTCCCGGTAATCGACCGGCGACAGTCCCGTCATTTTCTTGAATAGCTTGCTGAAATATTTGACGTCGTTAAATCCGGCCTTCTCCGCCACTTCGTAGATTTTCAAGCTATGATCGCCAATGATCTCCTTCGCTTTGCCGATCCGCAATCGAATAAGATAATCGATAAAGTTATGACCTGTATGGTGCTTAAACTGCAAACAAAAGTAGTTTTTACTCATATGGACGTGATCGGCTAACCGCTGAAGCGAGATATCGCCGGTGTAATGCGCGGAAATATACGCAATCGCTTTATCGATCAACTGCTTATTTCCCTTGAACGTATGGGAGCCTGCCGCGAACGATTTGCGGTACCCTCGAATTTGCGTCGTCAGCAGCCCCGTCAGCTCTTCCAACGTTTCCGCTCGTTTCAATTCTTCGAAGCCTTCGAGCAGAACGCTCATCTCCTGCTCGTTCATGAACAGGGCGGTGACGATCTCGAATGCCTCCTTGCGAACGTTATTCGGGTCCGTTCGCATCGCTCGCCACCTTTCCGTCCAATTTCGAACGATCGCATCAGCCGCATCGTAGTCCCGTGACTGAGAAGCTGACTTCAGCTCGCGAAACAGCGTTTGGGTTGGCTTATTCTCATGCGATTGCGGGTACTCCAGAGAGTCGGAACAGTCCGGCAAACCGTACGTCCCTTCCCCCTCGTAGAACCTTCGTTGGGCCGCAAGCCCGCTTGAACGATAGACGGAACGCAACATTTCGGGAGTCGAGCCGACCGCATACCCTACCGTAACTCGGATGTCTAAGCGGTCGACCCATTCGGAGCAGATCGCTTTAATGGTTTTTTCCGGCGGCAAGTCGCCGGGTGCCGGAATACCGATCACAAGCGTTCGATCTCCTGCCAGGAACGCAACCCCGACATCCGCCGTTTCATAGACGACTTCCTGCAGTTCCTCCAGCAGCATGCCGACGTGCATTTCGCCGTACGACTCTTCCGTCTCCCTCAGTCCGCTAACCAATACGGTACACAGGGCATAGCCTTCCTTCATCCAAGACGGAGCTTCGTCGGGAGACAGGCGCATCTCCTCGTGAACGAGGGCGCGTTTGATGTCCGTTTCCAGCTTCCTTCGATCGGACGTTAATCTAGTCGCTCGTATAAACCGCCGATCGTCGTCGTATTTCCGCTCTTCCTCGATGAGTCTTAAGCACTTTCTTACGAGTTCCAACAAACCTTCGGGCTCCAAAGTGGGCTTAAGCAAATAATCCACGACGCCAAGCTTCAGCCCTTGCCGCACGAATTCAAAATCGTTATAGCTGCTGACGAGAATCACTTTCGTCTTCGGATGCAGGGAGAGCGTCCGTTTCGTTAGCTCGAGTCCGTCCATGATCGGCATCTTGATGTCCGTGATCAGAATGTCGACCGGCTCGTCGCTAATCTTCTTCCACGCCTCTTCGCCATTCGCGAAATCGCCCGCTAAACCTATATTCTCCCGCTCCCAATCCACCGAAGCCCGAATTCCGAAACGAATGACCGGCTCATCGTCCACGATCGCTACGCGATACATAGCTATGCCCCCTCCCGAAAAGCGTTATCGTCCGCAGGTCTCATTAGCTTCATCAGCACGATCGTTCCGCTAGACTCGCCGTTCGAGATCCGCAGTTCCGAGCCGACGGGATAGTACAATCTAATCCATTCCCTTACGTGCAGCAGACCGATTCCGGTCATGCCCGTCGGCTTCGCGGATTCGGCATCGTCCAGCATTCCGATATGCTCCTGCGGAATACCTCTGCCGTTATCCTTGATCTCTATTTCAACGGCATCCTGCGAGCGATAGGCTTTTATCCAAATATCCCCGCCTCCTCCGGTCGGTACGAGCCCGTGAAATACGGCGTTCTCCACGATGGGCTGGATTAGCATCCTTGGAATTCGGAAAGGCTCCGCCTCTATCGCGATATCCAGATGGAGCCGAAACGCCGTATCGTATCGAATCTCCAGGATACTCAAGTATTTGCTCACGATTTCCAATTCCTCCGTCATCGATACGAAATTGCCCTTCTTGCCCATATTCGCTTCCAGCAAGAGCACGAGCGCGGATAAAGCATCGTAAGCTTTCGTGGATTGATTGTAAAGAACAAGCCATTTGATCGTGCTCAGCGTATTAAATAGAAAATGAGGGTGAATCCGGTGCATGACCGCCCTTAGCTCCGCCTCTCGCTTGCTCTCCTGAACGTTATGCACCTCTTGGACGAGTTCGTCGATGCGCTTGATCATCTTGTTGAACTGACGGCTCATATGTCCGATTTCGTCATGCGATCTTACTTCCGTACGTACCGTGAAGTCGCCGCTCTCCGCGACTTTCATCTGGGAGGTCAACTGCTTGATCGGATTCGTTACGAGACGGGCCAGGAACAGACCGATGACGATGGCCACAAGCGCGAATCCCACGGCGGACGTCCAGATTAAACGGCGCATGCTCGTTAATTCATCCGTTATTTCCCTGATCGGCACGGAACCGACGACGCTCCACCCGTTGGATAGCGGCTGCTTGATATTGTAATAACTCACTCCGCCCGCTTGATGCTCGAATTCCGCATCGCGGCTCCGGGCCGCCCACTCCCGCAATCCGCTGTCGGACAAGGGCTGGCCGATGCGCTCTTCATGTCCGTCGATGACGATGATTCCTTCTCCGTCCACGACATAGAACCCGCCCGTCTCCCCAAGGCGTATTTGCCCGATGCGGTCCACGATTTTCTTCCCGTCGAGATTCACGAG
Organism: Cohnella herbarum; assembly: GCF_012849095.1. Taxonomy (NCBI): domain Bacteria; kingdom Bacillati; phylum Bacillota; class Bacilli; order Caryophanales; family Paenibacillaceae; genus Cohnella; species Cohnella herbarum. The sequence goes on from NZ_CP051680.1 coordinate 3,638,942, forward strand.
CAAATACCCGATATCGGCGAGAGACTCGAAATCCTTAATGACTCGAGTAACCGGCAAGATCAGGTCGTTGCGATCGCCAATTCCGCTATAGGGATCATAGTCAAGCCGCCCCCATACGGGTTGGCCGTCCTTCTGCCGGGCAAGCCGAACCCACTCCAGCTCTTGAACGGATTGGCTGTATATTTTCGAGAACTTAAACGATCCGCTGCCCCAGCTCGTTCCTTCCTCCCTGAGCACGTAGATCGTCTTCACGAACGAATTGGAGCCTACGAAATTGTTCAGCAGATTAGACATCTCTTCTTTGTACTTCTGCTCTTCTTCCGGCTTCGGATCCGTATGGCGTACCGCCTCTTGCAGCTTAACGTCGCTATAGAGCACCGTCGAGGCATCCGTTCCCGCGACCATAATCGAAGACAAGGCATCCGCCGCCTGCCGAACAAGCTGTAGCGAGGTCACGCGAACGTTCTTCTTAACCAGCTTCGAGGAAGCCGAATAGAACAACACGCTAGTCAACGTCGGAATAAGAATGACGACCAGCAGGGCGAGAATCATCTTCGTCGCGAACCTCTTGCCCCACTGAAGCCGTTGTTTTCTCCGGTGCATCCATAAGCTCATAACCATCGCCCTCCGTGTACCTATTGTACATCGCCCGGCGGATTCGTTGAAAGCCCTCTCAACAATCTTGATCAACCTTTAACGGCTCCTTCATTGAAGCCCGATTGTACGAATTTTTTCTGAAAAGCGACGTAGATGAGAATAACCGGCAACAAAGCGATGATGGAAGCGGCGAAAATCTGTCCGTAGTTCGTCGCGTATTTGTCGTTGAACATCAAGATCGCGATCGGGAGCGTGCGAAGCGCTTCGCTCTTAATGATCGTCAAGGCAAGGAAATATTCCTCCCAAGTCCCTTGGAAAATGAAGATCGCCAACGTCCCCATCGCCGGAAGCGATAACGGCAAGTAAATATTCCAATAGATGCGCCAGTTTCCTCCGCCGTCGATCAGCACCGACTCTTCCAACTCTCTAGGTATGCTCTCGAAAAAGCCACGCAGGAAGAACATATTGCCGACGACCCCCGCGGCGACGTAGATCAGCCACAATCCGGCATACGTGTTCACGAGCCCCAGATCTTTGATGATAATGAACTGAGGAATAATATTAATGACGGAAGGAATCATCATCGTAAGCAGGAACAGCCGGAACACGGCCTCTTTGCCGGGAAAAGCGAACCGGGCGAAGCCGTATGCGGTCAACGAGCTCACGAGCAAAGCCCCGACCATCGCTACCGATGTGATCAGCAGGCTATTCGCGAAGTAACGGGCGAAGTGATTTTTTCCCCATACGACTTCGTAGTTAATCAAATTCGGAACGACTTGAAATACTTCTTCAGGCTTAGGAAGCGAGAATGTCGCCGTGAAGAAGCTGGTCAGAATCATATAGATAAAAGGAAATACGAACAGCAAGGCGCCGAAAATAATAATGGCGTATACTGCGAGCTTAGTAAACCACGGCGCTTTCATACCCCAATCCCCCTCTCTAGAACAGCCGTTGCTTGCCGATCTTGGTCATTTGATAGTAGGTGACGGCGAACACGAGAATTCCCATCATCACGCCCATTGCCGCCGCTTCCCCGAAATGAAAATGCTTGAATGCTTCCATATAAATCAGACTTGGAATAACCTGCGTCTGGTTCATCGGGCCTCCGGCCGTAATAAAGTACACCTGCGGGAAAAAGCCGAACGCTCCGTTGATCAGATTAATGAGCACGAACAACGTGATCGGGCGTAACATCGGCAAAGTCACACGTAGAAATTTGTGGATCGGCGACGCGCCATCCATATCCGCCGCCTCGTACAAATCCCGGGGAATCCCTTGCAACGCGGCCATATAGATGACAACGCCCCATCCGACCGTCTTCCAAATATGGAACAACCAAATCATGATCATCGCCGACCAATAATGGCTTTTCCACGCGATCGGTTCCGAGAGAACACCGAGGTTGAGCAACATATAGTTGACGAAACCGCCCGATCCGTCGGCGAACAAATACTTGAACAGCAGCGCAACGACGATCCAAGACGTCACGATCGGCAAGTAGTATAACGTCCTGAACGTCACCTTCATTCTTACGAAACGCGTATGGATCAAAGAGGCGAAAACCACCGCCAGTAACCAGTTGATCGGAACGGTAACCGCTACGTTAAGAAAAGTATTCTTAAGCGCGATCATGAATTTGCGGTTCGGGTCGTCGAAGACGTCTTTGTAATTATCCAAACCGATCCAAGGACTCCGGGTACCCGGCAAAATGTTAAACTCCTGAAAGCTGACCTTCACGTTCTGGATCATCGGATACACGACGAAGACGAGCACGCCGACAATGCCGACCGCGACGAACGGCAGTACTTTCAGCCATTGGGCAAGGCCGATTCGCCAACGGGATTTCCGGACCGGCGCAGGGTTGCCGGACGATATCGCTTGAGCCATTGCTTGTGCCTCCCTTCCATCGGATGAAGACGACCGCACCTAACGGTGATCCGTCGGTGCAGTCGCCGGTATACGCATTCGCATTATTCGTTATTCGCTTAATAAGGCCGACATTTGTTTGACCGCTTCGTTTAGAGCTTCCGCCGCGGTTTGTTCTCCGCGAATCGCCTTCTCAAAGCTAAGGTTGAAGATCGTCTCCATCTCTCCCCATTGCGGAATCGGAGTACGCGGCAATGCGGTATTCAACTGCTCGATGAACGTAGCGATATACGGATTTTTGGTCGTATCGATCGCGTTGGCCGCGTTCTTGTTCGTCGGAACCATTCCCGCCTCGACCATGATTTGCTGCGGCTCTTCTCCGAGCATCCATTTCATGAAAGTCCAAGCTTCATCGGGATGTTTGGAGTTGGAGAAGGATACAAGATTTTCTCCTCCGACGACGGATCTGCTTCCTCCAGGACCTGCCGGCAGCAAGGCGCGTACCGTCTTGTCTACCGGGTTGAATTTATTCTCCGCGTCTCCCAGCAGAATGCTGAAGAACCACGGTCCGTCGTCGATCATCATATATTGGCCGGATTTCATTCCGTCCCAAGTTCCGGGCTCGCCGCCTAGCAAGGCAGGAATGACGAGGCCTTCCTTGTTCCAGCTAATAATCGTCTCCAACGCCGTAATACTGTCGGGACTGTTCAAATAACCGTCCACCTTCGTATAATCTTCATTCGTCACCTGGCCGCCCAGGCTCCAGAAATAAGGCAGCAAACCCCAAGCATTGATTCCGGAAATACCGATTCCTTGCTTATCCTTTCCCTTCAATGCCCGCGCCGCTTGAACGAGTTCGTCCATCGTCGCAGGCGCATGGTCAAGGCCGGCTTCCTTTAACGTATCGGAATTGTAAATCGCGATTTTCGTGTTCGTGTTTAGTGGGACGCCGTAAAAATCTCCCTTAAAGATATTCGTCTGCAAAGGACTCTCGAATACGCTCGATTTCACTTCGTCGAACCCGGGAAGATCGCTTAGCTTCTTAAGCGCTCCCTTGGATGCAAGCTCCGGCACCCAGATGATGTCCATCCGCATCAGATCCGGAGCGGCATCGCCCGCGACCGCCGCGATAACTTGATCCTTCAACCCTTCGTAAGGCATGCGCGTCAGCTTCAGCTTGATGTTCGGATACGCCGATTCGAACATCGGCTTGATTTTCTCGATCAGCACCTTCTCCTCGGAATCGGAATACGTGTGCCAATATTCGATCTCGACCTGCTTTTCCGTATTCGATGCTTGCGCTTCCGACGGATTAGCCGTCGTACTTGCGCTCTCGTTCGGGCTCGCATTATTGCCGCCGCTACATGCCCCTAGAACGAGTATGAGCGCCAAAGCCACAATCCATGACACCTGTTTTCTCATCGCCTGATTCCCCCATTAACGTGGATTCGATCTCGTTTCGCCTTCATTATGAGTTAACCGCCCTTGCATCGTAACCGCTTACAATACTGGAATGGTGGATATCCTTCCTGCATTGGCAGCCTCGATTAGTTAATCAAACTAAAAAGGTGTCGAACATTCCGATTGCGATTCGGAAGGTTCGACACCTAATACAACGTTCTTAAGCTTGAAGATCTTTCACTGAGATTACGGCTCCCTTATGGTGAGCTTGAACGACGGCCTCCAACAACAGTTGATTCCGATATCCGTCCTCCAAGACGGCGATTTGCGGAGTTGCTACCTGTTCACCTCGAAGCAGTCCAACGAATTCCCGCCAAGGATTTATGCCCTTCTCCTCAGCGACCTCAATCGTTTCCGTGATTGTTCCGCTACCGTCTTCCTTAGGATAAGTCCAGACGGCTTGACGGTCATTCAAAGTGCTCACATGTAGAGTCCCCGCTTCTCCGTATAGAGTCACCTCATGCTGGTTGCCGCAGCCAAGCGCATTCCGCGAAGTCTGGAACACGCCTACCGCGCCGTCTTCGAACCTAACGTTGAAACAAGCAAAGTCGTCGACCTTAACGGGAATCGGTTCCCCGGTCTGCGGGTGCGCGCGCTCCGGCACGATCGTTCGAAGCATCGCCTGCAACTCCGACATGCGGGAACCCGTCAAGTACTCGGAGATATCGATCATGTGTGAGCCCAGATCGCCCAATACTCCCGTGCCCGTAATCGCCTCGTCGAAGCGCCAGAGGAAAGGGGTTTTCTTGACCGTCGAGCCCCAATCTTGCATGTATTGCACGAACAAATGGTTTATCCGTCCAAGCTTGCCATCCGCCACGAATTGTCTCGCGAACTGAAAGGCAGGCCCGTTGCGATAGGAAAAGTTGATCATAAGCGGAATCGGATGAGTACGGTAGAATGCCAATACTTCCGCTGCTTCCTCGAGCGTCCTTGTCAACGGCTTCTCCGCGAACAGCGGTTTGCCCGCTTCCATGCAAGCGAGCAGGACGGCCGCATGAGAATCGTTCGGCGTGACGGAGACGATCCCCTCTACCGCAGGATCGTTGATCAGCGATTCGATCGAACTGTATCGCTTCTCTTCCGAAACTTCCAATTGCGCGCCGACTTCCTCAAGCGCTTGCGGGCTAACGTCGCACAGGGCGACGATTCTCGCTCCCGGCACTTCTCCGAGCTTCTGGATATGAAACCGGGACATGCCGCCGAGCCCAATAATTCCAATGCTAACTTCTCTGCCCATTTCGATCCCCTTCCTCATTCGCCAGTCTTCTGTATTTGATTCGCATCCGGGGAAGGAAATCCTTCTATTCGTTAACAACATCTGAACATTTAACACCTTTCGGAATTTCCGATCAGCGATCCAGGAGGCTTCAACTAAAACGACGTAACCTGCGAGCTTCCCAACAAGTCATTTAACGCATCTTTAATCGTCGTCGTGGGGATTGCGAATCCGATCCCTTGCGCTTCGGAATTGACTGCCGTATTGATTCCGATAACTTCGCCTTTATCGTTCAGAAGCGGTCCGCCGGAATTGCCCGAATTGATCGAGGCATCGGTTTGCAACAAATGCTCGTATTTATGCTCGCCTTGTTCGTCCGCGATCGTGATCGGCCGTTCTTTGGCGCTGAGCACGCCCATCGTGATCGTATGATCCAATCCGTACGGATTGCCGATCGCGATGACCCAATCCCCGATCTTCGCCTGATCCGAATCTCCTAACGTCAGCTTCGGAAACGACTTGCCATCCGGACTTTCAACTTTCAGTACCGCTAGGTCGAGCTCGTAACTTGAACCGACCACCTTAGCGGTAAGCGGCTCATCGTAACCTTGCACCGTAACTTTAAGCTCCGTAGCACCCGCAATGACATGTTCGTTCGTTAGAATATAGCCGTCATTTTGGAAGAAAAATCCGGTTCCCGAACCCATCAGCTGCAACTCCCCGCTCTGTTGTTGCTGTTGCTGCTGACGTCCGCTTCCGCGGCCGCCGAAGAGGAAATTCGTTCCGTTCCTCATCGAATCCGTTTGCGTCATGTAATTTTCGATTTTCACGACCGCCGGACTCGCTGTCTCGAATACCGACGCAATATCGCCGTTCGCGCCGACGGAAGCCGTAACGATTCCCGCATCGTGCGGCAAGGAGTTTCCGCTAGCGTTCGACCCTGCTCCCATTCCGCCGCTAAACAGATTTTGTTTGTCCGCCGCATACGACAGTCCCCCGACCAGCAGGGCGCCGACCAAAAATGAAGCGGCTATCGATTTGAATCCAGGCCCTTTATGACGCTTAGCGTTATTGTTGTCATTGGAGGACGGCGGTTTCCTTCCCATCATGGCCAATTCATTCTCGTACGATGACTTCATCGTCGATACCTGTTTCGTTGAATCGTATACATATACGTTAACCTGTTCGCTAGGGTTGTCCAAATCGTGCTTGTCCTGCATGTGGTTGTCGTTCATATTGATCATCCTCCTCTTGCTTTCTTGTCTCTATCATGGAGGATGTTCCTTAAACGAAACTTAATCTAAACTAAATGCTTCATGAGAATGCCATAGGCGAGGAATTCGGGAAAAAGAGCGATTGCTAATGGAAATGTGCACGTTTTCGTAAGCGATTAGCCTGGCCCGCGAAATAACTCGGCATTCTCTTGATTCGTTTCTACTTATTCGGGCGGGAGTTTGTCCATTCTCGACAACTGTCTTTGGAGGGAATAGATGGATTAATACAGGTATTTTCGGTGCGAATGGCTGTTTTTGAGCAATTAAATGGTTATATACAGTTATCCACCGCCATCAACCGTTTGGGCCCGATCAGGGAAGTAAAACAACTGTATTAAACCATCTATTTTAGTCGGATGACCCTTAGTGTCGGAACACTACCCGCCGTTTATATAATAACGTTATCCGATATCGCTATTCGCCCTCAAAGTTATCCAGAGTGCCGCAATAAAGTTATGCCATAACGCTATCTCTCACCTGAAGAAGAAAATGGACAGATTTCAAAAAAATAACGTTATGCCACACCGCTAATTGATCCCGCAGTCACCCGGAAAACCGGAATAACGTTACGCCGTAACGTTATTTCGCCATCACAAGGAGTGTATGGTTTCACAGAGCCAAAGTTACTCTGAGTACGCTTTCGAGCTCGGATGGTGCCATATAATACCGGAATGTTATCTGCCGGCTATATAGTAGAGTGCACGTCTGTCTGGAAGCAGATGTTCGAGCCCGTCAAAGCCACCATACCGAATCTTTCTCTCACCGATAATAACAGTGCGGCGTAAGTAGTAATTATAAGTTATGCAAAATTGGTCAGAATCTAGCAAATTTACGTAATGAATCGAATAGAACGCAGATCGAATTATCTGAAATCTTGATTGTCACTCATCAAGCCATTTCCAAATGGGAGCGCGGAGAATCTTTACCCAACATAGAGAGTTTGCTTACTCTTGGTAAACTATACAATAAATCGATTGATGACTTACTTAGCTGCGGATTACGATCCGTAGAACCGCATAAACCTTTCGAGCCATTAGCACCGCTCTCAAATTTAGAAATCGATGCAACCGAAATCTGGACACAATCTCTCCAACTCATTCGTACGAAAATGTCCAAACCGAGCTTCGACACTTGGTTCAAAGAAACATCTGCAGTATTCGATGGGGATTCCATCATTATCTATAGCCCAACCTCTTTTGCTAACGAATGGTTATACACGCGCTACTCTTCTATGATTATTGAAACCATAAACGAGATTACGGGAAATACGAATCTTAATATCTGTTTCAAATCCTTAAATCTTGTGGAACCGACTTCTAAGCTTAAGGAGCAAGCTATTCTAATTGAAGATTAATTTTAACGGATACCAGCCAGTCCATGTGCCCAAAAAAAAGTCTGCACGGAGTCAGACTGCAAACGCAGCTTCTCAGGCAGACTTATCTTTATGCTTCTTATTTTCCGGCGTGTTCTTTAGTCGCGGTATCCAACATGGATTCCCAATCGGGGAACTTCGTCTCGCGCGCGATATGACGATCGAACAGCTCATCCGGGATATTCTGGATATCTTCTCTGGTTCTGACTTGGAAATTGCCCTTGACTAAAAACTCCTCGAAAGTAGCAAAGTTGGAATACTTGCTCATGAACGAATCATTACATAACTCGTCTAATGAGACGAAACCAGGTTCTTCTTGAATGGATTTCTGACCTTGCATTTCTTTTAACAATTCGTCGAACGACATCGGCTTATGCTTTCTCAGACGATCACTCCTAGATAAAATTTATTTGATTAAGATTGGATCTGATTGGTCTTTGACTACGGGAATGGACTTGCCGATCATCTTCTCGATGGATTTCAAATACGGAGCTTCTTCCGCATCGCAGAAAGAGATCGCTATTCCGCTTAGCCCCGCTCTTCCGGTACGGCCTATTCGATGAACATAGGTTTCCGGGATATTGGGAAGGTTAAAATTAATCACATGGGAAAGTTCATCGATATCGATGCCTCTTGCCGCGATATCCGTCGCCACCAACACCCGCGTTTCCCCGCTCCTGAAATTATTCAAAGCGCCTTGACGTGAATTTTGCGACTTATTTCCATGGATGGCTTGAGCGGAAATATTCGCTTTGGTCAATGCGCGTACGACGCGATCCGCTCCGTGTTTAGTCCGGGTGAATACGAGCGCCGAACCGATCGAAGGATCCTGCAACAGATGATTCAATAATCGCAGCTTCATTTCCTTTTCTACAATATATACCGATTGCTCTATTCTTTCCACTGTGGAAGATGCCGGCGTGACTTCGACTTTTACCGGATCCACGAGCAGCGTCTTGACCAGCTTAGAGATTTCGGGAGGCATCGTAGCGGAAAAAAACAAAGTTTGTTTCTTAGCGGGCAATGTCGCTATAATCTTCTTCACGTCATGAATAAAGCCCATATCCAGCATTCTATCCGCTTCATCCAGCACTAATATTTGAACATGCCGTAAATCCACGAGCTTCTGATTCAATAAGTCGATGAGTCTCCCCGGAGTCGCGATCAGAATATCCGTGCCGTGCTCCAGCGATTTTTCCTGTACCTTCTGCGAGACCCCGCCCACGATCGCCGCGCAACGCAAATCCGTAAAATGTCCATACGCTTGAATGTTATCCGAAATCTGGAGAGCGAGCTCTCTCGTCGGCGTCAAAATCAATGAACGAATACGGCGGTTCCTCGAGCCGTGGCTGGATTGCTCGCTCAGCAGTTGGAGGATAGGCAAGGAAAACGCGGCGGTTTTCCCCGTTCCGGTTTGCGCGCAACCGAACAAATCCCTACCCGCCAGCACGACGGGAATCGCCTGCTCCTGTATGGGAGTCGGCGCTGTATAGTTTTCCTTGCTTAATGCTTTGAGTATTTCCGGTTTAAGCTTTAGATCGTTGAAAGTCATTTGGTCTCCCCATCGTTAAATACTATAATTCCTTAGCATCTCCACAATCCGTACCTTTAAGACATAACAAGTCAGTATAACATATATTCTCCGTACCGAGGGATTTGTTTATTCTCCTTAAACTAATTGCCGGAATTCCTTCGCAGTTCCAGTGATTATTCCGCGTTATTCGCTTGTTCAATTACGTACGATATGAGCGCAGATCTATCAAACTGACACTGTCCCCCACTGAAACGTTATCGCTACAATTAAGTTGAAAGGAGAACTCCCCTGGAACATATCGCCGTGGACGATGGAAATATGACCCGGCTCAAAGTACGAATAAGGAGACTGCCTATGATACGTATAACCAGCCAAACTTCGCTCGTTGAGCCTCCGCGTTGGGCGGAATTGCAGCGACGATTGTTCGTTGCCATGGACCGGGCTTACGAGCCGATCCTTGAACGGTACGTCCGCGAGGACGGAAGCCTGATGTGGCCTACGGATCCCGATCATCAAGGGATCGACGCGCTCGATGACGCCTACGAAAGCTTTCACAATTGGCCCCTGCTCTACTTATTGGGAGGTAACGATAAATATTTGGAGTTATCGCTACGGGAATACGATGCCATCACCGAACAATTCTCGAAGTACGGCAGCGGGCATGGGCACCCGATGGCCGTCAAGGAATACGAGCAAGGCTACGACTGGTTTCACCAAGGAGAAGGGTATTTATTTTTCTATCATCTCAATCTCGCTGCGCCGCATGCCCCGAAGAACAAAGATAGATCGATCCGCTACGCCGGCTTTTATTTGAACGAAGATCCGGAAGCGCCCAACTATGACGCAAGCTTGAAGCTGATTCGCTGCGCTTACTCCGGCAGCATGGGACCCGCCTACCGTAATTTCACCGGCGAGCCTTGGGCTTACGAAGATTGGAAAGCTTTTTACGGATTGCCTTTTTCCGACGTTACCGGAATTTCCGAGATCGAAGACATCCGCGATCCGGACAAAGCAGCGGCTATGGGTGCCGTCATGCGGGAACGTATGTCCCACGGGGACGTTATCGTAAATCTGGCTGCCACGACGATGGCCGCCAACGCGTTCCTTCATACCGGGGACGAGAAGTACCGAACATGGGTGAAAGAATATGTCGAGGCTTGGATGGAGCGCGCTCGAGAGAACGGCGGCATCGTGCCCGATAACGTCGGGTTGAACGGCCGCATCGGCGAAACGATGAACGGCAACTGGTACGGCGGTTACTACGGTTGGACGTGGCCCCACGGCTGGCTATCCGTAGGCGAAGCGTTGTTGATCGCCTCGGAGAACGTGACGCTGCTTACAGGAGATCTTGCCTATCTGGATTTCGCACGATCCCAAATCGTACGGCTAGCGGATTTGGGTATCGAGCACAAGGGAACGCTGCGCGTTCCTTACAAACGCGGCGATATCGGTCTGAAATGCCGATACAAGCTATGGATTCCGGGCGTCCTTCAGAACGACGATGGCGAAATTGTCTCGCGGGACGGTTGGTTCGAATTTCAACCTATGGATGCTAAATTCCCACTTCATCTGTGGCATCTATCCCAAGACCGCAAGGACCTGGAATTGGCACGAAGGCTTAAGAACAACGATAGACCGGAGTGGGAGCAAGTTGTCGCCAAGCCCGCGAAAGACCTCGGAGGGCATGACGCGCCTTGGGCCTCGTTCTTGAGCGGAGAGTTTCCGGACTATCCAGAGCGTATTCTCGAATATAACTTGGAGCAGGTGGCGCAACGACTGAAGTTCATCTCGGAAGATAAGCAAGACCCCTCGTCATACACCGACTCCTATTTGCAAGCCCGCAACCCGATTACGGTGGAAGGCTTAATGCAGCTAACGATGGGCGCTCCATTGCCTGCCTATAACGGCGGTCTCGTCATGGCCACCGTCTCCTATTGGGACGTTAAGAGGAATCGTCCCGGATTGCCCGAAGACGTCGCCGCGCTCGTCGAATCGATCGAACCCGGTCGTTTCAAGTTAACGATCGTAAACTTAAATGCTTCGGACTTGCCGCGCGAGTTAATTATTAAGGCAGGCGCTTACGGCGAACATCGTTTCGTCAAGGCGCGTTTCGAGGGGCGATCGGTAGAGATCGGTGATCGGCAATTCAGCCTCTTGCTTCATCCATCAACCGTTATCCGACTTGAAATGGAGGTAGAACGTTTTGCATATGATCCGTCCTATGGATAACCGTCCCTCGCTTAACCGAATCATCGGCGGATTTCGCTGCGGCGGCGGGAACGGATTGGCTTACGGATTTGGAGCAGCATGGCTCGGCCGCAACGGCTTGGCGCCGGAGTCGGTCGCGGAAGACGTCGCCGTGCTAGAGCGAGCTTACGAACTCGGCTTTCGTTATTATGATACATCCATCAAATACGGGAATAGCGAGTACGTCGTCGGCGAGTTTCTCGCGGGCAAGCGCGCGGTAAGAGATTCGCTGTTCGTCGCGACCAAGTCCGACATTCCCGAGGCTCTTTCCCCCGAAGACGCTAGCGCTTACGTTCTCTCCAACCTTGAAGCCAGCTTGAGCAGACTTCGATCGGACTACGTGGATTTATTCCAGATTCACGACGTTTATACACTGCACCAAGTTACCGCGGATAACGGCGTGCTAGCGACTCTTCGGAAAGCCCGCGATGAAGGCAAGGTTCGCTATATCGGCATGGCCACCCGACCATTGGATTTGTTGGAACGCTCCGTATCCGAGCTAGGGGTCGACTCCGTGCTCACCTATTCGGACTATACGCCGATCGACCAAAGCGCCGGCCCGCTCATTCGATTAGGGGCCGAACGGGGCGTTGCCGTCATTAACGGAAGTCCGTTGTCGGCGGGCATGCTCGCCGGATCGGACCCGCGTACGCTCGAGGTCCCGGAATGGCACGAGGAATCCGTCAAGCGACGTTTGCTCGCGACTGAGGTATACGACCTCTGCGCGGAATTCGGCGTGCCGATGCTGGCGGTCACCCTGCAATATCCATTACGTCGCCCGGACATTAGGATGAACTTGACCGGGCCGAAAAACGCAGAAGAATTGGAATCGACTATGGCGGCTTTGCGCCAACCGATTTCCGCAGCTTTCTGGGAACAATTAGATTCGCGTAACGCCGGACTATTCGAACCACCCATTTAGGAGGAATGATCATGAAGGTCGCCATTGTCGGAGCCGGCTCCATGGGCGCCGTCAATGCGGAAGCTCACGCCAACAATCCTAACGCCGAGCCTACCTATCTGCATAAAGAAAACGTACTGAAGGCCGCCTCCTATGGCAAACACGTCATTTGCGAAAAACCGATCACAGGCAACTTTGAAGAAGCCCGGACTATGAATAACAAACCGAAACTGTTGTTGATCGGCCTTGAAGGGCTGAACCACTGGCCGGGCTTTCCGGAATTCGATACCGTTGGAATCGTGGATCTGTACAATGAAGCGAATGAGTCGTCGTGGCTGCTGGAAGAGTTGGAAAAGCTTCCGCTATACTCGAGCTTGGATGAAGCGTTGGAGCACACTTCTCCCGACGTCGCGGTCGTCAGCGTCCCCGGCGGCGGCAAGACGACGATCGATGCCGAAGCGAAGTTACTAGCCAGCGGAATCGACGTGCTGGCCAAGAAATTGCGGCTGAACGCAATGAACGATGTAGACCGGCTGAAGCAAGCTTGCGATCAAGGGTCTGGCCGCCTATACGTCGGAGAGCATTATCACTACCTTCCCTCCGTTCGGTCGCTGAAGAAGGCGGTTCAAGACGGCAAACTCGGGGACATCGTTCAAGTGACATGGCGTTGCCTTCTGCCTTACGAGAAATACGACTGGATGAAAGGATACCGCCATCTGGCGATGGAGGATCTTGCTTATCACCATCTCGGCGTGCTTCACGACGTGTTCGGCTTTCATCCGTCGACGGTATATGCGCAATCCTACGAGCCCTCTTTTTCACAGTCGGCGACCCGCACGGTCGTCTCCATGCTGGCCGAGACCGAGGAAGGTTATCGGTTGAACTATCAGACGGTGTGGTGCTCCAAGCTTAAGCCGTTCTCCTATCTCGGGGAGCTCTCGGTCGAAGGCTCGCAAGGCTCTGTCGAGCTGACTGAAAAGGGCCTTAAGCTGTACTCCTACTTCGGACGCAAACGCAAAGTCGAGCAGCTTGATGCCCGATACGACGGGCCTTGGGGTTTGCTCTCCGAATGGCTAGAGTTCACGGCTGGCTCCACCGGCTCGCCCTTCACGTTCCAATCGTTCGAGCCGGTTTTGCGCGCGATCTACCGCGCGGTGGAATCCTCCGAACGGCGCATCGTGATGTAAGTTGAAGCTTCGCAAAAACAGCTTGAAGAATGGAAAGAGGAACGCGATTATGATGCAACTGACGCACATGAGACCCGACCAAATCCAAGAAGCCGTGCGGAACGGAACGCCCGTCGTCATGGCGGCCGGAGTGATCGAGTACCATGGCTACCACCTTCCCATCGGCACGGACATCCTGCTCGCGAGCCATGTCGCCGAGGAAGCCGCCCGCCGCTCGGGCAGCATCGTGGCGCCTCCGCTCGCATACGGTCCGACGCTAAGCTGGGCGGGAGGACCGGACGAGGGGGAGATCGATTTCGATCCCGCTGCCTTCAAAGGTTACGTGAAGGAAGCGTTGCGGGGTCTGTTGAAGATCGGTTTCCGCAGGATCTACATCCTCCAGCATCATCAAGGCGCCGAAGGCTTGCAATCGCTCGCTTGCCGGATGGCGGCTGCCGAGCTGATCCGCGAGACGACGGCAGCCTGGGGCGCCGGCTGGGGGCGGAAAGCGCCGGACGATACGCCGGAGCCGAATATTTTCGGCTTGATCAAGGTTGCCGGCTTAGACGACTTCGGCGATTACGCCGCCGGAAACCCGGAACGGATGCCCGTCGGCCACGCCGGTAAGGGAGAAACCCAGCTCATGATGGCCGCCGCCCCGGAGACGGTACGCATGGAGCATTTCCATTTGAACGGATCCGATTTGCCGGAGTGGCTGCTCGATACTCTGGAGGCGACGGAGTCGGAAGGCAAGCGGTGGATCGAATTATGCGTCGAGGGCTGGACCCGCGAGCTTCTTGGATCGCATTAAAGAACGAGCTGCCCCGTGTAGGGACAGCTCGTTGCTCCATCTCGGACTTTATTTCTTTTATTTCTTAAACTGGCTATTGTACAGATCGTTAGCCTCCTGCGTCCACTTCGAACCGCCGTTGTCGTTGAACCACTTGACGTAATCGTCGTAGTACTCGAGCGGTTTCTCGCCGGAAATGACCTTGATCATCGTGTCGGTCCATTTCTCTTGGTTGCGTTGGTCCAATTCCGAAGAGGACGGCAGCGGTAGGCCGAATAGCGCGTCCGGCTTATCCGTCGTCAATTGCGTCCAAGTCGTCGCGATGTCCGGGTCGGTGAACTTGTTCGTGACTTCGATGTTGGCGAACGGAGCGAACGGCCCCCCCGCTCCCATCGCGCCCATCTTCTTGCCTTCGGCCGTCTTCACGTCGTCGTAAGGCTTAATGAACTGCGGCAAGCCGTTGTCGCCGAGCTTAAACGAAGTGCCTTCGATTCCATAGGCGGCCGTCAACCACTGCTGCTCATTGCTCGCGATCGCTTCGATCATCTGCAGCACCTTTTCCATCTTCGCCGGATCGTCCTTTAGTCGGGCGGACATGGCGAAGAAATTTTGCCGCGGTCCCCACGACCAGAAGCCTTGCTGGCCGCTCGGCCCGGCAGGCGCTTTTTCCCATGCGAAAAGGGCGCTAGGAACGTTCTTCTTCAAGTTGACGTCCGTCGGTTTCTCCGGTTCGCCCGGCTTAAGCGGTACGGCATCGCTAATAAAACCATTCGATCCGTTGACCAAATACTGCCCTTTCTCCCACTTGCTCGTGAACTGTTCCCCTTTGTCCGTGACGAACGCGGGATCGATATAACCGGCATCATACCACTCTCTAAGCTTCGCAAGCGCGTCCTTTGTACCCGGCAACAGTTCTCCGCGGACTACGGCCCCGTTGCCGTCCAATTGCCAAGTGCCCGGCA
The DNA here is from genome assembly GCF_012849095.1 of Cohnella herbarum. Classification (NCBI taxonomy): domain Bacteria; kingdom Bacillati; phylum Bacillota; class Bacilli; order Caryophanales; family Paenibacillaceae; genus Cohnella; species Cohnella herbarum. The sequence continues at coordinate 3,654,331 of NZ_CP051680.1, forward strand.
TCGAGCCATAGGCTCCGAACAACCAAGTAAATTGGTTCCAGGCAAAAGCGATATCCGTGCCGGTGAACATTTGCAGCTTCTTGAGCGTCGGATTCGTCGCCTTGATGATGTCCTTCTCTTTGTCCTTCACCGCTTTGAAGGCCGCATCGAATTCTTCGATCGTCGTTGGCGTCTTCGCGATGCCGACTTGATCGAGGATGTCCTTGCGCCATTTCATCGCCGTATCCCAAGTAATGTACTTAATATACTGAGGGATCGCGTAATTTTTGCCGTCGTAATTGGATAATCCCCATAAGTCCGGATTGACTTCGTTAACCGCCTGATAGATCGAGGGCGTTTTCTCTTGAAGAAGCTCTTGGGGAAGCTCAAGCAGCAAACCCGCTTTCGCGTACTCCGTCACGTCTTTCGGGTCCGGAAGACGCATCACGTCGGGCATGTCGTTGGAAGAAGCCAGCAGCGGCAGCTTGTCGTTCTTCGCGTTAATGAATTCGATATCGACGTTGAACTGCTTCTCGATTTCCTGCTCGATCGTGCCGTCGGCATCAAGCTCGGTCTGGAAGTTGCCGTGCCAGGAAATTTTGATCGGTTCGGCCGGCTCCGCGCTGGCGCTCTCGCTGGGACTCGCGCTTGGACTCGCCGATGCCGAAGTGGTGGAGGATTCGACCGATCCCGACGTGCTTTCGGGTGATGCGTTGCCACCGTTGTTATTGCTGCAGGCGCTAAGAAGCAGCGTGACCATCAACAATGCGCTGAACAAGATGCGGACTCTCTTTTTTCCCATGAATGCGTAGGCCCCTCTCTTAATTGGAAGTCCCCTCGGGGATCTCCCCCACAATGTAGCGGACAATGCCGGTTAGAAAATAGTGACAATTCGGTACATCGCCGTGAAATTCGTACGTTCTATTCCTTAATCGAACCGAACAGAATTCCTTTGACGAAAAAGCGTTGAATGTATGGATACGCCACGAGCATCGGAAGGATGGACACGATAATGACCGCGGATACGATCTGCGTCGAAGTCGGTTGCTCGGTGACTTGCGCGATCGCCCGGGCGAAGCTCCCTACCTGCGTCAAGTCGTTCTCAACGACGTATTTCCGCAACACGAGCGGCAGCGTCACCTTATCCGGGCTGTTAATGAACAAATACGGCGAAAACCAATCGTTCCACAGTTGCACCGCGAGCCATAACCCGACCGTAGCCAGAACGGGTTTGGATAAGGGCACGATGATCGTGCCGAACACCCTGAAATCGGTAGCCCCGTCGATCTTGGCCGACTCTTCCAGCTCTTGCGGCACCGCGAGGAAGAAGTTTTTTAGAATGATGATGTTGAACACCCCCGTCATGACGGGGAGCCAGAGCGGGATCCAAGTATCGATCAGGTTCAACTGCCGAACGACCAAGTAATACGGAATGAGTCCTCCGTTGAACACGATCGTGACCGTCAGCAGGCCGAGCACCGACTTGCGGAACGGAAATCTTTTTCGGGACAGCGTGTAAGCGGCGCAAGCCGACACGAGCAGCCCGAGGAAAGTTCCGATAGCGGTTACCGCGACGATGTTGACGTAGCTGCGCAGAAAATGGCGGTCTTCCCAGATGCCTCTATACGCGGTGAGCCGAAAACCCTCCGGCCAGAGGTGCAGTCCCGTCTGATTGGCGGCGACCGGAGAGCTAAGCGAGATGTTGAGAATATACAGGAACGGATAGATCGTACCGATGCAGATGAGTACCATCACGGCTCCGTTTACCCAGTCGAACCAGTTTCTTTTGCTTCCCCAAGTCATGGGTACGATTCTCCTTCCTCAGAACAAGGAATACTCGTTGTCGGTCGCCCGGCGGACGAGCCAGTTGGACAAGACGATCAAGACGAGGCCGACGAGCCCCTTGAACAAGCCGATCGCCGCGGTCTGGCTATACTGCATCTGAAGCACGCCCGCGCGCACGACATACGTATCGATGACGTCCGCCCATTCGTACACTTGCGGATTATACAAGTTGTAGATCTGATCGAAGTTAACGCTCATCAGGCTGCCCGCGGCGAAAATCAACGAGATGCCGATCGCCGGACGCATCCCGGGAATCGTCACGTAGCGCATCCGCTGGTACCTGCCTGCTCCGTCGACGACGGCGGCTTCGTACAAGCTCGGGTTGATCCCCGCGATCGCGGCGATGTAGATGATCGTCCCCCATCCGATTTCTTTCCATAGATTCGATGCGACTAATAGTTGGATAAAGTGGACGTGGTCGGTCAGAAACTGAACCGGTCGGCTGCTTCCCCAAGATTCCAATAAACCGTTGACGACGCCGTCGATCGAGAAAAACATCAGGATCATGCCGGCAATGATCGTCCACGGGAAGAAGTGCGGCAAGTAGCTGACCGTCTGGACGAGCTTGCGGAACTTGCCGCCCCTCATCTCGTTAAACAAAAGCGCCAGCACGATCGGCCCTGCAAATCCGGAAATCAGCGTCAGGAAGCTGATAACCAGAGAGTTGCGGATGAGGCGCGTGATATCCGAATACGTGAAGATTTTCTCGAATTGCCCCCACCCGACCCACGGACTATCCCATACGCCCTTGCCGATGTTGTAATCCTTGAACGCGATGACGAGAAACCCCATCGGCACGTACAGGAACAACAGGACGAGCACGACCAAGGGCACCAGCATGAGCGTCAATTGCCATTGCTTGCCAAGTTGATAAAGCGGCGCATACCATCGTTGCGTACGGGTCGACACTGGATGTTCCTCCTATTGCTTTTTGAGTTACTCCTTCCAATCAAGACTCAAAAATCCGGTTTTCAGCACCGAGAAGGTTGGATGAAGCTTAGGGACTGAGGAACGGAGCGTAGGAAAAACCTACGTGAGTACCGGAAGGCCCGGCTGAATTCAAGATTCGACGTCGAATCCTCTTCTTGAAACCTCTTCGTGATCAAAAACGGACTTTTTGAGTTCCCCTTCCAATCAAGACTCAAAAATCCGGTTTTCAGCACCGAGAAGGTTGGATGAAGCTTAGGGACTGAGGAACGGAGCGTAGGAAAAACCTACGTGAGTACCGGAAGGCCCGGCTGAATTCAAGATTCGACGTCGAATCCTCTTTGAAACCTCTTCGTGATCAAAAGCGGACTTTTTGAGTTCCCCTTCCAATCAAGACTCAAAAATCCGGTTTTCAGCACCGAGAAGGTTGGATGAAGCTTAGGGACTGAGGAACGGAGCGTAGGAAAAACCTACGTGAGTACCGGAAGGCCCGGCTGAATTCAAGATTCGACGTCGAATCCTCTTCTTGAAACCTCTTCGTGATCAAAAGCGGACTTTTTGAGTTCCCTCTCAATAAGGGTTTTCCCAGGATGGCGCTTGTTTGACAGTCCCCGCCGCCCCGTTCTGCTCCACGATGCGGTCTTTCACTTCGTCCATCCGGTTGTTCACGATAATCGTGCCTTTGCCTCCGGACACCCGGACTCCGATCGAAGCATCGAACGCGTAGTTTCCGTCGACGACGGTGAACGCGGCGTCTTTCACGTCGATCGCGCCCTCGTACGGAATTCCTTTTTCCTTCACGCCGAACCAGGTATTGTAATATTGGTTAATGTCGCCGGATTTCGTCTTCGCCCAGATTTGGTTGCGGCGTACCGTATTCGCGAAGAACCCCCCCGTATCCGCAAGAACTTCGTCCCCGTACGAATGACCTTTGCCCACGTTCCCTTTCAGGAAAATGCCGCCCGAATTCGCCAAATAGTTGGCGTAAATCTGGTTGTAGGCGGTGATCGCCAAGAACGGATGCTCCGAATCCGTCCAATCCTCGATGCCCCCGAATACCGTGATGCTTCCCGATCCGTTGATCTGATTGCCGGCGACGACGTTGTCTAGCCCTGCCCCGTAGGAAAATTGCAGATTCCCCCGGGAATCGCTGATCCAGTTGTTGACGAACAAATTTTTGACCGCCGCGCGGATAACGTCGACGCGGCTTCCCGAGTCAGGCACGACCGTCCATTTCCGATCCAGATCCAGCTTTCCGTCCGCCGTGTTGCCGACGACTTTGCGGTACTGGCCCATGCCCGTGCCGGACGTGACGAAAGCGTAGTATTCTACCGCGGTCGTCGTAATCTCCCCGTCTTTCAAGCCGAGGGCGGATCCGACGGTAACCGAATTCGTCGTTGCCGATTTGATCTTGCCAGCGAACAGGGGCTTCACGTATCCGTCCTCGGACATCAGCATCTCCGAGCCGTTCGCCCTGCCGCCGGTATGGGAAATGACGTTGCCTGATATCCAGTTGCGCCACATGCCCATCTGCGAAGTAATCGCGCGTCCGCCGTTCTCGATCCTGTTGTTCTCGATAATCGACTCGGCGATCGAATTGACGAAAATGTTGTCCGAGCTGTTGTTCACCGCCGTCTCGAATTCGTTGTTCGCGATGCGGGCGTGCTTATGGGGTTTATCGCCGGAAAGCATGAACAACGATTGATCGCCGACGACCCTGCTGTCCGCGAGCGTGAAGCCGTCCGTCGAGGAGACGACGAGTACCCCGCCCATGTAGGCGCCCCACCATTCTTGGGGAGGGAACGCGAGCATATGGCGGTTTACGATCTCCGTCCTTCTCAGGAACGTGTCGCGAACCGTCGTTTTTGGGTTCTCGTTACCGACCAACACGCCTATGTCAGCGCCGGCTCCGGCGAGGACGGATAAATCCTGCAGGCCCGTCTTGTCATCGAGCCATACCATCGGCGTCCGGTCTTTCAAGTACGGTCCGTAATCTCCCGCGAAACCTCGCACCCAGGTCGGGGAGGCAAACATGTTCGCGATCGGAAACGAGCCCTGAAGCGGCCGGTCCGGATTGACGACGAGCTGCGTCGCGGCTTTGCCCGATCCGGCGAGCACGACGTTCGGTTTCACCCGGATCGTCTTGGAGATGGCCAGATTGCCGGGAGGGAGCAATACGATTCCGCCGCCCTTGGCCGCCGTCTGGTCGATCGCTTTCTGAATTTTGTCCGTATCGTCGGAGAACCCGTCCGCCTTCAAACCGCCGACGGAATCGATACGAACGTTCACCGGGCCTCCGCTCTGCGGAGTTCCGAGCTTAATGTTGCTCTCTTGCGCGAGCTTCGCAGTCAGGCCGCGGGATGCCGCGACATCAAGCGCGATCGGCTCGCTCCAACCTTGCGCGCCGCCGTACAGCACGTGCACGGCCAGATCGTAAGTGCCCGCCGGAAGCTTGGCGGGGAGCAGCACGTTCAGCACGTATGGCTTCACGTTCGCTTGCTCTTGCGTTTCTTCCATGAGCGCTTGAGCCCATTCGACCTTGCCGGTAACGCGGTTCTTCAAGGCAACCGGGTAATCGTAATCGGGGCCGGCGACTTCGAATTTCGTCTCCAGGTTGCGTCCGAAGACGCGGATGCGCTCACCCGGCAATGCGGCGGATGCGCTGGCGAAATAGAGCTCCGGCCGGTTGAGCAAATAAGGCGAGGACCATCCCGCGGAGTTTTTCGCCCAGACGATCGTCGGGACGACCGCGTTGCTAAGCGACAAGTTCGGATAGCCGATCTGGCCTGCGGCGATCAGATGCTCTTCGGGAGTGCCGACCACCGTCGTCTTGACCGCCCCTTCCGGCGGTATCGCGGGCAGCGGCGATGCCGGATTTCCGTAAGCGGCCTTTAATTGGGCTGCGTCGTCTTTCGCGGGGCGAAACAGCCAAATTTCCGTGCTTTCGGTGAACCGATCTCCGGTCAAGACGAACGTCCCGCCCTCGTCGACCCCTTCGGTCGCGTAAGAGATCGCCGGAGGACCGGAATCTTGCGAAGCCGCACCCGCCAACCCGGCGGGCAGCATCAAACATGCGGCTAGCCCCAACGCGATCATTCTCGATAAAAAGCGCGGTTTCCTATCATTGCCTCTCATGAAACAAGTCCCTCCCAATGGGTCGTCGCAATCGGGAACGGATTCGGCCATCTTGTCGGCATCGGTCTTCGAAGTTGCGAACCACGCTCCCGTCGCCTTCATCCTAGGGGGATAATCGTTATTTTGACTACGGACCATTTCGCAGATTAGAGAACAAAAGGACCTACTTGACCTTCTTTAAGCTTTCGTATTTGCGGAATTCTCCGGGCGTCTGGCCCGTATATTCCTTGAACAGCCGATAGAACGCGCGCGGGTTCGTATAACCGATATCTAGGGATATTTCGTTGACGCTTTTGCCGGACATGATCAGCAATTGCTTCGCTCTCTCTACCCTGGCGTGCACGATCTGCTCTCCTAAGCCTTTGCCGGTAAGGGATTTGCAAATGCGGCTCAAATAAGCGGGATGCATATACACTTTTTCCGCGATCGTCTCTAAAGTCAGGTCGTGATCCAAATGCTCGCGAATGTATTGAAGAATGTTATGGATAAGTTCTTGGTGGATGTGGTCTTTGGTGTCTTTGATTTTGTCGTGGAGCTTGCGGGTGAGGGCGATCATGGCGTGGTTCAGCTCGTCGACGGAAACGATGTACCCGGCGCTTAGGTTCAACGGGGATTCGCCGCCCGACAGTTCTTCGAACGGCACGGACAATTCTCCGCACAGCTCGGACAAGCTGGCCGTATACTGCAAATAGAACACTTGCAAGTCGACTTCGGTCATGCCTTCGTAAGCCATCGTTCGGCTTAATTCGTACAGCTGCTCCTTAACCGAGTCCCATGCCCCGTTCTGAAGCGAAATTTTGAGACGCTCCTTCGTCTCGTTCCAGGAAACGAGCTTTCGGGGCGCGGCGGGCACATCAGGCAATTTCACCGCGCTCAGAATACTGCCCTTGCCGTAGTAAACTTTGTGCGATAGAGCCCGGAGTGCTTGCCTGTACGATTCCCGGATAAGTTCCCGCCGATCGCTTCCCGTACCGATGCCGATGCTGAGCGACATTTTCAAATAGTGCTGTACTTTCTCCTGTACTTTGCGTCCCATCTCCTCGAGCTGTCCGTTATCCGGTGCTTGAGCAAGATTCAGCAACACCGCGACCCGGAAAGAATCCAGCGGGGCGGATACCGCTTCCCCGTACTCATTAAGCACTTCCTCCGCGATATTCGTTACGGAAAATAACATGAGTTCTTGTTCGAGTCCCGTGTACTTGTCCCTGTAGGCAAGCCGGTCGCCAATCTCCATGACCATCACTTCGAAATGTTCGTAGGGCAATCGGAGCCTGAACTTATCGGGTACGACCATTGCCCGGTAAGCGGTCGTCTCGCCGAGAAGAAGCCGGGAAAGCTGGCGCTGCTTGAACAGATTGCCGTTCGCTTGGAACGCGTTATCGTAATCTTGGTTTTTCATGTTCATCTGCGTGATGACCCGTTTCAAATAGTAATATTCGTCGCCGTCGCCGAGTCCGTTCTCTGTCCCTGTCTGGTCGTGATCGCCGATCAATTGGCGAATATAACGCATCAGATTGCGCAACGGAGTATAGAGCCGTCTCGAACTGAACCATGCCGCGACCGCTTCGAGCAAGATGAGCACCGCGCAGATCGAGACGATGCTAAGCAGCAATATGCGGTTGTTGGCCGTAATCTGCCCGTTCGGAATCGCGTAAGCGTAGCCCAAGCCGTTCTCGAGAGAATGGCTGCGAATGACGACGTAATCTTGAGGGTTATCCGCCATGCGATCCATCCACGGCTGTTGATCGGAATTTACAAGTTGACCGTGACCGTTCGTGATCAAAATATGACCTCCGCTTCCTGCAGGGTTGCGAGGAGGGAGCACGAATCTGTGCATATCCAAGTCCACGACGAGAAATCCGAGCGTCTTTCCGGTTAGCGGATAACGGACGACGTAGCTTGCGACGGTTTCCCCACCGGTCGTTCGCCGGGAGAACAAGTCGTTCAACAGCAGTCCGTCCGGCTTGGAAACGAGGTCGACCAGCTCGCGGTCGGGAAAATCGTTGAAAGAATAAATGGAAGAGCGGTGCGAATCGATCAACGTGCGGGAGCGATTGTCGATGAAGTAGAAGCTTTTCACGTAGGCTTGGCTCGCGGTTTTCTTTCTATCCAGGGCGGTGAGGAGGTTAAAAGCATCCGACGTCGTTGCCCGGTTCCGAAGGACGTCGCTGTAATGGTCGAAGTTCAGCATCATCTCGTAGATGATGCTTTTGGCTTGCTGCAGCATGATCGTATTCGAGTCGATGACCAGATTGAGATATTCCGTGCTGTAGGTCACCGCCTGCTTCTTCGCGTTGTTAATGGAAACGAAGTAAGCCAACGAGCTAATAAGCAAACATGGAATAATCGCAATGCTTAGCAAAATCGCGAGCAACTTCGTGTACCCCTTGCCGATGTTTCTCCGCAGCAGCATGGCGATGCCCCCTCGTATCTGTCCCGTATACGCTTACATTGTAACAGGTTCGCAAGCCGTCCATGACTGACTTATCGTTAAATAAGGGACTAATTCTGATAAAATAAATCGATTGCGTCGGAGCGTCGCTTATTGATCGCTTTATGTTCGAAGTTCACTCGTTTACTGTACGCGTATGTACCTCCCGGATCCGAATATTCATGAAGAAACGGCGACCCCAGCGGCCGCCGTCCCTTCTCTATATCAACGATTAAGGATACAGCCGGCTTTGGGGAACAATCTGTTGCGCTTGTCCCGGGTAAGCCCAGTAAAGCTTGATGACGGCGTTCGGTTGATTGTTGTAGTATTCGATCTTAATGTCGTACTTCGTGCCGGAGGACAAACTAATCGTCCCCGATCGATCCGTAGGCGAATGGTCGCTATAGTGATCGATGACCATCGTTCCGTTCACCCACACCTTCACCCCGTCGTCGCTCGTCGTCGTAAACGTATAAGTTCCCGTGACCGGCGCCTCGACTTTGCCCGTCCAACGAATCGAGAACGTGTCGCTCGCATCGAAGTTGATTCCCGTCGGAATCGACGTTCCCCAATCGAAATTGATCTGGGAATCTATGCGCGTGTTCCGAAGCCCGACGAAATCGATGTTGTTGAAGTACTCGCCCGTCAGCCCGGTCCCCGTCCCTACGCTCGAGGCATCGGTCGTGACCGTGACCGCGCCGCTTGCCGCGGATACGTTGTTCGCGGCATCTCGCGCCTTCACGGTATAGGTATAGCTCGTGTTCGCCGTCAGTACCGTATCCGTGAACGTCGTCGCCGAACCGGCTACCGTACCCGCCAGCATCGTGCCGCGATAAATCTCGTAACCGTCCACGCCTACGTTATCGGTGGACGCCGTCCACGTCAGCGTGACCGAGTTTGCCGTCTTGCTCGGAGCGGCTAGGTTCGTCGGCACCGTCGGAGCTTGCGTATCCGGTCCCGGGTTCGTCGTGACCGTGACCGCGCCGCTTGCCGCGGATACGTTAAACGCGGCATCGCGCGCCTTCACCGTGTAGGTGTAGCTCGTGTTCGCCGTCAGTCCCGTATCCGTGAACGTCGTCGCCGAACCGGCTACCGTACCCGCCAGCGTCGCACCGCGATAGATCTCGTAACCGTCCACGCCTACGTTATCGGTGGACGCAGTCCACGTCAACGTGACCGAGTTCGCCGTCTTGCTCGGAGCGGCCAGGTTCGTCGGTACCGTCGGCGCTTGCGTGTCAACGACGCCTCCTCCGTTACCGATTACGAGCTTCACCCCGACGGTAGAGGACAATCCTCCGTTCGTCGAGATCGTAACCGTACCTGCATAGGTCCCTTCGGCAAGTCCGGCAGTATTAACGGCTACGTTGAGCAACCCGTTCGTTTGCTCCGCCGCGACGGTTCCGGTACCGGATCCGACGGATGCGGTGATCCAAGGCTGCGAGGCGGACGCCGTCCACGTCATGCTCGCGATGCCCGTATTGGCGAGCGGAACCGATTGAGCCCCGATCGATGCGCCGACCCCGCCCTTGAACTCGAGGGAACGCAGCAGCGGCGTCGGCCGCTCGGCGAGCGTGCTGCTATTCGTCTTCACGTATATCGTAGAGGCTCCGGAGTAAGAGTTGGACATGAAATACGGTTCGCTGTACTTGCGAATTTCGACCGGCCTAGCCGCGTACGAAACGTTCGGATTATTCCGTACGGTCAACGAGTTGTTCCGGTAGAGAACTTGCGTCCACTGGTCGGCGCGCGCGCCGAGCGTCGAGCCGCTCCCCGTCACTCCTTCGAAACCGCTCGCCGCGATGGCGTTACGCGATGCCACGATCTCTTGGCCTTCGTACGGCGAAATCTGCGCGTTAAACAGCGCTGGAGGCCCTGACGCCACGTTGTTCTGTGCCGTAGTCACCGCAGCCGACCCTCCTCGGAAATAGGAGCCGAGAACGGAAGGACCGAGGAAATCGTAACCGTCGAACGCCCACGCGACGATGTTCATGCCGCTATGAACCGCGTTATTGGCGATTTCGTCCCGTTGCTCGTTCCAATACCCCGGTCCCGTGCTATATCCGCCGAGCACTCGGCCCCCGTAGGTACGGTTAGTAATGTTGCCTTCGGCCGCGAAACCGAAAGCATTCCCATCGGCATCGGGTCCAGTACTGGCCGAATAGAACAGGTTGTACCCTTCCGGGAACGCGTCGATATTGTTCTTGTAGACGACATGGTCCTTGGACAAGTACGTCAACGTGATCTTGCTATCCGCAGCCGGAGGTATTCTCCACGCCTTGTCGACCGTTATCGTAGACGAAGTATGGCTGACGATTTTCCTCGCTTGACCGATGCCCGTCCCGTTCATGATGACGACGTAGGCTTGTCCGTCCAACTGCCCGTGCACGATGTTGCCCGGAACCGAACTGATCGCCGGCATATTATCGACGTTGCGCGCCTGACCGTCAATAAGTCCGTCGGTTCGGATCGTAAGCGTCGTTCCGGAATTGGATGCCACTTGCGCGTACACTTTGCTCGGGATGCCATGGAACAAAATCAGTTCGCCGCGGTTATCGTCCACCGCCACGTTCGTCCCCGTATTCCAAGCGATGTACGAGTTCTCTACCGAGCCGAATTGCGGCGCAGAGTAGAAAACGCGCTTCGCCCATACTTTATATTGGAGCTCGTTCGCCGGCACGAAATTCAAATAGTTTTTGCTTCCGTTCGCATCTGTCGGCCAGTTTAACGTTTCGAAATGATTGCGCTCCATAAGCAGGTTATTGCCGTCCGTGTAAGTCGCGGCTTCGGTTTCCGATACTTGGGCGCCGCCGTAAGGACCGCCGTAGAAGTTATTGTTATGAATCCAGAAATCCGTCCCGGACAAAGTCAGTCCCCTGTAGAAATCCGACCCGGTCACTTCTCCCCCCGACGTGCGAATGTCCACGGTGCCTCCTTTCGTTCCGGCATCCGCCGTGATGACGAGATCCTTGAGCCTTATGTCCGCGTAAGGTCCCGGGAAGTTCGTCTTGATCGGCCCGTATTGGGGCTGATTCGGTCCCGTCTTCTGCCGTAGCGTGAATGCTTCCAGCATCGTGTGCTCGCCGATGATCAGAATGCCCGTCGGGAATTGGTTGACGGGATCGATGTTCAGCTCGGTCGCGGTCTTGCCCGCCCCGATTAGCCGAACGTTATCCGTCAGGCTGATCTGTCTCTTCAGCGTGTACGTTCCGGATTGCAGCCTAACGGTGCCTCCGCTAGGATTGGCGTGCTGGGCGTCGATCGCGTTCTGAATGTTGACCGCGTCGTCCCCGCCGCTCCCGACCGGCGCGACGACCGTCTCCGTTGCCCCGCGCGTCCATGCAGGCGCTACGTTTAACGTCAGCGGGGAGCTCCAACCGTAGGAACCTCCGTGTCCCGAGTGCAAGTAAACTTTGTAACTCCCGGACGTCAGATTCGCGGGAACCGTAAACTCGACCGCGTATGGCTCGACGGACGTTACCGTTGCCGCCTGGAAAGCTCCGCCTCCAGCCGGCTGCAAATAAACGTAGGAATTGGCCGTTCCGTGGCTCTGCGACAGGTTTTTGCCGAACAGGCGCTTGGAGCTTCCCGGTGCGGCGGCATTGCCGAACGGTCCCATCCATGTAGGCTCCGGCCGATTCAATGCTACAGGACTGCTCGCTCCGGCGGCGTTCTCGACCCATACCAAATACATGCCGAAGGGCACCCCGGCGGGGACGATCGCTTGAAGCACTTGATCCGTCACGCTGACGATCTGGGCTTTCGCGAGCACGCCTCCTCCGGCCGTATTCGCCCATAACCAGACGGTCGTATCGCTTCCTGCCGTTCCCCCCGAAGAAGCGGTGAACCGGACGCCCGTCATCGTAAAGCTTTCATTCGGCTTCACCGTCCTTGTCCATTCCGCGATCGCGGGCGCCCCCGGCGCTACCGCAATCGGCGGATTCGTAAACGTAACTCCGTAGGCGTCTCCCGGCGCGCTCGGTGCCCCGCTTGGAGCGACCCATTCGCTCGGAGGCGGCAAAGCCACGTCGTTCGGGTTCGCGTAAGCGATCCGGCTTCCGGGCCATGCGGCGGATAAAGGCAAGGACGACAGCAACAACAGAACAGACAATAAGCATGACAACCCGTACCCGCTTAGCTTGCTCGTCTTGTGCCAACTCATTAGAATTCCTCCCATTCCGATTTGGACATTCCACATCGTTATCGCTTTCTAGATCTCGATGCCTTACGTCCGATCGCCTCCCTCCGGATTTTTATCGCATGTTCCTCGCAAGCGGGAAACAACGAGTTTCTCCCCCCTGCCTCTTGATCATACGCCCGTCCGATCCCGCAGCCTACTGACCTATCCCGATATCAACGACTATCTGGCACAACTTGAACGATATTTCTCCTTCAAAGGAAGTCCGAAACGCCAAAAAATTCAACCGGCCGGTTGAATTTCGTTCACAACATCATTTATACTCAACCACATCCACGGTCTAAAAAAGGAGTTGTCGACAATGGAATTGAATACGCAAAAGGTAACGACCTTCCTTACGTTCTCGGGCGAAGCGGAAGAAGCAATGAATTTCTATGCGGACGTATTCGACGAATCCCGGGTCGTCAGTCTTATACGGCAAGCGAACGGCAAAGTGCTGCATGCGACATTCACCGTCAAAAATCATTTGTTTATGTGCATCGACAGTCCCATAAAGCACGAATGGACGTTTACTCCCGGCGTGTCGCTATTCGTTAACTGCGATTCCGGCGAAGAAATCGAGAGAGTATTCGAAAAGCTGTCCGACGGAGGCCAGGTTCGCATGCCGTTAAGCGACTCTCCGTTCAGCGAGAAATTCGGTTGGGTGGACGATCGTTACGGAGTATCCTGGCAATTGAATCTAGCCAAGACGAATTAAGCAAGGCGTTAAGCAAGGCGTTAAGCAAGGCGTTAAGCAAGGCGATCAATAAGTTAAATCAACTCGGAACAGCCTTTAGTCGTTGAGTACCCCTACCGCGCGGTTTCGTTTGTCCCGGTACATGGCTTTGTCCGCATGCTGGATCAAAGCGTCGACATTGTTTCCGTCGCGGGGGTATATCGCGATTCCGATACTTCCGGAGATCGTAATCGCGTTGCCGTCGACCACGAACGTCCGTTGCAGCTCTTGCGCTATCCGATCGGCAAGCCGCTCGGCCTCCCCTTCAGATGCGCCGTTCGGAACGATGATCGTGAACTCGTCTCCCCCGATCCGTGCCGCGGCATCCTCTTCAGGCTCGCATTGCCTTAAGCGGGAAGCGACTTCTCTTAACAAACCGTCGCCTACGTGATGGCCGTATCGATCGTTCACCGGTTTAAATCCGTTGAGATCGACGTATAGCAACCCGATTCCCGTCGAACGGCTCTCCGGTTCCGCTGCTTCGAGTCTCGCGATGGCCGATCGAAACTTCTCGTAAAACAGAAAGCGGTTCGGGAGATCCGTCAACATATCGTAATGCGCTTGACGCGTAATTTTGCTTTCCATCTCGTTCTTCTGCTCGAGCAGTTCTCCGAAGTAACGTATCGATTCATTGAATGCGATCTCGACGCTCTTCAACTCGTCTTTCGTATCCAGCTTAACTCTTGCGTTCAGATTTCCGGCCGCGATCTCCAGCGAAGTGCGTTGCAACATCTTAACCGAACGCATAACGGAAAGGCTTACCGCTAGAAACAACGTAACGGCAATTCCGACTAGCACGAATAGAAGCGCTATAGTTAGATTTCTTCCCCTCTCCAGGGAAATCTCCCGTTGTTTAATCGAATCTTCTATTAACCCCATCGCTTGATAATATAATTGATAGCCGGTCATCATCGCTTGGCTGCCTTCTAAGATCAATCCTTCCGGCACTTCCACGAACTCTTCATCGTCGTTGAATGCGTATTTCATTTTTTCGGAAAACGTTCTAGCGTCGCTAGCCCAACGCTTTGCCGTCATTCTCATATTCGAGGTTCCCGCTTCGTCGGCGAAATAAGTCGCGCCTAGTTCGACGCTCCTCCCGATTTCAGCTAAAATATCGTTATTCAATCCGCTCAATATGTGTACGCGAACCTGCTGTTCCGCATTGATTTCCTTAGCTTCGGTACCGTAAATCGCCAGTCCGACCAAGGAATCCAGCTGCGAAAGAACAAGCGGAATCTGTTCCAGAACAACCGGGCCTAGCTCGTTCGGTCCGCGATTCGAATCGTTTTTTAATCCGCTGGCGTTCCCAATGCCGTACATGAAATATCCGTTATTCGCCATGACTTCGGAATAAGCGACGTAAAGAAGTCCGGTGTGGATATCGGTATTCATCTTCAGTACGCCATTAAACTGTTCGTAAATCTTTGACCATTCATTCGGCATGCGCAGGTAGTCACGCATCTGCGTCTGCATGATCGCAAGCTTAGACCCCTTCTCTTTCAACTCTTTGTCCGTGTTCGATATGATCGCCGCAAATTCGGACTGATCTTCGGCTAACCACATTAGACGCCTCTGACTCAACAAATCGTTAAATTGCAATAGTGTCCGGTGGTATTCTAAGCCTTGACGCTCTTTCACCGCAAACTGTAATTTCTCGTTCGCATCGGAAACGAGCAAATAACCGGAAATGCACATAGGTACGATCAAAAGCGTTCCGATTAACGTAAATTTGTAGGGATACCTAAGTCTGTTCATGAAACCCGTAACCGAGAAAAACGACCTGTTCATTATGGCTCTTCTTTCAATAGATAGGATGTCTGTATTATTCGCTAGATTTCGACCATATCCTTTCCTTCGTTACTTGCTTTTTTTAGAGAAAAGGCCCCAAGATGGAGAGAACTCCATCTTTGGGCTCATCTGTAAATTCAGTATCGATTCGGCTACTAGCTTCTCTTCTTGCGGGTCATGACGTCAAAGATGACCGCCGCCGCCAGTACGGCTCCTCGGATCATGTACTGGTAGGAGATACCGACGCCCAGCAAGTTCATCCCGTTGGTCAACGAAGCCATTACTATGGCTCCGATAATAGAGCCCGTTACTTTACCGACGCCGCCAGCAGCGGATACTCCGCCGACGTACGCTGCCGCAATGGCATCCAATTCAAATAACGTACCCGCGGTCGTCGTCGCCGAATGGAGACGAGCCGTGTACATAATTCCGGACAGCGCCGCGAGCATGCCCATGGAACCGAATACGATATACGTAATCTTCTTGACGTTAATCCCGCTAAGATGCGCGGCTTCCGGATTGCTTCCCACGGCATAAATATGTCTTCCCAACACGGTTTTCCTAGTCAAGAAGTGATAGACCACGACGATGATCAGCATGATGATAACCGTCCAGGAAAATCCTTTATAACCCGCGAGAATCCAAGTGATATAAGCGATGATTGCGGATACGAAAATGACCTTCACTGTAAAAATACGCATAGAGACAACATCGAATTGATACTTGAGCTTGCTTCTGCGATTCGATATTTCACTGTAGATGTATAGAAGTATCATTACTCCCCCTAGGATTAAGGAGAGCAGGTTCAGGCCGTTGATCTTGGCGATCGAAGGAATGAACCCGGTGCCGATCGCGTTAAAGTTTTCGTCATCTACGATAATCGTTCCGCTCTTTTCCGTAACCATCAACAGTCCGCCCCTGAAAATAAGCATTCCCGCGAGTGAAGCGACGAAGGCAGGAATTCCGAACGAGGCGACGAGTACTCCGTTAAACATACCGATGACGATACCAAGTACGAGGATGATCGGAATCGTGAAGTAGAAAGGTAAGCCTGCCTGCGTCAGGAGGATAGCCGCGATCGCACCCATGAATCCCGCCGCGAATCCGACGGACAAGTCAATGTGCCGAATGACGATAACAAGCGTCATACCGACGGCTAATACGGCAATATATCCGGTGGCATCCAGAAGGTTGCTAATATTACGAGAAGACATGAACAGCCCGTCCGTCATGATCGAGAAGGTGAGCATGATGACGAATAAGGCAATGTACATGCCGTATTCGCGGATATTCACTTTGACAAGCGACTTCGTTTCATTGAAAAAATTCATAGGTGCTCCTCCTATTGCGTAGCAAGCTGCATGATTTTTTCCTGATCGGCCTCATCCTTGTTTAGCTCGCCTTTGATTTGGCCTTCGGCCATGACATACACGCGATCGCTCATCCCGAGTACTTCTCCAAGCTCGGATGAGATCATGATAATGCTCATGCCCTCTTTGATCAGCTCGTTCATGATCGTGTATATTTCGAACTTAGCGCCTACATCGATGCCACGAGTCGGTTCATCCAAGATCAGCAGCTTCGGCCCGACGTACAACCACTTCCCCAGAGACACTTTCTGCTGGTTGCCTCCGCTTAAGTTGCCAACGATTTGCTCTACGGAAGGCGCCTTTATGAACATAGAGT
The DNA here is from genome assembly GCF_012849095.1 of Cohnella herbarum. Classification (NCBI taxonomy): domain Bacteria; kingdom Bacillati; phylum Bacillota; class Bacilli; order Caryophanales; family Paenibacillaceae; genus Cohnella; species Cohnella herbarum. The sequence goes on from NZ_CP051680.1 coordinate 3,671,032, forward strand.
CTTTGTATCGGTTAGCAATGACGACTTCTTCGTTGTCATTAATAATCCCTTTAGAGGAAATCCCTCCGAGATTCGCGGCCGATAGGTTGCTTTTGATATCTTGAATCAAGAACAGCCCGTCGCCCTTTCGGTCTTCGGTGACATAGGCGATCCCCACCTGAATCGCTTCGCTCGGATGATTAAACGACTTGGGAGAGCCATCCAGCAGCAATTCGCCCTTCAGTTTATACGACTTCGGATTACCGAAGATGCTTAGCGCAAGCTCCGTCCGTCCTGAGCCCATCAAGCCGGCTATTCCGACGATTTCACCTTTATTAACATGTAGATTGACTTCTTTCACGACTTCCCTGCCTAGCTTAGGATCATAAGCGTTCCATTCCCTAATTTCAAAAATTTTATCTCCGATTGATTTGTTCGTCCTCTTAGGATAGATGTCTTCGATCTCGCGACCGACCATGTTCTTAATGATGATGTTCTCGGACACTTCACCTTTGGAAGCATCCAGCGTACAGATCGTTCTGCCATCGCGGAGCACGGTTGCTTTATCCGCAATGGATATAACTTCCTTTAACTTGTGAGAAATCATAATAGAGGTGATGCCTTGATTTTTGAGTTCGCGTAGAAGATTCAATAGGTTTGCGCTGTCGTTCTCGTTTAATGCCGCCGTCGGCTCGTCCAGAATGAGCAGCTTGACGTTCTTGCTTAACGCTTTGGCGATCTCGACAAGCTGTTGCTTGCCTACTCCCAAATCTTTGATCAACGTTTCGGGGTTCACGTTCAGCTTCACTTTTTGCAGCATCCGCTTGGCCTCGACGATTGTCCGGTTCCAATCGACGAGCGAACCGCGCTTCACTTCGTTACCGGCGAATATATTTTCGTACACCGTAAGATCCGGAAACAAAGCCAACTCCTGATAAATGATTCCGATGCCCGTTTTCACGCTGTCGCTGATCTTGTTGAACCATTGCACGCTGCCCTCGAACACGATGTCGCCCTTATAGGTACCGTGAGGATAAACGCCGCTCAACACTTTCATCAAGGTGGACTTCCCTGCCCCGTTCTCGCCGATCAGGCAGTGAATCTCGCCTCTCTCGACTTTGAAATTGACATCCGTGAGCGCTTTAACGCCCGTAAATTCTTTGGAGATATCAATCATCTCTAAAATGTAATCGCTCATCGTTATGCACTCCTTAACCAAACAACTCTTACAATTAAGGAATAGTGATAGACGAATCTATCACTATTCCGCTCATGCTATGTGCGATTGCATTGTAGGGATTACAGTCCGGTGAAGTCGCTTGCTTTGTAATAGCCGGAATCGACAAGCTCTTTTCTAATATTATCTTTAGTGACGACGATAACGTCCGTTTGCTTTGCTTTGACTTGGATTTTTCCATTGTCATAAGTACCGGTCGTCTGAGGCGTTTTGTCTTCTAAGATGGAGACTGCCATGCCCATTGCATCTTTAACGAGGGTACGAACGTCTTTAAACACCGTCATCGATTGTTTGCCGTCGATAATGTATTGACCGGAACCTTTGTCTGCGTCTTGCCCCGTAATCGTGTAGCTTGTGATCGCCGAATCGGAAGCGAAAACGTCCGCGATCGCACGGGACGTCCCGTCATTCGGAGCAAGAATAGCTACATCGCCTTTCATGTCGGCAGCAGCTGCGGTCAAATGCGTTTGAGCTTTGTTCTTAGCTTCGTTAGGCTCCCAGTTCGTTGTAACTTGACCAATCACTTTACCCATCTCTTCGCGGGACAAATCGACTTTGTCTTTGAGAGCTTCCGCTTCGCTGGAGTTCGCGATTTTGAACGTACCGTCAGCGATTTTCGGTTGCAGCACCTTCCAAGCGCCTTCGAAGAAGATGAACGCATTATTATCGGAAGCGGCGCCTGCGTACAAGTACAGCGGCTGGCCGTTTCCTTTGGCGTTGTCTACCAAGTATTGCGCCTGCGCCGCGCCTACCGAGAGGCTATCGAAAGTGACGTAGTAGTCGACTGCGTCCGTTCCCGTAATCAGACGGTCATAGGCGATGACTGTGATACCTTCATCTTTGGCTGCTTTGACCGCGCCCCCGGCGGCTGCTCCGTCGAAAGGACAAATGATCAGAACTTTGATGCCTTTGTTGATCAGCGTTTCTACGTTTTCTTTTTCCTTGGCGGATGAGCCTTGGCTGAACAAAATTTCCGTCGTATATTTCGTGCCGTCGAGAGCTTCTTTGAACCTTTGTTCATCCTGAAGCCATCTTTCCTCGTCTTTGGTCGGCAATACGATACCGACGCTCAATTTGTCGCCGCCCTTGTTACAAGCTGCAACGATAATGGCTAACATCATAATAACGAGCGCTAAAGAAATCGACTTGATGGTTTTTTTCATTTTCATACCCCTCTCGAAATTGGACTTAGCGGCTAACAAGAACAACTATAGCACCCAAATTCAGGGATGAAAGCGCTAACTACTAGCATTCTTTTACAACCGTCTATACTTTTTTATGGTTTTTGGAACGGGGGAGGCGGATTGAAGGTACCTCTTAGCACAAACTTGGCGATTCCCGCCAATTTGCCTGCTCTGGCCGATGTAACCCGACTCAGCCGGGCTATTCACGACTATATGTCTCATCCGGCATCTACGCAGTCTAATTTACTCCAACGAAGTTTTCTACTGAAGAGGTATAGATCAAACAACCACCTTGAGCTGAAGTTAGAGCGGCTGCGCCGCTTTAAATCGAGCAAACAGCTACCTTGCGAGGAATTAGAGCGGCTGCGCCGCTTTAAATCGAGCAAACAGCTACCTTGCGAGGAGTTAGAGCGGCTGCGCCGCTTTAAATCGAGCAAACAGCTACCTTGCGAGGAATTAGAGCGGCTATGCCGCTTTAAATCGAGCAAACAGCTACCTTGCGAGGAATTAGAGCGGCTGCGCCGCTTTAAATCGAGCAAACAGCTACCTTGCGAGGAATTAGAGCGGCTGCGCCGTTACTACTCAGGTCTCCCCAAATACGGAGAGATTCTTTCTTTACCTCCCAACTTTCGGCTAACGAACCACGATACGAACTGAGAGTACGTTATCTCCGCCAAAGGTCGGCTGACGACGGAGGATGTTACTTAGTGTGAGGCTGGATGACGACTACGGTGAAGCAGACTAAAAAGTGCCTAGTAATACTCCCTAAAAGAAGTTGACCTGAGTAGTAACGGCTACGCCGCTTTAAATCGAGCAAACAGCTACCTTGCGAGGACGATTCCCATCCTCATGCCGCAAAAAAACCGTCAGCCCCCTGACGGTTTTCCTTAAGCTCCCTTAGTCCTCGATCCATCCATTTACTTCCCGGTTCCCACGTTGCGATAAACGTCTTCCTTCGCATGGAAACCGTCGGCGATGATCGTCTCGTCGATATTCAGCTTATTTACGGCAATCGGCGGAAGGAGAACGGACGGCACTTCGATTTTCCCGTTGTTCACTTTCCGGTCCGCGCCGACGTTCTCGCCTTTCGCCATCTTAACCGCAAGCTCGGCGGCTTTGTAGGCTAACGCTTTGATCGGCTTATACACGGTCATCGTTTGCATCCCCTGGACGATCCGCTGAGCGCCTGCAAGCTCCGCATCTTGACCGGCAACCGGAATTTTACCGGCGAGTTCATGCTCAGCAAGCGCCTGAACGGCGCTGCCCGCCGTCGCATCGTTCCCGGCAATAACTGCGTCGATCTCATTGTCGTTGGCGTTGAGCGCGTCTCTCATATGGGCTAGCGAATTAACCGGCTTCCAGTCCTTCGTCCATTGGTCGTAGACGACCGTTATGCTCCCGTTGTCGATTAACGGCTGTAAAACGTTAAATACGCCTCGTTTGACAAGATGGGCGTTGTTATCCGTTTCCGCCCCGCCGATATAAACATATTTGCCCTTAGGCACCAATTTCGTGATCGCCTTCGCTTGGAGCTCGCCCACCTTCTCGTTATCGAACGATACGTAGAGATCGATGTCCGCGTTCTTGATCAGGCGATCGTAAGAGAGAACCTTGATGCCTGCCGAATGAGCCTTCTTAACGATTGTCGCCGTTGCCTCGGCATTATGCGGAACGACGACAAGAATGTCGACGCCTTGACCGATCAATGTTTCGGCTTGGGAAATTTGTCTTGCATCGTCGCCGTTAGCCTCCATAATCTCCACCTCCGCGCCTAACGCCAACACGGCTTCCTTGAATAAATCCCTGTCCTTCTGCCAACGCTCTTCCTGCAGCGTGTCCATAGAAAACCCGATTTTGATTTTCTTTCCCTCAACGCCGGGATTCGCACCGGAATCTACCGTGGGCGTAGGCTTAGCGGCCATTGTCGGCTTAGGCGTTCCGCGCTTGTTGCCGTTCTCTTCGCAGGCCGAGACAAGACAGATCAATGCCAGCGCAAGCACGATCAGATACCTTTGCTTCCCCATTCGCTTCTCCCCCTTTCCATTCACGATCGCCACGGTTTTCAACTTTTTTTGCCGAGAAGCGTTTTCCGGTACTCCGTAGGAGAGACCTCGCACATTTTTTTGAACACCTTGCTGAAATAGTTCGGATCGTGATACCCGACCTCGAACGTGATTTCCTTCAAGCTTTTCTCCGGATCGCCCATGAGCTTCTTCGCTTTGTCGATGCGGCATTCGGTTAAGAAATCGATGTAATTGACGCCAAGCTGCTCCTTGAACATCTTACTAATATAGAACGGGCTCAAATCTACCCTCTTCCCGATCGCTTCCAGCGTGATGTCCTCGTGGGAATGCTCTACGATATATTGCTTGATCTGCTGAATCGTGTCCGGCTCCAGTCTTTCATAATGTTCCATGTACGATTGCCGCATCCGATCGAGCAGGTTACCCGATTCGGCGCGCAGTTGTCGATAATCCTGCGCCTGGAAGGAGTAGAGCGGCGTATCCGTTTCGATGCCCATCTCGTTCATCACCCGCGAGGCGATCCAGTGAAGCTCCAGTACCCTCTGCTGCGTCTGCAGCAGATCTGCCCCCTCGTGCTCGTAGCTTCGGATGAAATCCATGAAGTCCGCATGCACTTGTTCCCACTGGCCTAGCCGGATTTGATCGAAAAACTGTTTTTCCCGCTGCTTAACCAACTGTCCGTCCCGAACGACGCCGAGAACGGGCATGTCCGAATAAAACCTGTATTTGACGGGGAGTGAAGGATCCATGGAAGCGATTAGAGCCTCCTGATAAGATTGCCGGATCTGATCGAGCGACCCGCACACGTTACCGATCCCGATGAACCAGCCCGTACCGACTCCTGGCTTCGCTACGGAGAGTAGCTCGGTTGCGAGGGAAAGCGCTTGCGACCGGAACGATCTGTCCGGCTCCCGGAACACGATGATCGGGATTTGCCGACCGTACAACGCGCCAACCCAACCGCTCGCCGACTGCCGGATCTTTTCTTTAATCGCGGAATAGAACCCTTCCGAGCCCGGAGGCAGGAGAATGAGCATCGCGAATTTCTCGGCCGTCGTTCGAATGCCCAGCAAACCGACCAACTCGTCCAGATGCACCTCATGCACGTGATCGAACAACAACTGCGTAACGACGTCCGTCTCGACGAGCGGCATCGCCTTCTGAAGCGCGTCCTGTTGAAGGCGGTTCGCTTCCAGGGATAGCCGTTCTTCCTCGATCTGCTTCAGCACTTTCCCTACGGTCGCCAGAATTTCGCTGGCTTTGCTCGGCTTGAGCAAATAATCTTTCACGCCAAGCCTAATCGCCTTGCGCGCGTATTCGAACGTATCGTATGCCGTAACCATGACGAATTTAATGTCGGGATACTTCGACCCGATCCGTTCGACCGCTTCAATCCCGTTTATCCCCGGCATCTTGATATCCATTAAGATCAGATCCGGCTGGAACTGCTCGGTCATCTGAACGGCGACGTTCCCGTTCTTCGCTTGTTCGATGACGAGCTCGGGAAAGCCTTTCAGCAGTATCGCTTGCAAACCTTCCCGCTCGATCTGTTCGTCATCCACGATCAGGAGCTTTATCATAACTCTCGTTTCCCCTTATCTTCGGAATGGTCAGAATGACCTTCGTGCCTTGATCGGCGCCGCTCTCGATCGCGATGACATCGTCATGACCGTAGAAAAGGCGCAACCGCCTGACCACGTTACTGAACCCGATGCCGGTCGAATGCCCTTCCGTCTCCATCGGATGCTCCTCCAGAATTTGCTTAATCTTAAGCTCCGACATACCGGGACCGTCGTCTTCGATCTCGATCGTCACCCGCTCGTCGTCATCCGATACGCGGAACCGGATCGTACCGCCGTCTTCGTTCGGTTCGACCGCGTGAATAACGGCGTTCTCGACGATCGGTTGAAGAGTGAGACCGGGAAGCTGGATGAAGAGGCAGGACTCGTCGATGTCCGTAACAAACCGCATACGCTCCGTAAAGCGCGCTTTCTGAATTTCGATATACTGCCGTAATACATTAACCTCATCGTAGAGGGTTACGGATCTATCCAACCGTTTGAGGTTATAACGCAGTAACCCGGCAACGCTCGCCAACAGATCGCTCGTTTCTTCCGAGCCCTCGAGGTAAGCCTTCTTGGAAAGCGTATTCAGCGTATTAAACAGAAAATGCGGATTAATCTGGCTCTGCAGGCTGCGAAGCTGGCTTTCCTGGAGCAACAGCTTGCTCTGCTGAAGCTCGTTCTCGAGCTGCGCCTTCTGTTGAATTTCCGAGATCAGGTTATTGATGTTAATGCGCATTCGATCGAACATCTTCGCGAGGAAGGAGATTTCGTCGTTGGACTCCACTTCGATCTGCAGATCGAATCGGCCCCGCGACAGTTCCTTCGCCGCTTGCGTCAGCTTCAGCACCGGGCGGGTGATGCTCATAGAGAACCCGTAAGTGAAGAGCATGAGCAGGAACGTGATCAATAGCAACAGCCAGACGCCAAGCTTCTTCAATTCTGACGATTGTTCGATAATGCCGCGATAGAAACGGTCATACGTCTTTAGTTCCGTATCGAGCAGGGTAAGCGTCATCTCGGAGATGTACTTGCTAATGCGCGTCGCTTCCGAGAACGCTTTGGCGGATTCTTCGGTTTCCTTCTCCGACTGGAACATCAGCGACCGATCGGTCGTCTCCACGAGACTGTCGATCAAGTTCATGTAGTTGGTCAGAGCGAATTCGTTCTCCTCGTTGCGTAATTCGAGCACATCGACCCGTGCTTTGCGCATCTTCTCCTTGCTCAAATTAAGCTGCGTCAAATTATCCCGAGAGGATGCAAGCAAATAGTTGTTCAGATTCGTAATCGTCTGTTGACTCGTGCTCGTCACTTCGTTCATGCGCAAATACCGTTGCAAAATATCGTTGTATTGATTCTGGGTTTTCTGGTTGTAGTAAGTCAGCGTGATCCAAATCGCCACCATGATAAACAAGACAACCGCGGCCAACGTCCATATTTTCTTCTGGATGCTGTTCATTGCGCCCCCGCCTTCAACATCCGGATATCGGTAAGATATCCGTCCGTATTGAGTGGAACCGTCTGACCGCTCAGCCATTGGATCATGAGATTTACGCTGATCTTACCCATCTCTTCGGGGGATTGTTCGATCATCCCGTCAATCTTGCCTTGCATAAGCAATGACATCGATTCGGGGCTATCATCGAAGGAGTAAATATAATAGGGATCTACCTGGGAACGTCTGCCGATCTCTTGAACCATCGCTCCCGCGATATTCGCGTTAACGGCGACGAAGGCATCCACGTCGGGTACCCTGTTCATCAGATCTTGCGTAGCGGCAATTACCCGTTCTCTCGTTTCTGGCGTTTCGGCATATTCCGTGCGAACGTACGGGTAATTCTCCAACACGTCATGAATGCCGTTCAACCGTTGCTGCTGATAATATTCCTGGCGGCTGTCGCCTATAAGGATTACGCTGCCTTCCGTTCCCATATCCGACAACAGTTGTCTAGCAATCATTTGACCTGCCAAGAATTGATCGGAACCGACATACGTTCTTCTAATGCTTTCAACCATCGGCACGTCGTTCGCTACGGTAATGATAGGAATGCCGTAGAAAGAGGCTTTTATTTTCGTTAGCTCGTTGAATCCGTCCGTATCCAGCCCTTGAACGATAATGCCGTCTACTTTGGAGTCGATGGCGATTTCGATTTTTTTCAAAAAATCCTCTTGGTTCTTGTTGTAACTTCCCCATACCTCGATGCTTGCCCCAAGCTGCCGTGCTTCCTCGATCGCGCCGTTGCCGACCTTAACCCAGAATGGCGTCTCCAGCTCCTGAGTAATCAGAACCAATCGGTATTGGGCTTGCTCCCGTTCCGATAGTTGCGGCAATTGCCAATTCGAGCGAAATACTTTGTACGCCGATACGAATGTAAAATAGAAAAGAAATACGCATACGAGGCCGAGTATAAAGAGGACCGTTTTTCGCAAGAGGATGATCTCCGTTTCCCATATGAACTAAATCTATCCTAGCGCGTTCTTAAGCTCGATCAACAAGATTCGCCTTCAAATAGGGATTGGCTTGAACGATGCCTTTCAGCTTCTTCATCGTATCCGGCCCTCCGGGGGTGGCTCCGTATTTATTTAGCAGTATCCACCTAAGGCACGCGAGCGCTTCGAATCGTTCAAGTTCAACCTGCGAAATCTCAATCGCGGACAAGTAGGCGGATCGAAAAGCTGTCGCGTAAAGCTCGGAAACGTATAACCGTTTAAGCAGCAGCGACCATGCGAAATCATATCTGGTATCTCCGAGCTGCCCGTTCGTCCAATCGATCACGGTAAGCCGCCCATCGTCTTCCACGATATTGTTGAGATGGAAATCTCCATGAATGAGTCGGTCTTGTTTTAACTCTGCATCCCGCACGAGAGGAATCAGAGATTCTTGCAAGTTAGGAAAGTCGCTTACGCCCGGGAAAAAATAATCTGTAAAATCGTGCAGAGGCAAATTGCTGATATCCTCTGCTCGCATGCGGTGGATTCGGGAAAGAATGTCCGCAAGCTCGGCTATTCTCTTAACGTTCTGCGGTCGAAACGGCATTCCGTCGAAGGTCGTTAATAACGCCTGATCCTTTGCAGTGTTAAAGCCCCAGCCTACCGGTTTGGAGACGGCCAATTCCCGTTCATGAAGAACGTTCAGCAAGGAGTACTGGAAACGAATATCCGGCTTGGAGCTCTTATTCCATACTTTAAGCACGTAGCTCCTTCTGCCCGTCCCGATCTTCACGACTTCGGCCTCGAAACCTTGAACCATCGTATCTACGGTTATAACGCTATCCGAATGGAATAGCTCATCCTCGCTCTTTTCAATCCAATCTATGCCGACCATCGGGTTATTCAATTGAACTCTTCCTTCCTGCAATTAAGTTTATATTATTTCTTAGATTTCTGTTTGGCTGTCTTGGCTTCCGCCCGTCTACGATTATCGACAATCCTGAACTGAACGATCCGACGGATTAGCTCATAGGGCAACGGCTTGTCTATCGGAAATTGTACCGACCCTTTAGCCCCTTTGTATCCCGCCAGCTCTGGCTGGAATTCATGGATTCCGTTTGCTCCCGGGTAAAATCCGATATGATTTTTGTATGCGGCAAAATGCACCAAATTCCCCTGCTGCTCGAAGGTCGGCATCTGGTAACTGATCTTTTCCTTCGCGTCCGGCGCGGCGTCCCGAATGACTTTCCTTAACGTTCGAAGAATTTCCCGGACCTCGGGCGGAAAATGGGAAATGTAATGATCAATGGATTCATACGCGGATTTATTGTCCATAACGACCGTCCTCCTCGGTATCGCTCTCTCTTTGAAGTTCGCCGTCGGTCGTCATCTTACCTTCATTTCTTTGTATCTCTTTCGACAATTTGTATCCTAACCCGCGAATAGCAAGAATTGCCTGCGGATGGCCGGGTTCTTCCTCGATCGGTTTAAGATTGCGATTTTCTCTTATTACGGCCGTACGTCCTTCTCGCCCATGAAACGATTTCCGCCCTGTGCGTATAAGCGAGTATGGCGAAATTTCCAAACCAAATCCAGAGAAGAGCAACGGAGTATATGCTTATATACAAATAAACGGATAAAAGTAAAAACCCGACGACCACCTGCAAGCCGTCCGCCTCGGCGGAGTTATGGCCGCGTCCTCGGAGCAAGCGGGTAAAGACTGAAATCACCGCCAAAATTACGGCATAAGCCAATGAAGCCTCGAACATCGTTAACGCGCTCCATACGCCGAAGGTGACAGCTATCGCTTTACCCCCTTTTCCTCGAAGAAACGGAGAAAAGGCATGGCCCGCAAGAGGAGCGATGGCTAGAGGAACAATGCGATAACCATGGGCATATTCGGTTCCAAGTAACCACAGCAGCGGAAGGTACCCTTTCATAAAGTCCAGCGCGATACCGGCAAAACCTAACGGAAACCCGGCTGCCTTCCACAAATTCAAGCCACCCGGATTCCCGTCTCCGACGGTTCTAAGGTTTTTCTTCGTTAGTTGACCTAACCAATAAGAGAACATGAGAGAGCCCGATAGAAAAGCGGCCGCGATTAATAGAAGGATCATCGATTCCGCATGCCCCCTACTCGGACGTGCCTCCCTTTCCATTTGACATGTCCGATGACGAATACCTGATAGAACGAATAGAGCATGATGAAGATGAAAAATAACGAGGAGATGAAATGCAGGACGGGGATGAGGAGTCCGAAAACGCCGACGTATTTATTCAAATAGAAGATCTGCGCCATATACAGAAGATACCCGGCCAACAATGGCAACGCCCATGACGTGTTAACGAAGATCAGAGCGGTTTCCGAGGCTAGCAGTCCGATCACCCAGATCGCGACGAGGATGATCGTCCGAGGGCTTAGCGTCGAAGTGCTTAGGACCGCTCCTTTGCTGAAACCTTCGATTACGCTGTGGATGCCTTGCGGGTACATACGGAAAGAGACCATGCCATATCCGATATAATTCGTGACCGGGATGCCGGCATCCATGAACTTCGATCCTAGGAACAGATCGTCCAGCACTTCGGACTTAACGCTTTCGTGGCCGTTGATCCGTTCATAATCTTCCTTTAGTGCTATGATGCAGGAGCCGTATAACCCCTTCCTCGGATTCTTCCTCTCGAACACCGAAGTGAACGCGAACAGACCTAGCAAATTCAAGATCATGGCCAGCTTCTCGTACAGCTTCTCCGTATGATGAAACGGAACGACCGATAGCACTCCCATCGTCCGTTCCCTTGCTTGCAATAACGACGCGATAGCGTTCGGCGCCAGCCGAATATCGGCGTCCAAGAAGGCGAACACATCGCCGGAAGCGTGCGAAACCCCATTCCACACGGCCCAGCTTTTTCCTGTCCATCCTTCGGGGAGACTGCTATTCGTTACGACCTTGACCCCGTAGCTCTCGGCGACTTCCCGGGTTCCGTCCTCCGAGAAATCGTCCACGACGATGATTTCGAAAGGGGCGACGCTTTGCGACTTGAGCGATTGCAGCAAATGGGACAAGTTGTATTCTTCATTCCTGGCGGGAATGATCACGGACAGTTTCCTTTGAATCTGATCGTGCTCCCGGGAGCTCGGCAACGTGTTTTTTCTGAAAAGAAAAAAGCCGGAAAGACATCCGACTAACATGAAGACAATGATCAACATCGGCTAACCTCCCCTCCTATCTATATATCTATGAGGGATAAGCTGATTTTATTTTTCAAGATTCGAAACGGTTTCTAAGTGCCATTTTGAAGCTGTCTATTAACTGGGGATAACCTGATTCACACTCCGCGTCAAATCGATTTTTGTTTGAGGTCAGCCGTCTCTTAATAAGAAAATCGCTATCAATTGATCTGCAGCCACTTTTATATAGACAGCAATATAGAATCCGTCACCTTCTATAGCAAGACAGGCTCAAAATCGAAATCAGTGCTTGTCCATCATTGTTAAGTACCTTATCTTCATCGGATGGCGGGTATGGGAGAGTTGGTGCACAGGATAGAGTGCTCTGAGGGGTCAAATTGGTCGGATACCGAGGGGGAGTGAGCTGTAAGTCGCTGAATTTCTGGCACTATAGCCCCATCCGTGCCCGGAGTCAGCGCTATAGCGTTACTTTTTGGCACTATAGCCCCATTCGTGCTCGGAGTCAGTGCTATAGCGTTACTTTTTGGCACTATAGCCCCATCCGTGCTCGGAGTCAGTGCTATAGCGTTACTTTTTGGCACTATAGCCCCATCCGTGCTCGGAGTCAGCGCTATAGCGTTACTTTTTGGCACTATAGCCCCATCCGTGCTTGAGAGCGTACTCAGAGTAATTTAATGGATTCATTTTTGCCATCTATATAGGATAGATCCTTGATCCAAAATGAGTTATAAACATTAAATCGACAGCATCATTTTCACACCTAGATGTTGGTGTAGAGGAGAAGAATTTTATTCTTCCTAATAGATCAAACAAAAACGGCCCGCCGGGATGGCGGAAGCCGTTTCTGCTTTGAATCGCATTATTTTGTTCGAAACAGGCTTTTACTTTTTCTGCTGAGCTGGTAATTTCAATAGTACGGTTACGGCTTCAGCCCTCGTTGCTTGATCTTGAGGAGCGAATTGGTTATCGCCTTTTCCTTGCACAATGCCAGCTTGCTTCACATAAGCAACGCTTGCCTTCGCCCATGCAGGAATATCTTTGTCATCCGCGAAGCCGGTTGCGGCATTCGATTGGCTAGACTGACCCGCAGCATTGGCGAGCATAGCAGCCATCTCCGCGCGCGTAATTTCCGCATCCGGACGGAACGTACCATCCTTATAGCCTTTAATAATGCCTGCTTGTACCGCTTGCGCGACCGCTTTCCGTGCCCAAGCACCAATCTTCGCCGAGTCGGAGAATATCAACGCCGATCCTTCCTCTTGCGGTTTCAACGCATTCATCAACATGACCGCGAATTCCGCACGAGTTACGGTTTTACCCGGTTTAAATGTTCCGTCGGCGTAACCCTTAACGATGCCCATACTTACTGCTTGCTTGATATTGGCCTCAGCCCAGTGACCGGAGATGTCGCTAAATTTAGTATCCGTATCCGTTTGGCCTACGGCGAGTACCGCAAATTTAGTAAAGTGATCGACTTCGACGGTAATATGATTGCCGTCTACTTTGCCGCCGATGTCTACCCATACCTTCTTCACTTCGTCGTAATAGAATACGGACGGCTTTTGATTACCCTTCAGACTTGCCGAGTCGAATACAAAGGTCAACGTCACTGGCTTGCTGAAGTTTTCCGGGAAGTTTTTCAGAATCTCAAAGATCGAGCTGAGTAGAACCTCTTTATTCGTTAAAAGATTCTGAGTTGTTAACAGTTTTTCTATCGTTAATTTCAATTCTTTGCTAGTAGCATTCGCAGGAATAGAGACCGTAACTTTATCTTCCAAGCTAACTACGCCTGTTCCACCTGCCGGAAGCGTCAATTTACCATTCGTGGAAGTTACGATGGATGGTCCACCGCCTCCACCGCCTCCGCCGCCTCCGACGACTGGTTTCGCTACAACAACAAGGTCTTGAGTGCCTACATCATTCCCTTGTCCGGCAACAATCTTGTATGTTCCCGCCGCTTCACCGCTGCCTAAAGTAAACGAAGTTGAAAACTTACCGTCCGCCGCGTTCACTTTCACGATATCGAAGAAAACGACGCTATTACTTGGACGAACGACTTTTATATTGACTTCCGACAATGAGAATGTCCCCGAGATGGTAACGGATTCCCCTGGATGAATCGATGGTACGGCATTCAAGGAAACGGAAGCACTCGCAGCGGATGCCGTGAATGGTATTAGCCCTATAATAAGCATCAGGGTTAATACGAAACTAAATTTTTGAAATTTCATTTTAACTTTCGTCCCCTCACCCGTTGTTATTGGTTATTATGTATCTGTTCGTTCAACATCAAATCGTATTCCGTTTGCGTCACTTCCGTTGTCATTTTCAAACCAACATTAGTGTAATCGTTGCTGAATTTATTTAATACAAACGCTTTAACCGAATATTTATCATTCGTAGCAGCGTCTATAACGTTAAATTGCGCGGTATAAGTACCTGTATACACGTCTAACTCGGAAGCTACAATGCTTACAGGTGTCGTTCCATTAAATAACTCGAAAACGACCGTTTGTGTCGAGCCATTGTCAACATCAATATCATTATCTCGAAGGAGATTGACTTTAGCCACAATTCCGCTTTGCTTGCTGATTACCGGTGCAGTCATGTAAAAGAGTTCAGAAGAATTAAATGCTTCGCCTCTAATCTCATTCCTGCTATAACCGTCAGCATCGATATAAACTCTATAATCGAAGCCTTTTTGAAATACACCCTTGTTAATCGTAAGCTTACCTGCGGTCAGAGTGTATTCCGAACTGGTCAATTTCCTTTCAACTTCGTCATCACCTTCATATACATATACAATCACATCTCTTACTTTACTTCTCCAAGACGCATCGTCCTCGAATTCAAATTCACTTGCAGAATTACTGAAGAAATAACCTTTAAGGAGCGGAGTGTTGTCAACAATCACTGTTTTAATTTCTGAATTCCGTAAACCATTAATGAGATGTGAATATCTTACTGCATCTGCTTCAACTATAACTTGAAGGGTTCCGCTCTTCTTTGCATTGTGGAATAAAACGAGTAGCCGGTTACCTCTGATGGTCACAACATCTTCTACGGCTAATGGCTCAAAGTTTACACCTTGATCCGTTGAAACTTTAATCATTTCTTTTAAATGCGATATCCCGTCAACTATCGTATTGTCAGCTAGATCAAGGTTAAAGTCTAAGTTCAACAACCGACCATTTTGAGAAATTCTTCCATAATTAAGGACTAATGGCGTATTCGGATACATCCAGTTTGTGTAAATGCCGTCATTCAAGACGTTTCCAGCCTTATCTTTTATTGAATTGGAATAAATTGAGATATAATACTGATATCCGGTCGCTGGTTCATTAAAGTGTAAAATTATCGTATTTGCCAAGAATTCCACTGCGATGCCGTTTCCCCAACTCCATGTAGAACCACCTTTATCTATTCTCGAATTAAAGTCCGCTGTATTACTCAACACATCCTCATCGAACACAAACGTTAAATTCGTTTTGTCACTCGAAAAATAGTAATTTAACAATTTAGGTGGTGTAATGTCTGTTACTGCTCCTACTTCAATCGTAGGAGATATCGTTTCATTTGTAGCAATGTTACCGTCAAAGTCCTTCAGCACATAGCCATCAATAACAATTTGATTGTTCCTACCAACGAGGGCTTGCGCGAATGTTACGACAAGCTTCCCGTCAACAATGGAGACAGTATCGCTATCATCATTGATGCCATCGCCATTGCCATCGCCTACGACCCAGTCTGTCCGCGTCCCATTTTTCTTTAAATAAATGTAGTCTTGTAAGTCGCCATCAATCCAATCCGTATTCTCGAATATACTCTCGTTAAACGTAATCGTCACCTTTTTGTCCGCATCGCTAAGTACTGCGCTTTGAATAACTGGAGGCGTTACATCTAGATTCATCTCATCATTGAGATTACCCATACTATCCATGAAGGTTCCGCTTGCGATTTTAATACGCGTATTCTCACCTAAAATGACTTTCATATTATATCTACCTTCTAGATATATCCAATTATCTCGGAAGCTCAAATACATATGTTCTGGAATTACCTCAAAAGTCGTTCCGTCCGTCGAAATACTCATTTTGCTACGTAAAAAGGTCTCTATATCCTCATCCGTGTTATAAACCAGATTTTCATCAAAATACAATTCCACCCATTCACCATTCCTGGAGGTTGACCCTACATACGCAGGAGCCTTAAGATCCAATGGTCCTGTTGTCGCATTGCCGACATACTGCATATTATCGTGGGCATCAAAATTTTGACCTTGAATTTGAATCTGATTAACCAATCCTATTAAAGGAACATCAAAAGTAAGGACGAACACGGTTTGATCGTCTCCATCGGGAGATGTCGGCGTAACAGTCACTGTATTCGCAGCCGAATCGGCAGTCAAGCTGACAAATGCACCTGGCTCGGTTCTTTTCACATATACAGTATCCGTAACAGACACATCTGATCTAGGAGTCATAAACATATTCGTAGTCAATGTAACCGTTTTATGATCAGCGCTTGTGACAACGTTAGTGATATTTGCATCACTGATCGTTTGTAACCCCGTCGCATACGCCTTGCTTCCTCCCGGCGTTAATAGACCCGTCATTCCTCCCAGTACCATTAACATGGCCAAGAAGATTGCTGTTGCTTTTTGGTGAATTTTTCGCATTATTATTCTTCCTCCTATAATTCTTTCATTTCCGACCAAATCCAAGTATATCTCACGCCAATGACGGCAAAATGACAAACTCCGACAGCAAAAAGAGCCCTTACGACCGGGCTCCTGATATTCCGTATGTCCAATACCTGATCTATGAATCCAACTCCAACAGCAATCTTTCGTATAAAGCCGCAGCTTCAGGAGAAGGTTTTGTTCCGATTTCTTTATGTAAAATGTCGACATATTGCAAATATTGCCTTGTTAAAGCTTCCTTGTTGTTTTGCAACGCCAACGCCTTCATAAGCAGCATCACGGAATGTTCATCCAGTTCGTTGCGCGCAATGAGCTTCATCAATAACCGGATGGCCGTACTCGACTCGTTTCTTTTCAACAAACTGACGCATAATCGATGGGTATAAGAAGTATACAGCAGCAATAGCCGTTCAACCTCGTTCCACGCCCAATCAAAGGCACGATCTCCAAACAAATTCCCCGTATACAGCTGTTCAAGCTCTAACGCCTGTTCGATATGGGTCTCATCCACTTCGGTCATCTGTCTACAGCCCTCTTCAAAGCTCAAGAGATCAACGCGCACATCGTTAAGACTTAGTGCATAATGGTTGTTGTCGGAATGCAAATACTCCTTCAGTCCAACCGTATCCAAAGCCTTGCGCAACTGATAGACCGACGTGTTCAAATAGCTTTCGGCATTTTTCTGCGGCATGCCGCCAAACATATCTTCAATGATACGAATTCTAGATACGAATCTACCTTTGTGAATGAGTAAATAACCGAACAATTCCGCGCTTTTACTTGATTTCCACTTGACCCTCTCGCCTTGCGAGTTCTGAATATCGATTCCGCCTAAGCAGTTGAACGCAGCTTTATTGGAGGCTGGCTCCCGCTTCGCTTGCATTAATCGTTCCGAGCGTAAATCCGCAAGTGCTCGTTGAATCGTTTTGCTAATCCTATCCTGTTCAACAGGTTTCACGATGTAGTCGAATGCATAAACATCGAAGGCATTTAGCGCGTATTCTTTGTGGGACGTTAAGAAAACAAGCTTCGTTTGTTTGCCGCTTTCCCGTAATCGCTGGGCAAACTCCAAGCCGTTCTCCCTTGGCATATTAATGTCTACGAATACGAGGTCCACCTCATGGTTCGCGATATAAGAAAATGCCGTTGCCGTCTCCGTAAAACTCCCCACAATCTCGACATTCCCAACTTTAGCAATCATCCGTTTCATGATTAAATGCATCGCCTTCTCATCATCGATCATGACGACCTTCATCACACTGCCCCTTTCATGCTGCCGAAACTTATCGATGGGACTTCGAGAGGAAGGGGGATAGAGAAATAAAAGGTACTGCCTTGCGCGGGCATACTGTCAAACCATATTTCTCCCCCGTTTAAGCGGACAAACTCTCTGCATAAGGTAAGTCCCAGCCCGACGCCGCGCTCTCCGGCTGTTCCGGTCGAAGAGACCGGATAAGCTTCCTGCAGCAACGAATCGGCTTGATCCGAAGATATTCCTTCTCCCGTATCGCTCACGGATACAATCATTTTATCGTCTCGACGATCTGCCTTTAATCGGATGACGCCTCCGGAGTTTGTAAATTTAATAGCATTGGACAGCAAGTTGCGGATAATGAGATCGAGCATTTCTTTGTCGGCATACACAAACGTATCCTTCGGGATTTCGGATATCAATCGAATCTGCTTCCCCTCGCTGCGAACGCGAAGTAAACGAACATTGGTCTGAACCGTCTGTGCCAAATCCCTTTCGACCGGACTAAAAACCATGCCGCCCCTTTGGGTTCGAAACCAATCCAGCAAGCTTTCTACCAGCGTAAAAGTATTCTGAATTTGCTGTCCCATTTCGTGTACGATTTCGTCATGGCTCTCGCCGCAAGCCTCCATCTCGTCCTCCATCAGCTCCATGAGATTGACGAGTACCGCAAGAGGATCGCGAATATCGTGAGCAACGACGTTAAACATCTTATCTTTGAACGTATTGAGCTCGCTTAGCTGTCTTGCATTATCGAGCAGTCTATCCTCAACCCGCACCATTTCCGTTACATCGCTTAAGATCAGCATTTTGCCAACGGGCATTTCTTTCTTGTCACGAATAAGCGACAGATGGACATTATAAAACGGATCGTCGGCTCGACCTGAAAGTTGGATTTTACTAATGGAGGAAGGTGGTTGCAGAATGGTTGCAAGCAGTACGGGGTATTGGGAAAATACTTCAACGGAGGGTTGCCCCACCTTATTTTTATGCAAATCTTCAATCACTCGATGCGCCGAGTGGTTAAAACTGGTTAAATTGTGATCCAGATCGAACACGATAACCGCATCCTGCATCGATTCGAATACTTTTCGCAGAGCTAACGGGGCTAATCTCAGCATATCGAAATGAAAAATACCTAACATATAGAAGATACCCGAGAAAACGAATCCGAATGGAGAGAGGTCAATGGGCATATCGAATGCACCGCTGAGATAAATGAGCGGAAACCCAAAAGGACCGCAAGAGCCGATCAACATGAAGGCAACTTGCTTCTTCATATGCGGCTTCGCTTTTCGGTACATTTGTATGAGCAGGCCCATTCCTATTGCAATAAGGATATAAGAATAGGCGATATGAAGGTGGTATAAGGGCCTTTCACCAAAGAAACCAACGGGAAACCTTCCGACTCATTCAACGTCATGCTCTTGTAAAACAAATGATGTCGCTCATTCGTATAATGAGCCGTAAAAGTAAGTATAGGAACGACCATCAAAAGCGCGACGACCCATTTACGAACTAACGATTGATGGCCCGTATACTGCAGCAGCATAATCATCCAAAGCACAGGTCCGAAAGGAATACCGATATATTCAATTCGCAGCCAGAAGCGGATTTGCTCTAATGTCTCGCTGACAACTTCAAAGGCATATCCGAATGAGTAAAATACGCCGGTAAACAGAGCCAAGCCATAGCTAATCGCAATCGGAAGTTCTCTTCTTTGCCAAGAAAGATAGCACATGACCAACGAGCAACAGGTGGCTGCGATCAGCAGTGCGAATAGATATAAATTGTAGTTCATAGATCATGCTAGCCCCGCTTCTGTCTGCCAATAAATGTCGCTCTCCTCCTACTATAAGACTATCTTCCTAGTTCGACAACCTATAAAAGCTACTCTAGAAGAAACGACTCCAAATTGGCTTTGACCGCCGGCCATTCCTGGTTCGTTATACTGTACATGACGGTATCCCGAATGTAACCGTCGTGAAGGATGCGGTGGTTGCGAAGCACCCCTTCTTTGACTGCGCCGATTCGCTCGATCGCCGTCTGCGAGCGGGTATTGCGAAGATCGGCTTTGAGCTGCACCCTGACCATATCCCGATGCTCGAACGCGTCTCTCAGCAGTAAGTACTTGCATTCGGTATTTATCCTCGTTCGCCATACGCTCGGATTCAACCACGTAGAACCGATCTCCAGCCCCCGATGAGGAACCGAAATATCGAAAAAGCGCGTACTTCCTACGATGAGGTCTTGATCCAAATCCCAGACGACGAATGGAATGCAGGTCCCTTCCTCCTCATCTTTCTTGGCTTTTCCGATGTACTTTACTGCGTCTTCCAACGTAGAGATCTCTTTCATATCCCCGGCCCAGATCGGCGTGTCCTTCGCTGCCCTAAGCAACGGCTCGGCATGCTCTTCTTCCATCCGAACTAACTTGGCCCGAGCCCCTTGCATCACGATTGTTTCCGTAGTCATGTTCATTACCTCCGAGACGAGATTGTCGTCATTATAAAACAAAAAATGGATCATTAGAAGATCCATTTTTCGTTCATTCCGCTGGTCCAATATTAGCAGTTTGGTTCAAAAACGGAAGCGTTCATGCCCCACTGCCTCCATATGGGTTACGCCTTCCAAGACAAGGATATCTCGCTTCATTTGAAGTCCACCCCTGAACCCCGTTAACGTCCCGTTAGAACCGACGACCCGATGACAAGGCAACACGATCGGCAGAGGATTGCGCCCTATCGCCGTGCTTACCGCCCGTATCGCCGACGGTTTATCGATCGCGTTCGCGAATTGCTTATAAGTCCATGTCTCTCCATAAGGAATTCGGTTTAGCGCCATCCAAACTTGCTGTTGGAACGAAGTGCCCCCTGCATCCAGAGGAACCTTATCGAAACTGACCGGCGTTCCGGCAAAATACTTCTCCAATAGCTCCACGATTCCGAATTCATCGAATAAGCCGCGATCCTCGGTCATTTGCGTGAAATCTTGATCCATCCCCGCTTGGGAGGAAATCGGAGGCGGATATAACAATTGGCTAATTCCGCGTTCGGTGGCGATAATCGTCCAAGGTTGCTGAAAGCCGATAACCGTTTGACGATACACTTTATGGGTTGTCATATTAATTTCCTCCTCTATGACCATTCCTATACTCCGTGGGAGAGATACCCGTTCTCCGGTAAAACCAAGAAGTGAAATAGGATGGGCTGCCATATCCGACAGTCGCTCCTATATCCGCGATGCCGTCATTTGTTTCTGCAAGTCGTCTCTGCGCATGGGCTAATCGAACGCGCTCGGTTTTCTCCGCGGGCGAATACCCCGTCACTTCTTTGTATATCCGCTGCAGGTGATAAGGGCTTATCGCCACCGAAGCCGCCAACATGGCCAAAGTCAGTTTAGTCGCGTATTGCTCCTCGATAATCGCATCCACCTGCGCAGCCAAAGCCGCATCCGGCCGAAGCGCTCCGTTCTCTTCGGGTTTACAACGTTTGCATGGGCGAAATCCCGCATGAAGCGCTTCTTCAAGCGAGGGGTAAAATGTCACATTCGTCGCATGGGGCGTCCTTGCGCGACAAGTCGGCCGACATACGATTTTCGTGGTCTTGACCGCCGTGTAATAGATGCCTTCGTATGTCGTTTCTCGGTTAACGACGCCTTCGTATACTCGTTCGAACAACTGTTGATCCAACCTTCTCACCTCGTTGATTCAAGTATAAACCAATCTTTATTCCAGTAGTATGATGCCGGGATAGGATAGCAATATATCGAAAGCGGGAACAGCAAATAGACTGTCCCGGAAACATCTCCGGAACAGTCTATTTCGATATTTATTCGTTTTAGGCGCGCTCAGGCCGTTCGGCTAACCAGTCCTCGAGAGTGGCCACCTTCTCGGGATACTTATAACTTCTCGCTAAGAAACCGGCCCCGTGATTCGGCATCGGGTCCTGATCGGTCGGCTGATAGCGCAAATCCACGCTCCAACGAACTTCGTCCGATAGATTCGGAGTAGACATGTGCAACGCGCGATCGTTAAAGAGGATGGCGCTTCCTTCCGGAACCGGTAACACGACCGTTTTCGTTTTGCCCAATTGGTCTTCGCGCAGAGCCGTATACCCCGTTCCCGTTAATTGCTCCGAATGCCATTCCAACAGACGCTTGCGATGGGTTTTCGGTTTAATATGCAGGCAGCCGTTGATCTCGTTCGCATCGACTAAAGGAATCCACACCGTTATGACGGGATTCGAATTCGCGTCGGGCCAATACGATTTGTCCTGGTGCCAAGGCACCGCTCCGGCGGCAACCTTCGGAATCTTAGGCCTAACATTATATACCGGATTCGAAAATAACTCTCCCCCGATCAACGATTCGACGGCATCCAAAATTTTGGGCGAGCTCATTAAATGGAAATACCCCGGTATGCGGTCCCTCCAACTCCTTCCGTGTTTCAGGAAGTCTTCGGCGGTTAAATCTTGGAACAATTCCGCCAAACGATATTTGAACGGTCGATGTTCGAGCTTGTCCGTTATTAATCCCGCGGCAAACAGTTCATCCGCGATCTCGTTTACTTTATGGTTCATCGCTTCTCTCGCCGGCGCAAGTTCATCATGGGTTAGCAGTTTAGGCAAAACAAGATATCCCTCTTCGTTATAAAACTCGACTTGATCTTTAGTCAAACTTCCGGAATGCGATTGAATCGTCAACGTGATCAACTCCTGAATCCTATTTTGTTATGCTAAACAAAGTTTATCATCAGGGCTCCTTCACGTATTTGGATTGTTTTTCGGTTATTGATCATTTCTTCCGATAAGTTGTATGGCAAAACATGAAATATGATATTCTGGGATTAGCAAAATAGAAGACGAGAAAGGCTAGCGATGGTCATGCAGCTTCCGGCAGAACTTCGACCTTCGATCCGGGTTGCCCATTCCTATGATTTCCCCAAAGGATCGAACGAAACAGAATCGACCAGATACGGTTATTGTTACGCCTTCCATCTCATTAAGAGCGGCAAAGGCAAGATCGCGGTATCCGACCGAACGTATCCGGTAAGAAAAGGCGACCTGATCTATTTCCCGCCTTCTCTTCGGCATTCCTTCTTCTCCGATCCGGAACAGCCGCTCTCCAGCTACAACGTATATTGCGAATTATGGCTGCCTGCCCCCATGGATACCCAACTCCATCTCGTATGGGAAGCTTCCGAATTTAATCCCTTGTATCTCACGCGAATCCAAGCACATCCGGCAATCGATCGTCTTCCTTTTCACTTCCCGCTTCAGCACCATGAACCGATGCTGATCTCGTTTGAACACATCGTCAATCATCGCCAACGACTCCATCCGCTTTCTTCCGAAATCGCGGATAGCTTGCTAAAAGCATTCTTATTGGAATTCATTCAACTCTCGCAAGCTCCGTTACTTGCCGATTATCGGATCAAACAAATCATCGATCTCATTAACCAAGGGGCTAACGCGAGCAGGGATTACGAGAAGTGGCTCTCGATAAGCGGACTCAGAAAAACGCAATTCCATGATTTATTCAAAAAAGCGACGGGGCTATCTCCCAAAGCCTACTGGACGAGGGCGATCATGAAACAAGCCGCTGCGGCCCTTAGAGAAAGCAACCGTTCTATCACGGAACTGGCTGACGACTTGGGATATTCATCCGTTCATCACTTCACGAAACAATTCACGGCATTCTACGGAGTGCCTCCTTCCGTATTCCGATATTCTCGCTAGCAAATATGATCGCCATTAAAAGGCAGCCCTGCGAGAGGGCTGCCTTTAATAGTAATATGCCTAGATGAGTCCCGATTGTCGCAGCAGCTTCTGGATAATCGCCGCCACTTCCCCGCGCGTGATGTTCTCTTTCGGTGCAAGGCGATTACCGTCTTTGCCGGATACGATTCCCGCTTTCAAGCAGGAGGCGATGTAGGCTCTAGCGTAACCTGATACGCCGGCGGCATCGGCGTACTTAGCCAGCAAGTCCCCTTGCTCCTTCTCCGTCAGAGTCGTCTCCGTGCCAGCGATCTTCATTGTTCTTGCGACCATCGTCATCGCTTGCTCGCGGGTCAGCTTATCGGAAGCTCCGAAGCTGCCGTTCGAAAGCCCGGTAACGATACCTCGCGCATAGGCCGCGTTCACGTATCCCGCATACCAGTTCGAGGAGTTAACGTCGGAGAACGGTATTTTGTCGGCTTGGGCTTCGACCTTCAAGCCGAGCGCCTTGACGATAATAGCCGAGAACTCCGCACGGGTAATATCGCGATTCGGTTCGAACGTTCCGTTGCCTGCGCCGCTAAGCACCTTACGAGAGCCAAGATCGTTGATTATTTTCTGTGCCCAATGGTTCTCCACGTCCGTAAAACTAACTTTGTTGGCGATCAAAGCATACATGCTATTCGTCAAACTATTGACGATCGCAACAGGCTTGCCTTCGATTTGAGTGACTTTGGTCGGAACATGTCTAACCATGCCGTCATTCTCGATCACAACGGCCGTCGTAACCGTTGAAGAATCGACACCGTCAGGAATCGAGATCGTCCTCTGAACGTATACGCCGAAATGGCTTATTTCGCCCGTCTTATCTCCGAACGCATACGTAATGTTAAAGTCCATCGACGGTACTACGATCGAGAACCCGCCTTGTTTTGCCGCGTCCTCAAGCGCTTTGGTTTGCTCCTTATTCGGCTTCCGCAACTCGATTCGGAAAACGATATTTTTCAGGTCGACTTGTTGGCCGAACTGGCGAGAGATCGCAGCCATATCGATTTGATTTAACGGAATCGTGTAGCTTGCCGCATCCGTCTTCACTACGACGACGTCTTGACTGTCGCCCATATCTTTGACCATCTGTCCGTTCAATTCTCCGATTGCAACGTCCGCCGCAGCTTTGATAATGATGGTAATAACGGCATTGTTACCTTCAAGCAGCTTTTGCAGCTTTTTCTCGTTCAAAGTAACCGTCGTCGTCGTTTTTCCTCCGCTGACAACCGTCGTTTCTTCTCCTACGGATTGCGGCTTACCGTTCACGAGAACCTCGGCTCCTTCCGAGGAGCCGCCTCCGCCGCCTCCCCCGCCACCTCCGCCGGCGTTTTTAGTGAAAGTTGCCTCGAACAGGGCGCTGTCGTTTTTGCCTTCCACGACCGTAATGGCTTTCACCGTCGTTTTCTCGCTAATCTGGAAAGGCTGGCTGTAGAGCAACGAGTCTTCGGTCGGCTCTTCGCCGTCCAAAGTATAATAGATCGTTCCGCCAGCTTCCGTGGTAGTGAGCACCACCTGTGCTGTCCCCGCGAATTGCGGTGCAGTCGAACTCGTAGGTTTGGCAGCCGTATCCGTATATTGCTCAGGCTGTCGGCCTATCACAATCGTGCGGCTCTTGTCGTTCAACGTTGCGGTCAAGCGAATTCCGGCGCTATCGTTCCCAGTCGTCCAAACGACGGATGCGTCGCCGGACTTCGTATAGCTGCCTTTCACGCGATACGCCGTATCGTTGTCGCTAAGCACAACTGCCGCCGTAGACACGATGCCGTCATTCGTTCCGTTAAAATGCTTTAACAACGGATAACTCTTTTGCGAAGCTTGCCAAATCGACTTATTGAATGCTGTCGGCAGTTCCCCGTTCACAAGCACCTTTGTTTTCAAGCCAATTGCTTGGGCTGTCACGCCCTTCACCCGTTTGCCTTCGGCGGTGTAATAAGCCGTATTCTGCTGAAGCATTTGACTATCGTAAACATTGTTCAGCAAAGCGGCCTCATTCGTTACTTGACCTGCAATCCCGCCGATAAACGTTTGGCCTTTGACCAGCTTTCCTTGAACGCTCGCGGATGCTTGTCCGGCATTAATGGAGTGGTTGATGCTGCCTTCTGCCGCATACCCCGCCAAGCCTCCGGCGCGAGCTGTAACTAGCCCCTCTGCCTTAACTTCGCCGGAATGGTAGCTATTTACGATCGTCCCTTTGTTAACGCCTGCCAGACCGCCGGCATTCGCTTCATTGCCAACAACCTTTAAGCTTGGATAGGCAATGCTTTGATCAATGAAAGCTCCGGCATCGTTCACACCGGCAATTCCTCCCGCCGCAACCGATGCAGATTCATTCGCAGCGTAGATATTCGCAGTGGAAACGGACTTGACGATACGCCCCGAGTTTTTTCCGGCAATACCGCCCGTATGGTTCCCGCCTGTTAACGAGCCGCTAACCCCAACGTTCTCGATCACGCCCGCCGCTTCGTTCGTTCCTGCTACGATACCGGCATTCGTTCCGCCGCTCACATTCGTCTCTACGAATTGAACATTCGCTACTTTGCCTTTATTGACAGAGATAAAGCCGTAGCTTACATAATCGCTCGCTTTGTAGGTAAGGGCGGAAATCGGATGACCTTTCCCATCGAACTCGCCTAGGAATTGGTTAAACGGTACCCACCATTTTCCTGACAGATCAATGCGGTCAGCCAATTCAATCTTTACTATGGCCGGAGATTGCGACCCTGAGCGATCCAACAAACGGTAGACCGTCGAATCGTTGCTCAGCAACGCCAATGCCGCCAACTGCTCCCCTGTTTTCGCTACGAACGGGAAGTTCCCTTTGACATGGCTCGATATCGGAGTGAAATCCGGCATGAACGACCACTTCTGGAAGGAAAGCAGAACCGGTTCATTTTGATTGACTCCATCCATGTAACCCCAAATGCCATTGCCCGAGAAATCCCAATTATTGAACGTCGGACGAGCTGCAAAGTCGACTTTGACGGCCGTCTGTTTCGTTTCGTTAATGTCTTGGTTAATCGGGTTCAATGCGTTCGAATAATAAGAATTCGTTAACGTTCCCTCGTAAAAATTGTATCCGACAAGCGCTCCCATGTAAGAGTTGGCTCCATCGGCACGCGCCGAAACGGCATTTACGCTTTCGTATACGCGCGTTAATCGACCGTCGTTGTATCCCGCAAAGCCGCCGGCGTAGGAACGGGTTGCATTACGATCCCCGTTGGCCACGACGGTCTGCTGTGCCGCGTAAGCATCCTCAATCACGCCGTCTTTATTGACGACCGCTACGAAACCACCGCTTCTAGCATCGAACGCCGTATTGTCAACATCTCCCGCTGCATAAGCTTGTTGAACGACGTATTCGTTCACGGTTCCGGCAAACCCGCCGGCATAAGTTCCCGCCGCGCCGCTAGTCGTTACCGATCCTTCGGCATAAGACTGACTAACCGTGCCTGACGCATGGCCGCCCAATAGTCCGACGAAGCCCCCTGCATAAACGGTGTTGTGCGCATGGCTGCTTGTCACGGAAACCGGTAGATTGGAAGAGGAATGCCGAATGTCCGTCGCATCCGCCAATCCTACGAAACCTCCTACGTGAGTAACCGCCTGCACTCCTGCATTCGTAACGGCGTTGCCCACAACGATTCGTTCTCCGTCGGAAGACTTCGCATGCGAATATGCGATTTGACCGCCTGTCGTTTGACCGGCGATACCGCCGATGTGGTATACACTGTTGGAATCAGCATTAATGTTGGAGCGAGCGTTCGCATTAACGATATACCCGTTGCTCCATCCTGCAACGCCGCCAGCTGTAGCGGTCTTAACTCCCTCAATCTCAAGACCCGCCTCGGTGAACGAATTGTATACCGAAGCAGAATTCAACCGACCGACGATGGTGCCTGCGGTTACGTCGGCACGATTGCCGGTACCGACAATCGCGATGTTTCCTCCGGTTACGTTCGCTTCGTAAATTCCGTAGTGAAACGGTACGGAATATCCGAAGTCTAGTGCCGCATTCGGAGACGTTGCCTCCGCGGTTCCCGCGACACCGCCCACGGTACTCGTGCCGGCTTCGGTTGCAATGGCAATGTTCGGAGCCGCTCTCACTTTGAATAAAACCGAGTTGTTGCTATTGCCGACGATCCCGCCGACTTGGATATGATCTGCCTTTGCAGTCAAAACGCCTTCGAACGAAGCTTCCCTAACTGCCGTATTCGTCAATTGTCCCGCAATACCGCCCAAGATGCCGTTCTCGCCGCTTGCCGAGATAACGACATTCGCAACGGCAACGTTGTCCATACCGAACGTATTGCCGCCCGTTCCCGACTTCTCGCCGACGACGCCGCCAACGATGCCGTGGCCGATCACATTGATTGTTGTTTCTACCGCGTTGTTCGCCTCAACGACGACATCCCGGATCGCTTGATTCGTGCCGGATTTACCGATCGCTCCGCCAACGATAGATTGGTTATCGGTCGCTTCGATCTTGCCATCCTCGAACGTAACCGCCAAACCTTCCGCCGTTCCCGAGGCAAAGAAACCGACGATCCCGCCAACGATTGCTTCCTTAGCGGTGGATCTAATTGCGCCGCCATTGTTCAAAATAACTTTAACGTTTTCAACTTTACTCTTTTCCGTACTTTTACCGACGACTCCACCGACGATGGCACCGTCAACATTGCCGCTCGATACTTGAGCGTCAGATAGAATTACGTTTACAGCAATTACATGCCCCTTATTCAAGGCAACTAGCGAGCCGCTCAGTTGGTCGCCGCCGATCGAAGCAGGTGCGAGTCTCAAGTCTCTTACAGTCCCGTTTTCACCTATCACTCCGAACAATCCGGAATAACTGTCGTGTTCTACTTTCAATCCGCTGATCAGATGATTCTGACCGTCGAATAACCCTTCGAACGCGTCATCCTCACTCAAGCCAATGGGTGTCCAATCGTTGGACTGGATATAAATCGGTCCCGTGATCAGGATTTTCTTGTTGCTGAAATTGAATTTAGGCGCACCTGTTACCGTTCCGTTTACCAAACCTGCTAACCCGGCAAGCTCCGATTCCGAACTAATCCTGTAAGTGTCGCTCGACGGGTTGTTCGTGTACCAAGAAATATTGGCATTTACGGTTCCGCCTCCGCCGTTGCCTCCACCACCGGTGTTGGCGCTCAAATTAAGCTCCGGATATTTGTATTCGGCGATAACCGCTCCGTATCTCCAGTTCGTCGCATTAAACGTCCATCCTGACAAGCTAGGGAAATAATTTCGATCCGCCAATTTGGCTGACAGGATCGGGCTTAATCTGTCATATTCGTTCAACTCGTAATAGTTGCCGCCGCCGAAATCAAGTAGGCCGCTGTTAATATGCTTTGCCTCGTCTTTCAAGTAATACGTTTCGGATATAAGCGTTTTGCTGGCATTATCGTATCGTCCGGCAAACCCACCTGCCCGTGCGCCGTTACTCGCAGTGACTTGACCTGCGGAGTAGCTTTCATGCACCACTCCGGTCGTGACCTGGCCAATCAACCCTCCGACGAACGATTGGCTGTCATTCGCGACAACCTCTTTCGCCGCATAAGAGGTTTTAACTTGCCCGGAATGCTTGCCGACCAATCCGCCGACGTAAGTGTAGGCTCCATTTGCTTTCACAACCGCATTGACGTAACTTTTCTCAATCGAACCGGTGTTATTGCCGGCGATGCCGCCTAACAGCGCTTTGTTAGAGTTAGTTCCAACGGCTCCGCTCGTCAAATTGCGATCGATATGAGAAGCAATGATTTTACCGCTGTTGTCCCCGACAAGACCGCCGGCTATCGTAGACTGACCGCCGATCGTCATTATCGCGTTGGAATAGGTATAATTGATCGTGCCTGTGTTTTTGCCTGCGAACCCGCCCACAACGCTTTGGTTGCCGACCGATTTCAGTGGAATGTTATCTGCGATGCTGATGTCCGCAACGATGGATTTGTTCGCTCCGATCAAACCGCCGACGATCGCGTTTGGCGCATTCACTTCGATATCCGCCGTTGCGCGGCTATTTTGCACCGTGCTGGCGGAAGTCCCGATGGCTCCGGTATCCGCACTTCCATCCCGGGCGTCATTGAGACCGATCATACCGCCGACGGTGGAGTTCGCCGCGGTAGACTGCGCGGCAATTTTTAGCGTTTTAATGTAATTGCCCGACATCACCGCAGTTGGCGTTCCTTTATTGTAACCGGCGATACCGCCGATCAAGGAATTCGCTCCGCCCTGCACCAGCGTAAGCTGCTGACCGAATACTTTGTCGATGTGGGTTGCTTTCGCTACTCCCACGATACCGCCGACCTGTGAGCCGTCAGCCGTTGCACTCGCGGTCAACTTCACATATTCGATGTTTTGGACGGAGCCATTGCCCGTTATCGTCGATTGATCCGCTTCGCCAACTAATCCGCCTGCGATGGAGTCCGCTCCGCTAACTGTAATTTGAACATAGTTATTCGCTGTTCCTAATAACTTAACTTGATCAATGTCAGCTTCCTTAACCGCTCCGGCGATTCCGCCAACGACAGAGCCTACTCCGCTAACCGTCAACGTTGGACTGTTCACCTTCATACGATCAATAGTCGAGGAATTGCTGCCTCCGACTATTCCTCCGACTTTAGCACCGGATGCTTCGGAAGTGATTTTCAGACCTTTCACATTAACGGTTGTCCCATTCCCTTTCACCGCATGATTGTTGGATGCGCCTGCAATTCCTCCGATGTGGCTGTCGGATCCTTTGGCCGTAAGGTTGATCTTATCGACCGTCAGATTCGTTAGAGCAGCGTTATTATTACCCACGATACCGCCGATTTTCGAATCTTTGCCTTCGGCCGTAATCGATATGGAAGTAACGGGAAGTTTAAGCTGCGCTTCCCCTAACGCTAAGCTGTTGTCGCCGACTATGCCTCCGACGTTGCTGCCTTCGCCTTTCGCAACGAAAGTAACTTCGCTTACGTTAATGACTTCACCTGCGGAACCTAATGTCACGCTAGATGGAGCTTTCCCAATGGCACCGCCAATATTGGATTGTGCTCCGTCAGAGGTGATCGTTGCATGGCTCACCGTACCTGCTGTAACCGTCAAATTGCCATCATCCGCTCCGACAATACCGCCTGCCGACGTGTTACTGGAAAGGATTTTCAGATTAAAAGTGCGGGTTGCTACTCCTCCATTTTCCTCTTCCGGAACGGCGCCCCCGACTTTCGCAGATGATATTTCACCCTTTACTTGTCCTGCAACTCCGCCCGCAAACCCGACTTGTCCGGCATTGGATTGAACCGTCGTAAATTTCACGATTGGCGACAGGACACTGCCTTCGATATAACCGGCGACGCCACCGACATGCCCGCTCGAAGAAATCGCGGTATCAACCATTGCGTCATCGAGGTATCCAATCGTAGGAGCCGATACCGTCGCGCTATTAATTAATCCTGCAACTCCGCCGGTATAAGCTCCGTCACCGCCCGTAACCTCAATCGTTCCGAAGAAGGTTGAGTTTTCGATCAGACTGCCAGCCCCTGCTTCATAGGACCCTACAATCCCCCCCGTATACACTTGGCTCTGATCGGATAGATCGGAAGCCGTAACGGTGATCTTGTTGGAGAACGTAAGATTAGGGAAGGTTTGATCTACGCCGCTAGTCGCGACTTGGCCAACGAAACCGCCCGTATACATCTTGTTCGCCCCGCTGACCGTAATGTCGCCTTCGCTGCGAACGTCCAAATCCGGCAACGCTTTGACATACGCTTTGTTCGACACGATGCCGCCCGTATAAACTTCGGAATTGCCGACTACCGTAATGGAGCCAGTATTGACGTATTCGGCATTCTCTCCAGCTAAGCTCAAAGTGCCATCGGCATGACCGACAAGTCCTCCGGTGTATACCCGATCTGCCGCTCCTAATACTTCAATATTGCCTGTATTAGAGGCAGCGCCGCCGAACGAAACCGTACTCGCGGCATAACCGAATAATCCCCCCGTATAGACGCCGGCTTTACCGCTTGCTTGAATAGCGCCGCTGCTGGTGAAGTCTGTATTCCATGTCAGAGGTGCAGCCATATATCCTGCTATACCGCCTGTGTAAGCGGAGCCGCCCGACTTGTTGGTCAAGTCGGCGCTCTTCGTAACATCAAAGTTCATATCGTTAACGATAGACTTCGCAGCATTTCCGTAAAGTCCGATCAGTCCTCCGGCATAGGAGTTTCCTGTTGATTCGGAGCTAATGTTCCCCGTGTTGGAAGTTTTGTTGGAGAACGTCACATTCGCGTTTGCCGTTGAACTTCCAACAATTCCGCCGAAGTATGCGTTGAAGTTGTTCGTTCCGGATATGTCACCGCTGTTCTCAATACCGTCTTCCATCGTTAACTCATGATCGATAGAACCGACGATGCCCGCCGCGCTAAAATCCGTTAACGTGTTATGCGCGGCAACCGAAGCCGTATTAGATACGTTCTGGAGAATGAGTGCGCCGAAAGGAGCGGCGACGATCCCGCCGCTCGATCCGTATACCGCACCGTTCACCGTAACGCTTCCGTTGTTCGTTGCGTTATACAGCTTGCCGGAAGCAAGTCCGGCGATTCCTCCGACATACCCTTCCTTCGTTGATTTGGAAGTGATCGCTACCGCGCTAGATACGTCATATACGGTGCTGTTGCCATCCATATGGCCGACCACTGCGCCTACAGCGATGCCATCCGTCGAATCAATCTGAATCGTTCCCGATGTTAACTGGAGGTTCCCTACGATTGCGTTCTCCATATATCCGAAGAGTCCCGCATGAGGATAATTTCCGTTAACTCTAAGACCGGAGAGCTTTGCTCCCCCCTGATTCCCGATGAGAGTCCCTCTGAACGGATGAGCTTTCGTTCCGATCGGCACCCAATCGAAGCTGGATAAATCCAACTCCGTACCGGGCGACGCAATGTCTATCGCAATAATGTTGCCTTGGAAATCGTCCGTACCGTTATTGACCAGCTTGGCAAGACCCGCAAGATTAGCCGCCGAATTAATCGTAAACGTCTGATAGCTTGGATTATACCAAGATATATCCGCATTGCTGTCCCAGCTAGCAGCACTTGACTGCTGCGGTGTCGCAAGCAGAGAGATGAAGAGAGATAGGACTAACAACAAGCTGATCGTTTTTTTCGAAAATCCCATTTTGCACCTTCCCGTCGGTCATTTATCAATCTATTATTTCGTTGGGATCAATTCGCTCAATCGAACCGCAATCGCTGCCGCCTGGGCTCTCGTCAACGCATCGTCCGGGCTGATGTAGCCGTTCTGGCCCGAAATGACACCTCGTTGGATACATAACGCAACGGGAACTTTCGCCCAATCCGGAATGGAAGCTCCGTCCTTAAAGCCTGCAAGAATACGATCCGCTTCGCTCAACGTAATCTCTGCATCCAGCCCGATCGCCTTCATGCTTCTTCCGACCATGACCATCGCTTCGATTCTCGAAAGCTTCTCGTTCGGCTTGTATGAGCCATCTTTAAAACCTGTTACAATTCCGTTCTTCACCGCAATCGCTACGCTATTGCTGAACCAATCCTTCGCTGCAACGTCCGCAAAGCTTGCAGTCGCTTGTTCGTTCATCAGTCCAAGCACGCGCAGTAGTACTGTCGGGTACTCCGCTCTCGTAATCGCCTTATCCGGATCGAACAAGTTGCCTGATCGGCCGAGCATGAACAATTTGCCTACGGCATCGGATACGATTTTCTTCGCCCAGCTCTGATCGCCCACGTCTTTAAATGACTTAGCGTTGCTCAAGAAAGCAATGCTGCCGTTTCCTGTCAATCGAACGGAGACATAAGGAATGTTGCCCTTAGAATCCAGTTTCCAAGGGATTGTTGTCCATTTGCCTTGCTCATCCAAGAGAACGACCGCCGTAATTTCTTCGGGCTTCACGCCGTCCGGCACTGCGATTTTCCCGAACACCGACTGCTTGTCGTAAATTTCCGATGCTTGTACGACGAACGTCGCGCCTTGACCCGCGCCTAACAGGCTTGCTTGCAATTGCTTAGCAATATCCGCAAGACGATCGCGAGTTGCACTGTCGTTTCTAGCTATCGTTACTTTCACCGCATCGCTAGACTTCGAAGTTTCCGCCGCTCTGAAATTCAACTCTGCAAATGGGAGTTCTAATCCAATCGGTTGACCGTTGCTCGCCATACGCTGCCATAAGCCTTTGCTTAAGTTATATTCGTAGCGCTCGACAGTGCCGCCTTTCGTGATAATGACAAGCGGTTGTCCATCCTTCACTACATTTTCCGGAACTTCTGTCACAATCGTTCCGTTCACTTC
Source organism: Cohnella herbarum (assembly GCF_012849095.1). Taxonomy (NCBI): domain Bacteria; kingdom Bacillati; phylum Bacillota; class Bacilli; order Caryophanales; family Paenibacillaceae; genus Cohnella; species Cohnella herbarum. The sequence continues at coordinate 3,704,677 of NZ_CP051680.1, forward strand.
TTTGCTATCGAGCTTGTGTCCGTTCACCGTCGTTTCGGCTGGTCCGCTCGGAGCGCCGCCTCCGCCTCCGCCACCAGGGGCGGGTGTCCACAGCACAGCTTCAATCGGTTGAGACGCCGCTGCCACCAGCTTCGTCGTCGAGTTCCGCTTAGCGACGATAATCCAATTCCCAGTTACTGTGCCAATTTCTCCGTTAGCCGGCAGAACGCTCCAACTGCCCAGATTGTCTTGCTTATTCGGAACGACAACGCTACCCCTGTTCGGATACACGCGGTACACAAGCTCATGACCTTTCAGATCACCCGCGGATTGCACCGTTACTTTCGTGACTTTGGCATTCCCCGTCACGGAGCTAGCATGCGCTTCGATAGATTCAAGTCCGGAATCTACCTTAACGACTGCCATCGCTTCAAGTTGCGCATCCTCGGAAGCTTGATATAACGCCCGCACGACGATAGCTCCGTCTTGCAGCCCCGTTACTGTGCCGTCCGCAGCGACTATCGCCGCTTCCCCTGCGTAAGATTCGAACGTTAGCTTGTCTAGTTCGTCCGCAGGTACGGCGATTTCTTTGTACAACTGTTTTCCTTTGTCTTTACCATTAGGAACGCGCAGCTTAACTTCTATTTTCTTCGATTGATTCGGCTGGATCGGCGCGACGGTGTTAAGGATTAGCGCAACTGGCGGCGTAACCGCGTCATTCAGCACTTCGACCGCAGCCTCATTACGATTGCCCGCATCGTCGATCGTCACAAACTCCAGCTTCATTTTCGGATCGCTGAACGTAATCGGAACGGAATCGTCAAACTTGCCGTCGTCTGCCACTGTGATCGGACTTCCGTTCACCGTAAGCGTCGCACCTTTGGTTGTCGTACCTTTAACGACGACTTTGCCATTTTCCGTTCTACCCCCGGTAATCGGCTCGTCGATATAAAGCACAGGAGCCATCGTATCAACGGTTAAGTAGAGCATCGTAATGGAGAAATCACCCGTCAGCTTATTCCGAGCCTTCAACTCAACCGCATAAGTTCCATCTGTCTTGAAGTTGCTGAGCTCCAATTTGCCGGAATTGCTTCCACTCAGATCGACGCTTCCAATCGACTTCTCGTCGTACAACGCTTCGACTGTCACGTTGCTCTGACTTGCCGTAACGCCGATGATCTGTTTTGTTGAATTCGTGATCAGGTTGAAGTACGCGCCGTTATCGCTGACGGTCACCTTGCTTGGAGCCGCGCTCGCGAGAGTCAGCTTCGGCTTGCTCGGAACAGGCAGTAAGGTATTAACTGAATATGTCGAGTTTGAATAATGTAGATTTTCATTTTTGTCGACTGCCTTGGACGGCTTCACTGCCGAAGACACGCCAACAACATAATGCTGTCCAACCTCGAGTCCTGTATGTTTATCCGGCGTTTTCGAAGCTTTACCCGTCAAGCTGGAAGGATTCACTTCATTCGAATTGGACATTGCCGTCCATCCGCCTAGTCGGATATGCTCATATTTCCCATCGGTCGCGTTCCAGTGGGACGCTAGCTCCGTCTCCGTAAACAGAAGGGAACCGAAATTCGGATACGGAACAAGCTGATCGCCCGACTGCTGCAACGCTTCGATCGCATAGCTATGCTCAAAACTCGTTTGGCCTGGCTTCTTAACCGCCGGCTTAAAGGAAAGCTCGAAAAATCCGTTGCCTGCAGGCGTAATCTGAACATCGGTAACCTCCGCAGGTGCCAGCGGATCGATGATCTCGAATTTATCCGTTGCCGTCTTCGTCTGGAAATTCGTCGCCGACTTCAACTCGGCTCGCAAATAATACTCGCCTTGCGCGAGCAAGCCCCGAATGTCTTCGGTATCTCCTAACAAAGACACGTTGGTCACGTCGATCTGGACGTTACCTGTTGTCGTTCCCGCCACGGTTGATCCGTTGTTCGCAACGTCGATATCCTTGGCAATCAACAGTCCCACATCGCCGGGATTGATCACTTCCGCCCCGTCGACCATTGTTGTTGCGTTCGTTACGGCATCCTTCGTCAAATACAGATTGATTTTATCCCCCGGCTTCGCATTCGGAACTTTCCAGGAAGCGGTAAACTGGTTGGCATCCGCAGCGTTTCGCTCCAGCTTGATCTCGTCCAGCTTCGCCAACTGCGGAATGTTCAGCAGCTTCGTCTTCACCGCTTGATTGGAAACAAGCGTCCAATTGCCGCGATTCGCTTCGATTACGTTTTTCGGAATCGCAATATAAACTTTGTTCGCAGCTACGCCTTTATCCGATACGCGCTGAACGAACGCGTTAGCAGTAGGCTTCGTCTGATCGAATTCCAGCTTGTATACGTTACCTCTGCTGTCCTTCAATTCCAGATTCGGCTCGGTTTCACCGGAATACTGAACTTCAACGAGCGCGTCTCCCGTCGGCTGAGCCATTGGGATCACATGCTTCTTGCCGCCGTTCGAAGCTTCGATTCCTCCGATACCCAAGTTCATCGTACCCGTGTCGATCATCTCGACACCGTCCGCCACATTGCGATACACGACTTCCTGCTGCTCGTTTTCTTCAGACTCCCACGATGTGGCCAACGTCTCGATGCCCTCGCCGATGACGACGAGCTTGGGTCCGGTTTCCGGGTCGTCCACCTTCAAATAAATGTAACCTTCCGGCAGTCCTTCTCCCGAAGTACCGATTTCAATATCCCCGTCAAAATAGTACGTAATGCCGAGCGAAATGAAGAGAATGGTCAATCCGCCCCACATTTTATCGTTGTTCACCCCTAGCGAGATGCCGCCGAGAGCCAAGCCCCCGACAACTGGAACACTGCCCGGAACTTGTACCTTCGCACCGACGAAGCCTTCGAAATCGATGCGGTTCTTCTCCAGGTTCTGGCCGATGAAGATCGAAGCTTTACCGATGATCACATCCCAACCGAGTACGTCAACCTCGGCTTTGGCGAAGACGAACCACGGTGTCATCCATTGCGCCCCTACCGAGGCTTCCTTCAACATTTCCAGCTTCTCCGAATTAGCGTCAGGGGCGTAATCGAGCTTGCCCGTTAATTTGAAGCCGGACCGTTTCAATATCAGATCAATCTTTCCGTAGAATGTTGCCGGCTGCACGCCGAAACTGATGTCGGCGCCGGCTTCGATCGTGAGCGGAACATCGCTTGTTCCGCCGGCAATCGTATCCGCCAATTCGCGAATCGCTCCGCGAACGCTCGTCAAATACGTGCCTGCCGTGATGAGTACGCCCGGCTCGGGGAGATCCGCAGAAAATCCGATCACATTCGGCAAAATCCGCCCATCGTCAACTTGTTTAAACTCGATCTCGACGCCAATCGTCGTAACGCCTTTCAGATCGGCATCGAATTTCAAGCCGTACGTGTTGTCGATGCCTTCAACGTCCTGAACATAGTGAACGATGTTGATTTCGCCCGAAACGCCGCTTTTCTCTTGCTCTCCGGCATCGCCGGCACCGATTAAACCGACGTCCTGTTCTAGCTCGAATTTCAATCCGGCATCGATGCCGACAAACCCTTTGTCGTTAAACACGACATTTTTGATTTCCGATTCTAGAATCTTAAGCGACAACGCTCCGCCGAACGAAATGCCGCCTTCCCGAAGGATGAAGTCATTGAATTTCAATCCGAAGCCCTCGATCGAGAAGCTCGGTGCCGCAAACAAGCTATGTCTGTTGAAATAAACGTCTTCCAGCATCAACTGGCGCATCGGGTTCAGCCGGTCTCCCAACCCACCGACCGCCCAATTCAAGGACCCGTTCAACGAATCGTCTTCTTCGCCGTTCGGTTCGTTTTCTTCTTCCTCTTCTTCCCCTTCTTCGTCCTCCGGACCTCTAAGCGACTTGTCGAAGCCGTTGAAGAAATCAAGCGTCCATTCTCCTTTGTGGAACACGAACCCGCTGCTGGCTACGCTTAGAGTTCCGTCTCCTTTGACGATCAGGCTGTCTAGAAATGGTACGCCAGAGAAGTCCACTCTTCCTCCGAATATATTAATCTCGCCGTTGACGAATACCATGTCTTTGCCCTTATAGGCAACGGCTTTGTTAATAATCGCCGGCTCGGTCGTCGTATCGACGACATATTTCGCCTCTTCTCCCGACCCGATCTGTGAAATCATTCCCGTAATTTCGACAAGAATTTCATCTTCTTCGTTTTCTTCCTTATACGCTTCAAGCTCGTCTTCGCTTTCGAATGGCATGAGCTGGTACGCCGGCACTTCCTCAAGCGACATTGCCGAGTCCATATCGTATCCGGGTTCAACCGCGCTGCTCGCGATTTCCAATGCTGATTTAACTGCTTTAAAATTACCTATATCGCGGGCAAGGTTGGTTGCTTTATACCCTGGGAAAGCAGCCTCGATAGCTTCAATAGCCTCTGCATCGAGAGGTGCGCCCGATTCGTTTTCCAAAGTTACAACCCGTTTCACAACCGTCAAAATATTCGCCTTACGGACGCGAGCCTCTTCATTCTCGGTGACCGCGAACGTCTGCCGCGTCTTAACGTCAAGCAGCGCCGCAACCTCGGAATCTCCGCCCGCATCGCCTTTATAATCCACTTCGACGTTATACTCGCCAAGCGGCAACTCCGGCCCCAAATCCTTCATCGGCTTGCCGTTCTCGTCTTCCACGACCTGACCGCTGTCGTCTACCAGATCCCCCGTGCGATACGTAATGCGCATATCGCCTATCTCACCCGAGTTGGTTGGTTGCAAGATTACCGATGAATTGACAGGCACCTTATATCGTTTACCGGATGCGACTTCACGGAAGAACAAGTCGAAGTTTGCCGGCGCATTCGCGTCGCCCGCGCTGTAGGCTTCAATATTCGACATATTCACCGTAACGTATTTAACATCCGTGCTGAACGCTTCTTCCGGCGACAACGCATAGACGAGAGTTTGCTTTGCATCCCCGATTGGGGGCAGCAGAATAAAATCCGCTTTACTCGATTGGTAAGCCGCTTTAACGTCCTCGTCCTTTATCGTTTCCAGCTTTTGTTCCGTTTCCGGACTTGAAGCCGTCAATAGATACTGCTTCGTCGCTGGCCACGATTTGCCTTGGGCTTTCACTTTGAAAGAGACCGCAACCGTTTCCCCCGGCTTATATTTAGGCGTTATGCCTTGTGCGGCTTCTTCCGGTGTTGCCGTCTTGTACAAAGTCAGAGCTTTACTTCGGCCCGCTTCGGTCACTGCCTTGCCATTACTGTCCCTTACGATTTTGCCACGCTCGTCAAGCTTAACAAAGCTTAAACCGCTCTCCAGCTCAAGCGCGGCTACAATACGAGAATGCAGCATATTGTAAGACGCGATGTTCTCGATTTCGGCCGTAATATCGAAAATGCCTTCATTCTCGTAAGCGCTGCCGTCCTCCAGTGTCCCCATCTGATGAACAGGGTCTATGTTACGGATCGAGAACACTCTGTCCGGAGCGACGATCTCGCCAAGTCCGTAAACCGTTTCGAACGTTTTCACATTACCGGAAGTGACTCTGTCCGGATTCCAGTAGAAAGCGACGGCCGAATCCGCCGAACCGTAATCGTTCGTATCCGTCGTAAAGTCGAGATTCGGGTTTACGTTATACTCCCACTTCGTATTCGCCATGCTGTTCCAATGTCCGACGATCATCTCGTCGACAATGTTGATGCCGCCCTCGCTGAAATTGTTGAAGCCGTAAGCGAGTACGTTCGTTGCAAGCGGATTCGAAGGATCGAGCTTGTCTTTCATTACCCAGTAGGCAGGCAATTTGTGGTAAAGGCGTTCTCCTTCCGGGATGCTGCTATCCGGATCATGCACGAGTTTTCTTTCCACTTGCAGCGGATTTCTGCTAATATTCCCGATCTGGAAGGCCGGACCGTCGTTGCCCCCGACCATCGTGTCGAGAAGCAATCGGGTGCCGACCTGCACTTCCGCGCCGGAACGATTGTTCACTTCATATCGAATGTTGACGTTCCCTGCATTTTTCTTATCGCTAACGTCCGCATATAACATCAAAATTTGCTTAATTTCGACGCCTTTGATTTTCCATACCGTCTCGATCTGCTTTGTTCCGTTCTTGTTATCTACGATGACGGGTCTACTAATCTCCGAAAATAAGCTGGGCGCGAATTTATAGGGATTTCCGAAAATATAATCTGTTCCGTCGATGCGAAACGTCGTGAAAGAAGTCTCGGGATTATCGCCCGCAAAGATCATATTTACATTTTGATCCTTCTTGCGAATAGGCTGCCCTTCTACTGTACGAATGCCGAATCGCCCTGTATCGTTATTGACCGTTACTTTAATAAAATCATTGCCTAGCACCGTAACATTCGGCGCGCTTACAATATCGGCGAACACGGCTGCCGGGAATTGAAGCACCAACGCGATCAGCAGAAACAGCGCCACACATTGCTTAAATCCTTTCATCTGCCACTACTCCTCTATGTATAATGGAATTACCGAACGCCAAAGCGCGCCGCTCTTAGGCATTGCGCGCTTCGGTGTACTTCTTGATTTATTTTCCAACCTGCTTCTTCATTTTACCGATAAAAAACATCGCGTATTCCCGCTCTCTCTCCTGCGTACGAACGACAATCGTATACCAGCCCGTATCCGGGAACGTTACCTTGAATTGCTGCTCGGACAGTTGCTTCATCGTGAGCTTGTCCGCGATAACCTTCATTTGTCCTTCGCGATACAGTCCGCTGTAGGAATACAAATCGTATTGCGCTAGCGCATTATTCGACTTCTGACCGTTAACCGGCATTTCGTCGAATCCGGTAATTCTGAACGTAATTTCGTTCGTGCCGTACAAAATACTCTCCGACACCATCGACGATATCAGCTGTCCATTACCGACGATAAGCAGTCCGGCATCTTTCATGACGACGACCTTCTGCGTAGCAGTAGCCGTATTGCCGACTTCGTCTTGCACGGTGTAGGTCACCGTTTGCGGTCCGATCTTGGACAGATCAAGTCCGCTAATCGATACCTTATGCTGCAAAGCTTCGGAATCCGACACATTATCGGAAACCGTGTACCCTCCCAGGTCTTTGGCCGGATCGAGGTTCGGCTTGTTCTGTTGCACGGCGACAACACCCGACTTCAGTTCAATCGTCGGTGCCGTATTGTCGAGTCCTGCCGTCTTGATCCTCACTCTGTTCAAGTTTCCGACCAGATCGGTAAGCACTATCGTCATCTCGCCGTTATCGTCAAATAATTTCGTAAATTGATAGCTTCCGTTTCCATCGCTAATACGCTGGTTAGGCCCGCCTCTGACGAAGATTTCATTCGGCGCGGCTACTTGGCCCTTAATCGTGACTTTGACTTTACCTTTCGCGTGCGGAACGCCATCAATGAGCTTAATGTTCTCAAGAGGAATCGCCATTCCTTGATCGTCTACAAACTGATATTCAACCTCCGGATCAGGCAAACTGGACACAATGTAATCGACTTCCTCGCTTAATACGGCAACATTGCCCAGATCATCCCGGATGATGAATTTCGCTTTATCGTTGCCGTAGAGCGTTTTGCTCTTTCCTCCGCTCACCGAGTTGAAGTCTTTGCCGTTCTCATCCGCCTTGTCCAGTTCCAGCGTTACGCCTTGCGCAAGCACGACATTACCGTTCGCATCTTCGATTGTCTTGAAGTCTCTCAATTCGTTGTCGAATTGATACGAATACGACTTGTTGATTACTGCATTAGGCGGCGTTCTATCGATGTTCGCAACCGTCGCCGTTGCCGTGCCCTTGCTGCCCCCCTCATCTTCGAACTCGAAGGAGAAGCTCCCATTCTCGGTAAATAAGAAACTGCTCCGTCCTTCGTTGTTCGTAATTCGCACGGGCTCGGAAGTCTTCAGCTCTGCGAGTACGTTCGAGGATGTCGGCTTCGTAACGCTATAGACAATTTCGCCTGTCGGCGCAGCATTATCGACGTTGCTCACGACTACGATCAATGTCGCTTTCCTCGCCTCGTTCACCGTATCTTGAAGCTCGAAGGAGTATAGGCCGTTCTGCGTAACCTTGAACGTATCCGCATCCATCCGTTCCGGCACGCTCGGATTCACGTCAGCGGAAGGCGCAATCGAAATCCCGTTCGCAGCTTCGATGTCGAGCATGACTTCGTTGGTTTTGCCTAGCGTGTTATGAACAGCAATTCCGTAAACCGGCTTCTCCTGCCAATTACCGCTTGCGCTCAAGCTAACCGGTTCACTCTCCTTGCCCGTCGGCGTTCTGAATCTCGCTTTCAGCTTGTTTAGTCGCTCCAAGCCCGTTCCGCCGACTTCGACTTTCACAAAGTTGCTGTAAGGTGCCCACGAGCTCCATGTCACGCCGTCATCGGTCGAAACCGAATGCTCGAAGCCTTCCTTGGACGTATTATCCAGCTCGAGGTTCAAGATGGCGTAATAGCCGTCGGTTGCGTCTCCGTAAGCGTAAATGACGTCCGCCTTATTAACGACGATTTCAGCGTCGGTCTTCTTAATGACCTTAAAGTCGCCCGTAGGTTTGATAGCGTCATTGCCGGCGCCATCTACCGCATGAACGTACAGTTTATAGTTAGCCGTTTCCCCGATCTCTAGATTCCGATCATCAATGACCACTTGACCGTTTTCCGGCAATGCTAGCCATCCGGTCGACGTTGCCGTAGGTGCGCTGTCCGACGATTTAATCCATTGATACTTCGCCGATGTACCCTGTACGCTGAGCGATTCATTAACCGATACGACAACGGAATGCTTCTCCTTAGCGTAGTTGGAGCTTGTTGGGCTAAAGCTAACATCAGGCGCTTTGTTATCAAAGCGATAGGATTTCACGTAGTACAAATAACGATTCTGATCTTTCTCTTTCACTCTAATATGCAAGTACCGTTCTCCGTTAATCGCCTTGTTGGCAGGAATGCCGTAATAATGATGTCCGTTCCGCAATTCTTCGCTGGACGTAATATCCTTGTACAAGCTTGCGGCAGGTCTCGTAGTCGACGATGCACCGAATGCGTACTCCGCCTTGTCGATCTGTATGCCTTTAATTCCGAACGCAACATCATGGCTTTGTACGTAGCTTGAACTCGCTTCGGGTTCGAAAACGTACTTCACGATATTAGATGATTTGACATTAACTTTACCTTCCATCTTCGCCGACGTTGTATTGCCTGCCATATCCTCGACCTTGACGTACAGCTCATAATCGCCGTCGTCATCGACATGATTAAGAGTCGTGACCGTACGGCTGCCGTCGGCATTTTCGGGAATGACCTTCCAACCGATATTCGATACTTTCCCGCCGGCTTTCACCCACTGGAACAACAGCTTGTTCGCATTCAACCCGCTGTGCGAGTCGGCAATAACGATAGGCACCGTAACTTCAGCGGTTTCATTGCCGTTCGCTGTGCCGATCGTAAGCGTAGGCAGCTTGTTGTCTAAGCTGATTTCACCTACGTTATAGACCCAGTTGGAATCATCGCGTTTGAAGTCGCTTAGAGGCCACACGGATAAGTCGCTGTATTTCCCGGCAGCACCAAGCACTTTATTCATTGCATACTTTTCGGCATCGACATCCGATCCGCCGGGAGTTTGCGTTTTGTATTCCTGAATCCATTCCTCATATTTCGCGGCATGAGTATCCTTGAACGTTTTTACCTTCTCATCCTGCATGAGCTCCCGTGCTGTATCCCACGTCATATCCGCCGTCCATGTGTGCAAATACCATTTGCCGCTGCCCCCGGCAGTCAGCGCTTCTTCGGGAGGCAGTAATACGTTCGTCTTATTGTTTGCCTGATCCACTTCGAAGTCGTTCATTCCCGTCGGATACAAGCCTTCATACGGTTGCTTTCCTGCAAGAGAAAAACGCTTAATAGCCGCGAAGTTGTCCGCTTCATAACCGGCTAATGGATTGTTCGGACTCTTACTCCAGTAATAGAACACAAGACCAACGTTGGAAGAATTACCTGATTGATTACCTGTCATATTATTCGGGCGGTAGATTCCCCGGCTCGGCCGCTCCGGAACCGACTGATCCGGATCAAGCGCATTTGTCTTCACGGAGGGATCGTTCGCATCGATCGTCATTTTACCTGAACGTTTATAAATCGTGTCGGTAGCCCCGCTCGCGTCGTAACGGAAGCTAATGCTCGGCTTTGTATTATCAATCGCTAGCTTGGCCCAGTCGATCTTCGTGTTCGACGTTGACAGTCCTGGTTTTTCTTCGTTTACCACCTTGTCGGCATATGCGGAATCCATAAGCAGGTTGCCGGCATAATCCTGAATAACGCCTTTGTCGGAATGATCGCCCTTCGATTCGTGAGTGAGAGCGATCGCTTTAAGCAAAGCCACATCCGTAATCTCTTCCGTTATTGGAGCACGAAATAACCAGGTTTTGGTGTTCTGTCCGGAAACGTAATTCGCTTTCATCCCATTGTTGAAATAGAGGTGCAGCCCTTGATAAGTTCCGCCCATGCGGGCGATATCTTCATTCAAGATCGTTTCCTCTGAAAGCTGCACCTTAAAGTCGATCGTATCTCCTTTATTAAGCGTGCTGCCCGTCAGAATATCCGGCTGTATGCCGTTGGCCGTCAGCGAATACCGGGGCGGGACCGCATCAACGATAATCCGGTAGCCGCCGTTAGCATAGTCGAACGGATTAACGGTCTTGCCATGCAAATAAGGGATGCTTTCTGAATTGACTTTTTTGTCAAAATCGCTATCTAAATTAAGAGGATTACCCGCCGCATCATAGAAGCCAGCCTCGCTGATTTTCTGATGTAACGACATTTTGTTTAATACTGGATTACTAATCGTTATTTCGCCGTTACTTTCGATTGGATTATTACCCGTATGAATGAATTCGGTAGCATTAAATGTATAAGGAAGAACAGCGGTATAACCCTGAATCAATTCAGGCGGCAATCCCATGCTTGAAACATTGCCATCCGTCGGCAAACCTTCGCCAGTTGGAACAGTGAACAAGTTATGACTGATCAATGAGCTATCGCCTGTGGTTGCGCTCATACTGTTGCTTGCTTTTACAGCCTCGCTGAAATTGTAGTCGAGCTGAAAATTCGCGTTCTTTTTCACCAGCAATTCTTGCTGCTGAATATTCGAGTTTGGACGCTCTACACCATCGGTCTTAAACGTATAATCTTTCATAGTCGGCGATTCCCAATCGGCAAAATAGATGCGGATGCCTTCTACTGCGTCGGTTGTGCCGTCTTCGGTATATGTCCTAATAATAATGTCATCATCTACGCCAAAGCTTCTCCATCCCGAGTTGACATTCTCATGCGCAACCTCGCTGTCACCGTGCCACTCTCCTGAACCTCCAGTGCTAGTAGAAGACCAAATTTCGGCGTCATCGAGCCAATAAACCTTGACCAGATATCTCGCCTGTCCCCCCTCGGCAAGCTGCTTCAGTTCCGGAATTTCTTTAACGCGGATTTTACCGACGAACGTTCCGTCTGTGTCGGAAACGGAATCCCACGGGTGATTGTCATGAAAGCCAATGTCATTCTCTTGATCTGTATACACGCCCTGGATTCCTGATTTTCCTTCGCTCTCGCGAGTATAGTCTTCATAGAACCATTCAAAAGCGGTTCTAAATATGCGCACGTCGTCTCCGTCGTCAAAATCATCCCGTTCCATATCGTACGGCGTCTCGAACGAGGTTTGATTCCAACTGGACAACTCTGCGCCGTTAACGATCTTAATCCTTTTATCCATACCAACGGGCTGTATATACATATCACGATAATCCGGACTATTGGCCGCCTGAACTTCCCGTCCCTCTGTCCATATGCTTAGCGTTGCCAGCATGGAAACGACTAACGCAATCGAAGTATATTTAAGCACTCTACTTCTCATCTGAACCCCTCCTCGAATGATGTTGCTTTATAACGCTACGAACGGCATCCATATCGACGACAAGATGAATGTTGTTCATCGTTCGCAACGAACCTGAAATGACGCCCACAACGTCCCCGTTCTTATCTAATACCGGGCCTCCGGACATCCCGCTGGCCACCTGCGCGGTAATCAGAATACGATCCCTGCCGTTAATCGGCGCCCGCGGGCTGCTTACGATTCCTTCGGTAATGATCTTCGTCTCCTTCATCGGGTAACCGAGCGCGAAAATCCGTTCGCCGTGTTTGGTTTTGCCGGATCGCAAATTCAAATATCGATATCCCGCTTGGGAGGGTGACCCACTCGCAGGAAGCTTGAGTACGGCGATATCTTGCTCCTTGTTCTCGGCGGTGACGGTGACCGGTTCCACAACCGTGCCGTCGTTCATGACAACGGATATTCGCTCGGCTCCTTCCACGACGTGATACGCCGTCAGAGCTTTGCCCTCCTTGTCGATCATAAACCCGGTGCCGACATCCTTAATCGTTCCATCCGCTCGATATACTCGGACGTATAATGTCGCATGCTGGGCAAGCTCGTAAATCCCTTCCGAATCGTATGTATGGCGATCCTCCGCCCCCGAAACCGGAACTTGACTTAAAAATAAACAAACGAGGCCAACGAATAACCAAAGACGTTTACTTGCTTGCTTCAAATAAAACTCACCTCGTTCGCATGGGTAAGGGCTGCATAAATCCCAAGCTAGTATAGAAGAATCCGCTTAACAAACACTGAACAGTGCCAACGAGAACTGTCGCCTCGCGCATGTTCCCTCTTAGACCGTTCCATCTCCGAAATTAGTAAAGATCTTGCCTCGTTTTACTCGGAAACCCTGTTTATTCCAGTAATTATCGAACACCTCCTCATATCCGGCTGGTATACTGGGGTTATCTAATCGGTTCATAGGGAAAGAAGGTTTGCCAGGATGCAACTGGAATTACACGAAAGCGAGCTCAAAGTGACAGCCGACGGTTTAACGATAGATTTGTTGCCGAAGGAGTTCGCTCTATTGCAATTTCTCTACCGCAACAGAGGTCGTACGTTTAACCGCGAACAGTTGCTTGATAACGTGTGGCCGCTGGAATATCCGGTCGAACGGACGGTGGATGACCATATCTACAGACTGCGCAAGAAGCTAGACCCTTTCGGCGATCTGGAAATTAAGACGGTCCGGGGATATGGCTACAGCCTTGCTTTGCGCGATCCCAATCATCCGGGGGCAATGAATCCCACTACGCAGGACCGAGAACTGCACGAGACTATGCGGAATGTATTCGAGAAATATCAGCAATACGGCCAAGGCCGTTCGATGCTAACCCTTGCGCGACAACAAGATGTTCTTGGTTACGAATTGGACCCGTTTTATGCCGTGTATGTCCATTTCGTGCAAGGCGATCTGGATTGGCTACTGAATACGGTTGAAGCTCCGATTGGCGAACGCTTTTATTGGTTGCTGTTGTTTTATATTTTTTCAGGTAATCCGGCAATGGGGCTGGCTATCTGCGAGCAAGTGTTAGCGAAGAAACTGCTGTCTCCCCCGCAGCACAAGGAAATGGAAATTCTCAACATTCTTGATCTGTGCGCGCTGGCGGGACAACCAGATAAAGCGCTGGAGCGCTTGAAAATAAGTCACATCGCGATCGCCGATCCGGATTACGAGAATTTTATTCCGCACATTGCAATCGCCGAAATGTTCGTCCACCTCGTTGCAGGAGCGAAAGAGCATGAACTGGAGAAAATGGCGGGAGCAATCGAAGCCGAAATGCTGTGCGCTAAGCCTTTTCTACGCGAGATCGGAAGTTTTAAGGTGGTCATGGGACTGTGGGCGGTAAGGCGCCAAGCATGGCGCGAAGCGGAAAAGCTGTTGGATGAGGGACTACAGGTACTCGACAAGTCGGGATTTGTGCCGCTGAAGCTAGGTGCCCTTTACCGGATTATTCATTACCTCGATATGGTCTCTCTGGAGAAAAAACGGCTGCGGAAATACATAACTCTATTCGAAGAAGAACGGCTGCGGATCGGCTTCGACAAGCTTTCAGCGGCGCTGGAAGCTACGATCATGAACGAATTGTACCGCCTCTGATCTTGCTCTGACATTCCTCCGTTACAGTAATATCGTGCCTTAAACGATCTTACTGTAGTGGAGGTATGAGACATGCAAGCGTTACACCCATCCAGATCCAGTTCAAGTCTGCTTCGCAACAAAATTTACATGCGCGTATATAGCGCATATGCCGCGGCAACTTTCGGCGACTGGTTCGACACGTTGGCCATTCAAGTGCTTGTCGGATATCGCTGGCAGGCGAGCCCGCTTATGTTAGCTCTTATTCCGATTGCCAACGCTCTGCCCAGTATCCTGCTAGGATCGTTTGCGGGAGTCGCTGCCGACCGTTTGAATAAGCTGAAGCTGATGCGGATTTGCGATCTGCTTACCGCCGCGCTGACATTGCTATTGTTACTGGCGCCGAACATGTATTGGCTGCTTCCTCTGCTTATGCTGCGGGCGTCAATTTCTTCATTAAACGTGCCCGCCCAGCAGGCGCTGACACGCCGTTTAGTGAGAGATGATCAGTTGCTTCAAGCCACTTCGCTTAACGGAATCGTGAACCAAGGCTCCAAGATCGCCGGTCCTCTATTGGGCGGATTCGCCTTAACTTTCCTGTCCCCGCACTGGTGTATTTTGCTAAACGCTTGCTTTAGGGTCATTTCTTATCTGCTACTGCTTACCGTTAACAATTTCGAGGCGGAAAATGAAAGGAAGGCGGGCGATGAGGAGCAGCGAATTCCATTGCGTAAGATGTGGCAAGAAGGCTGGGGCTTCATTCTACACAGCCGCTTGCTGCTCGTTACGATGCTGTTCGGATTAACCGGGTCGCTCGCCATTCAGATGATCGACTTTCAATTCACGAGCCTCTTCCGCTCGGTGGCGCCGAATCGGGAATCCTTGCTCGGTTGGATGGTGGCAGCGGCTGGAGCAGGCGCAGTACTCATCATTGTCGCCATGAATAAAATGAATCGCGCAGCGGGTTATGGTTGGAAGTTCGGAAGCGGTTATGCGCTGATCGGCATAGCCGTTGGGGGGCTTGGATTGCTCCCAGCCGGGGTTTCGGTACTTCCCGTTCTTGCGTTGGGTTTCGTACTGGGCATCGGCAACGGGTTGTTCATCGTTACGTTCAACTATTGTCTGCAAAAAGAAACGCCCTCGCATATGACCGGCCGCGTTTTCGGCATTCAAAGCACGATTCTGGGGTTTGTCATGATAGGAGCGCCGTTGCTTGGAGGACTTCTGGTGCAAGTTGCCGGACCATCTCGTACGTTCCTGAATATGGGCCTTGCGATTACGGGAATCGGAATAGCCGGCATTGTGCTGGGCAAAGTGTTATGGCCATCGACTAGAAAAGCGTTTAGTAGAGATAGCGCCGTGGAGCAGAGTTCTTTTTGATCGAGGGCAAAACGATTGCCCATCCGTGCTCCGAGTCGGTGCTGTAGCGTTACTTCTTGGCACTATGGCTTCATCCGTGCTCGGAGTCGGAGCTGTAGCGTTACTTTTTGGCACTATGGCTTCATCCGTGCTCGGAGTCGGCGCCGTAGCGTTACTTCTTGGCACTATGGAATCATCCGTGCTCGGAGTCGGTGCTGTAGCGTTACTTCTTGGCACTATGGCTTCATCCGTGCTCGGAGTCGGCGCCCTAACGTTACTTCTTGGCACTGTAATCACATCATCTCGCGTGAAGCCTTGCACCGGTACAGCGATCATTAATCATTTTTTCCATCAACGCTCTTTCCGACTACCTGAGCGAACTGCACATACCTGCACAACTAACCTGTAACTTATTGGATGTGTGTACTTTGCTCAGGAGCTAAATTCCGTAGGATCAAGCAAAATTCGCTCAAAAAAAGAGCGGGTTATCTATTCGATAACCTGCTCTTGCTCTTGATTTTAGCCATGCGCCTTATCTTAATGACATTGCCTTTGCCGAGCGGCTTTTGCACAATTCGTTTCGTGAAACAAAGAGAAATCATTTTCCGTTATCCATTAATCGCAGAATTACCGATACGGACTCCGCTCTCGTCGCGATGGCTTCAGGCTCGAATTTGTTGCCGCCGCGACCTTGCATGATACCCGAGCTCGTTAACCGTTCTACGGCTTCTTTCGCCCACTTCGGAATCGCTTCGCGGTCTGCAAAATCAAGCTTGGCCTCCGGTCCGGCCCCGCGTGAAGAGCGTTCGCGACCATCACGGCCATCTCCGCCCGGGTTATCCGATCGTTCGGCCGGAAGGTGCCGTCCGAATATCCTCTGAGCAATCCCGCTTCCGCCGCCCGTGCAATGGCGTCTTGTGCCCACGTTCCGATCCGGTCGTTATCCTTGTATGCGAGAGAAGCTTTCTTATTCGGTAGGTTCAACGCCCGTACGAGCATAACTGCGAACTCGGCCCGCGTGACGGCTTGGTTAGGCCGGAAAGTTCCGTCGGAATACCCGGCGACGAACTTATGGATGATCGCTTGCAGAATCTCTTTTTCCGCCCAATGTTTCTGGATATCAACGAATGAAGCAACGGGATCGGCGGGGCTGCCCTCATTCGTATCGACCTCGATATCGGCGGACTTGCCGACCGCTAACACGGCGAATTTGGTAAAATGATCGACTTCGACCGTTATCCGGTTACCGGATACGACCCCTCCTAGCTCCACCCATTTCATCCGTTGTTCATCATAATAGAAAATCGAAGGCTTCATCTCGCCTTTTATCCGTGCCGGGTCGAATTTCATACTGATCGTAATGGGACTGAGGAAACGGCCCGTGAGACTCTTTACCGCTTCGAATACGGAGCTGGCCGAATTCTCTCCCTGTTCGAAAAGGCGAGACGTATCCTTCACCTGCGTTACCTTAAGACGAAGATCGCGATCCGTCGATCCGGAAGGGACGAGGATCCTGAACTCGTCGTCGAGAGCGACCTCTCCCTTCTGACCTGCGGGAATAAACGCTTCGCTTAAGTCGATCGTGGATCCGCCGCCCCCTCCGCTCGGTTGGCTTGGATTACCGCCTGGGTTAGGGTTTGCAGCGACAGTCACCGTCACCGTGTACGACTTTGTAGTTCCGTCCTGCGCCGTGACAGTATAGGTCACCGACAAAGAGAAGTCGTTCGGCGTCAATCCGCTCGCTTGCAGCGTCGAACCTACCTTCACTAGCGAGCCTGTCGTTGCGTACGTCGCCACCAAGCCGCTTACGTCCGTTCCGTATGGCACGGTCGCGGAGATCGTCGTTCCGCTAATCGTTCCGACGACCGCAGGTGTCAAGCCCTCGAAGCTAAACGCCGTGAGATCCTTTGCATCGCTTGCAGCAACGCTCACCGTCACCGTATACGACTTCGTCGATCCGTCCTGCGCCTCAACCGTGTACGTTACCGGCGATGAGAAATCGTTCGGCGTCATTTCGCTCGCTTGAACCGTCGTTCCTACCTTCACTATCGAACCGGTCGTGACGAACGTCGCCACCAAGCCGCTTACGTCCGTTCCGTATGGCACTGTCGCGGAGATCGCCGTTCCGCTGATCGTTCCGACGACCGCAGGTGTCAAGCTTTCGAAGCTAAACGTCGTTATGTCCTTGGCATCGCTTGCCGCAACACTCACCGTCACTGTGTATGCCTTCGTCGTTCCATCCTGCGCCTCGACGATGTACGTCACCGGAGACGAGAAGTCGTTCGGCGTAACCCCGCTCGCTTGCAGCGTCGAACCTACCTTCACTAGCGAGCCTGTCGTTGCGTACGTCGCAACCAAGTCGCTCACGTCCGTTCCGTATGGCACGGTCGCGGAGATCGTCGTTCCGCTAATCGTCGCGACTACCGCCGGAGACAAGCCTTCGAAACTAAACACCGTCAAGTCCTTAGCATCGCTTGCCGCAACACTCACCGTCACTGTGTATGCCTTCGTCGTTCCATCCTGCGCCTCAACCGTGTACGTTACCGGCGACGAGAAGTCGTTCGACGTAATTCCGCTCGCTTGCAGAGTAGTCCCTACCTTGACGGACGATCCCGTCGTGGAGAACGTCGCAACCAAGTCGCTCACGTCCGTTCCGTATGGCACGGTCGCGGAGATCGTCGTTCCGCTAATCGTCGCGACTACCGCCGGAGACAAGCCTTCGAAACTAAACGCCGTTAGGTCTTTCGCCGGGTTCGGCGCAATCGCGACGGTTACCGTATAATCTTTCGTGGACGTCCCATCTTCCGCGGTCACCCGATACGTAATCGGCGAACGGAAGTCGTTCGGCGTAACCCCGCTCGTCTGAGCGGCGGTCCCTACTTTCACCGTGGCCGCCGGCGAACTTTCGAACGTTGCTACTAGCGCGCTCGCATCCGTGCCGTAGGGAACGGTAGCTGTAATCGAAGCGCCGCTAATCGTACCGGTTACGGCCGGGGATAAACCCTCGAAACTAAAAGCCGTGAGATCCCTCGCCGTGCTCTTCGCCCGGGTTACGGTAATCGTATACGTTTTGGAAAGCGTTCCATCCCCGAAGTCACGATCACGTCGACCGTATTCGTGCCCGTATTCAACGGGAGCGGCGAACTGTTCTGACCGCTGGAGACGGAGACGGCGGTTCCCCCGTTTACGCTGGCCGATATGGTCGCACCGACGCTTGTCGTGGTCGGCCTTACGGTCAGACTGGAGACGCCATTGCCCACGGATGCGGCGTAACTCGTCGTATTGGCGCCGAACGCGGGATTCAGCGTTCCGGAGGATAACGTCAATCCCGTCAGCGTGACAGAGCGAACGACGGAAATCTCGTAATCTTTCGTCGTTCCGTCTTGGGCGGTGACCGTAACGACGATGTTGTTGGTGCCGACCTTCAGCGCCAGATTCGAGCTGTTCGATCCGCTGTTCACGCTCACGGCCGTACCGCCGTTTACGCTTACCTTAATCGTGGCGGTCGAATCCGCCACCGTTGGCCTCACTGTGACCGAAGAGGTGCTGTTTCCGACGCTTGGCGTCGAATAAGACGTCACCGTCCCGCTAAAGGTCGGGCTCAGCGATCCCGCCGTCGTCGTCAACGCGCTCAAGTTCGCGTTGGAACTGCCGGCCGGGCGATTCACCGTTAACGTGTACGTTCGGCTCGCCGTTTCGTCCGCGGAATTGACAACGATCGTCACGGTCGTATTCCCCACGGCCAGCGCTAAGTCCTGGCTAGCTTGACCGCTGGAGACGTCAGCGCCGTTCACTGTGACCGTCGAGCCGGCACCGCTGACCGTCGGAGTGACTTTCAGAACGGACGTCCCAATAGGGACGGAAACATTGTACGTTATCGTTGCCTTGGCGAAAGCAGGATTCAACGAGCCCGCGGAAAGCGTCAGCGCGCTTAATCCGGCGTCGGACGGATCGGCCCGAATAACCTCCAGCGCATAGTCCCGCTTGTCGATTCCGTTAGCGCTCGTCAATCTTACCGTTACGGCGTTGCTCCCCGAAATCAGATTCGTTCCCCCGATCACGGTAACCGCGTCAGCGGAATCCAGAGGAGTCCCCGTTACGGTTACGCTTGTCGCGCTGCCGGGCACGGTCGTCGAATAACTCGAGTTCAGATTATCGACGGACGGAGCTACGGAGACCGCGTCCCCCGTACTCGCCGTTACCGTCATGTCCGTGAGCCCTAGCGGCTTCTTCGATTGCAGGTAAGGCGTCGTTTTACCACCCGCGATCGTCCATACCGTTGCGAAATCCCAAGAAGCGAAGCTGCTTTGCTGCTTCATCGCGGCAGTCGTCAACCCCGTCATCCCGCTGCTCGACCCGGTTCCGGCTCCATTGCTTTTACCGGAGGTCGTCGTATTCCAGTAGTTTCGTTGTAAATCCGCGCCCGTACGCTTGCCCGTGAAACCGCCGGCCGCGCTGCTTGCTTGAACCTTGCCCGTAGCGTAGTTGTCCGTATAGGTTCCCGAACTGCCGTCTCCGATCAATCCCCCGGCCGTCGCGCCGGTCGCGGTGACCGCTCCCGTCGCGAAGCTGTTCGTAATCGTTCCCCCATTATCGTAACCGATCAAGCCTCCTACCTGAGCTGCTCCTTTGACGGCACCTTCCGCGAAGCTTTCCGTTACGATTCCGAAATTCTGCCCGACGAGTCCTCCGACTTGGTTGCCGCTTCCCGTCACTTCGGCGATGGAACTGCTCGAGCTCACGGGGCCGTAGGAAAGGCCGAACGCGCCTCCGACGTAATTCCGTCCCTTAACCGTACCGGACACGTGGATGCCGGACGCCGAGAAGCTGGTCAACCACCCCGAAAGGATGCCGACCTGATCCCGACCGACGACGTTGGCTCCTACGATTCGAAGATCGTTGACTGCGCCATCGTAGATATAGTTGAACAATCCGACGTCGTCCTGGTTCGGCCGATTGATCTTCAACCCCGTAATCCGATGGCCGCCTCCGTCCAAGGTGCCTTCCAAATACATCGGATCCCAGTTCGCAAACGACGACAGATCGATGTCCGCGATCAATCGAAAATCCTTCTGATAATAATCCGTCTCCCGGATCTTGTCGAATTGCTGAGCCGTCTCGACCAAATAAGGCGAAGCGGCCGTGCCGTCTCCTCCCGCGAACGGGGATCGAACGACTGTAAGGGTATACGTAAGCACGGTGCCGTCGGACGAAGTAACCGTCACGACTACCGCGTTGTTACCAAAAGAGAGGGAGCCGCCTCCGGTTACCGTATATGTCGAATCCGGATGGCTCGTCGTCGCCGTCACGTTCACCGAGGTCGTCGTCGACGGAGCGTTAACCGTATAAGCGTGCGTGTCGCTATCGAATCCGGCAACCGCGACGCCGTCGACCTTCAAATCCGTCAACCTCGCATCCGATGACAACGCGGAGGATGAAAGTTTGCGGATCGTGATCCCGTAAGTCCGCGGAGTCCGGATACCCAACGGGTCGCTCACCGTGACCGAGGCGGCGTTATCTCCGACGAGCAGGGAAGTCCCCCCCGTCGTCTGAATCGCGGAACCGGCGTTCGCGGCCGTTGCCGCGAACGTCAGGGAAGCCACATCGGACGCAACGCTGACCGCGTATTGCAGGATCCCCGATTGAAACGCTGGCGTCAGATTGGCCGTCGTTCCGTTATCGGGAACCGCGGTTAATGCGGCAAGCCGCATCGGCGCGTTGTTCGACAGGACCGGATACCCCGTGCCGGCCGGATCGGCCCACGTTCCGCCGAAGTCCCAACCGGAGTAGCTTGCCGCGTTATAGCGGTTGACCTCCGTGAGAGCGGTCGCCGCATAGAAATCCGCGCTATAACCGAATCCGTACTGCTGTCCGGTGAGAGCCGGATCCCAATAGTTGCGTTCGTAAGTCGATTGGTAATCGTATCCTCCGAATCCCCCCGTAGTCGCGTCTCCGGTAACGGCTCCGACCGCGTAGCAGTTGACGAAGGCCACCTCGTACAAACTGCCGATCAGGCCACCTACGACGCTTGCGCCGCTAACCGAACCCGCCGCGTAGCTATCCCGCAAGATCGAGCCGTTGCCTCTTCCCAGCAGTCCGCCGATCGAGCCTACGCCCTCGACAGTTCCGGAGGCGTAGCTACGTTCGATCGTACCGCCCAGCGTCATGCCGATTAGTCCGCCGACGTAGTCGCCCGTGCCTTGGACGTTTCCTTCCGCGAAGCTGTCCGTAATCGAAGACGTGCTTACGTTGTAGGCGCCGAACTGCCCGATCAAGCCGCCGACCGTGTCGGTGCCGCTGACGACGACCGATGAACCGGAGAAACTTACCGACGTATCTTGAACATCCCCGGCTAATCCTCCGATAATTCCGCCCCCGCTCATTTGCCCGGAAGTGTAGACGTTGTCTATGTTTCCGAAATAGATCGTTCCGGCCAGAATGCCCGAATCGTTGTTCCCGGTTACCTGGGCATCCGCAACAATCAGTCGGGACACGCTTCCCCCGCCGATGTATGCGAACAATCCGGCTCGGCTCGAGTCCCCTCGGTTCACGACCAGTCCGATAATTCGATGCCCATCGCCATCCAGCGAACCCCCGAAGCTGGGGATCGGAACCCATCCTCTCCCCCCGTCCGCCGTAGCATAGACGGACAAATCAATATCCGCGACCAGCTTATAGGCGGCGGACGGATTCGATCGGATGGCGTCGAATTGCTCCGGGTCGGCGATCAAATAAGGATTGCCCGGCGTTCCGTCTCCTCCCGCGAACGAAGAAGAAGCCTTAATCTCGCTAACGGGAAACAAAGCCGCGACCATCGCTCCTATCAACAGGAGGACGGTTGCGCGAAACAACCGCCTTTTCTTGCTTATCATCTTTTCTAAACCTCCAATTCGTACAGGGATAACTCCACCGTATCAAAGCAAGGTAAAACGACGGTAAAACACAAAAAAAACTACGATAAACCGATTATCCGACACGATATTCGAAAAACTTCCGTCAAATTAAAAAAGCACCCATCCCTGATCGGAATGAGTGCTTCGTCTTATGGTTTCAAGCGCTCTCGCAGCGTTTGCAGCTTCCTCGTATGAGCGCTCGGGATAAACTCGTGCCCGTGATAGCGATGAACCGAAATGTCCTTCGGGCATTGCAGATGATTATATGCGGCGAAGACGGTGGACGGCGGCGTCACCGTGCCCACTTAACCGATGCAGATCCAAGTATGACAACGAATTCGCGTACGTAACCACCCCCGGCAAAGCCAGCAGCGCCTCGATCCTCGCGCCGCGGAAACCGGCGAACGCGATTCGAAACACGCGCACCCGATCGCTCGGATACTCCACGGGCACTCTCTCCAACACCTGCAGTGGCGTTCGGTCCAGCTCTTCCAGCCCGCGCTCCCAGAATACATCGAAATCGTCGGGCTTCGTCAACCGTGGCCGATAATGACGCATTTCCTCCAAACTCATATCGAATAGCTGCGCGATGTCCATTCCCTCCTTGATTTACGCCAATACGACGAGCAGATGCGCCATTTGCTTCGGTTCGAGCTTCACGGTCAGACGCTGCCCGTCCATCTCGTCTATCCCGGCGCGAAATTGCTCCAGCGCATCCGTATGGCAAGCGGCTTCGATCGTCCTGCCCGGGAATCCGATCCGGGCTTGCGTTTCGCCATCCGTGCAATTGCCCAACCGGATCAAGATGCCGGAGCCTTTCTCGGAAGGCTTGACGTCGAACAACTGAACGCCCTCGTCTCCGCTTAACTCGATGAATCGTCCCGCTTCCTCCTGAGCGCATACGACCGCCGGAATCGAAATCACCGGCGTGACGGCCTGCACGGCCTTCGCCATCGTCGCTGCCGGATCGAACTCGCGGAACGTCGACAACACATACGTAAAAGTGTTAAAGCCCGGCTGGCGAGCTCGGAAATTCGTGTCCCAATAGTTGTTCATCGGCCACGCCAGCAGCAGCGGATTGTCGCGACGTTCCACGTGCTTCTGCTCTTTGCCGAAATGGAAGTCTCCGACCTGCACGAGCGGCGCATCGACGCAGACGAGCGTGACCCCGTGTTCTTCGTCCGCGACGGAGACGCTTTTATCCACCGTCAAATAATCCCTGCATACTCCCGGTAGCTGCTGCGCATCCATTTCCGCGAATTGACCCGCCGTATCATAATGGCAGCGCCACTTCTTAAGGTTCAGCGGGAACGCGAAATACGTTCCTTCCGGCGTCGTAATATCTTCTTTAAGGAAACTAGCTTTAAGTTCGATATCGCCTCGATCGCCGAATAACGTGATTCGCTGCTCCAACTCTTCGACGCCCGGCGCCTCCCACTTCAGGAATAGCGAAGCGCAATTCGCCCCTCGCTCGACCCGGCAAGAGATCAGCCGTGAATACGTCTGCCTTCTCGCTTTCCAATCGTGATTCCACACGCTGATTCCTTCGTTCCCCTTCGCCACGTCCCGCGGGAAAATCGCGTTGCGATCGTTCGGATGGAACGTTGGATCCACGGTTTCCTGAACGTATTGAAACAAACTCCACGGACTGGAGAGATCGAGCGTTTCCCAGTCGTTCTTCTTATCGAACAAGCTCGTGATCCGTCCGGTTATAAGGTTGAAACGTAAGCGGTGGAAAGGAGTCTCGATCCGGCCTTCCTCTACGACGACTTCGCGTTCCCATGGTCCTTCCCCGTTGATCTCGGTTTGGCCCGGGAACGCTTCAATCCAATCCGACGGTTCTGCAGGCTTTAAATCGCGAAAAGGGATTTTACGCCAGCTGAACGGCGGCAGCTCGACGATCCCATAACTTGTATGCAGAGGATTCCGTTCGTTGTTCATCAAGACGTGCCGCATGCGGTCCGCCGCCAAATGCCGTCCGGACGCTCTGAAACTAGACGGGATTTGAATGTCGTACGCGATCGGAACGGAAGAAGGGTTCGCCAACAGCAGTCCTTCCGGCTCTTCCGATTGGGGCGGATTGCCTGCCAGACGTTCCATCTGAGTGCCGAGCAGAAAGCCTGTCAAGCTGTTCGCTTGGTAAGCATAATGCGCTTTATGCATCCACTGAATGTCGGTATTGGAATGATTCGGCTCGCTGATCGAATGGAACACGCCCCAGGTGTGCTCGTCGTACAGCATGATCTGCTCCCATGCTTGCTTCTTGATCCGATCATACGAAACATCGTCGATTTTCTCGAACGAATCCAGTAAGTCGACGGCTTTCATCCCTTGTTTCGTTCTGCGGTTCAGCTTCGTTTCCTTGGCCGCGCTTCCCGAACCGAAATTCCAGTAGTCGGTCCAATCTCCCGCGTGCTCTTGCAACAGTTCTTTCTTCGCGTTCACCCGCTCCCGCAATAGCTCCGGCGTAACGAACGTTATCGATGGCTCGCTGCCTTCCGCGTTCCACCTGCGAATCAGTTCCGCAAGCTCGCGGTCGGGCGGATTGTTGTCGTACAGCGGAAGATTCGTCGCGGTCAAATAGACGAAATCGAACGGATAGTCGGGATTCGCTTCGATCTTGGCCAAATATTTCGCAAGCCCCTCCGCCATGATGCCCGTATCCGTCGCATTGACGTCGCACACCTGGCTGAAGAGGGAATAGTGTTCTCCGTTAAAAGCGAGCAGCTTCCGACCGTCCGGCACTTGCCATTGAAAAGCGCCGGGCCGAGCGAGCGGAAATCCGCCGAAATGGATGTTGATTCCCATAATGAAAAAGTCGATTCCGGCATCGAGCAACAGTTGCCCGTAAGGCCAAGGCTGGCCGTTCACGTCATGGTGGATCGCCGTCTTCATTTCGATTCCGAAACGAGAGCGAAGCTGGGCGATCGGCTGCAGCATCCTTGTCATCTCTTCCGCCGTACAGAGCGGAGTCGCATGCAGGAACGAAGCCGATAAGCTCAACTGTCCGTTGTTCAAATATCGCTTCATTCGCTCGACTTGTTCCGGGCCGGCCGTCTCGAGCCATAACAATACCGGATAGCTCGATTCGCACGTCCAACGGAACCGGTCGCGCTCTTCCCATTGTTCCGTAAGCTCGCACAATTGCAACGCTTCGTCGATATATCTTTTTTGCAGTTCCAACAAGATCGGCTGCGCGTGCGTGTAGCCGATATCCAGGTGACTATGGTGCAAGACGAGTACTTCTTTAATTTTCGGCATTGCTTTCCACCCCATGTCGCGACAATGGCCGCTGACTCCCTCTTTGTCGGAAGGCCAGCGGCCATTGTGCTTAATCTCGTTATTTAGAAGCTTTCCAAGCATCGATTTGCGTTTGCATTTCGGCGATAATCTTATCCATGCCGGCTTTCTTCAGCTTGGCATTCATCTTCGGCAACATTACGTCGGGATCCGCGATACCGGTAATGAGGCCCGCATAGAATTCGTCGACTACGGATGCCGTTTGCGCCAGCTCGCTCTTCACGTTGCTCGGGTCGAAGGAGAAGCCGAGCAGCTTGGAAGGAATCGCCGCCGCGTTCTTATCCGGACCGGCAGGATACCATTTCGGCTGCGTTTCGCTCGTACGGTAGGAGTTAAACATGTTGCCGTATTCCCAGCCGGAATCTACCCAGTAGCCTGCGTTGTCGACTTTCTTGATCAAGTCGTCGCCGACTTTCGTATAGTGCGTGCCTTCGATTCCGTAGCTCATCAGGTTGAACAATTCTTGATCGGCGTAGAGCAGGTTGTAGAACATCATGGCTCTTTCGGGATCTTTGGACGTACGCGAGATCGCGGTCATCGTCGCGATGATGGAGCCCGTGCTCATATAGGGCTTGGAGAACTCGACCGCAGCGACTTTCGAGGCGTCGCCGCCGCCGAATCTCACGGCTTGGTTGGCAGCCGAATCCGGGTTAATAACCGTAAACGTAGACGTGACGTAT
This sequence comes from Cohnella herbarum, assembly GCF_012849095.1. NCBI lineage: Bacteria > Bacillati > Bacillota > Bacilli > Caryophanales > Paenibacillaceae > Cohnella > Cohnella herbarum. Next base: position 3,730,840 of record NZ_CP051680.1, read on the forward strand.
TTCCCCGCCAGCTCGTCGGAGTTCGTGTCTTTCAACGTTGCCGCGTCTTTACGGATAATGCCTTTTTCGTACCATTCGCGCATTTGCTTCAGGAAGCCGATGAACTCGGGCGTTTCGTACAGATTAACGACTTGGCTCGCTTCGTCTCCGATACGGACGACGCCGGGATTTTTCTGAGCGAAATACTCCAGACCGAGCGTCGTACCGTAGTTGCCCATGACGTCCGTGTCGCCTTTCAAGCTGAAAGGATATTTTTCCGGCTCGCCTTGCTTTACTTTTTCCAAGAACGGAGTCATGTCCGCCAACGTCTTGAATTGATCCGGCGTGTAGCCGTATTTATCCAGATAGTCCTTGTTGATCAGAACGCCCGGCGTCCTAGCCAGAACTTGCGTATTGATGATGGCGTATAGCTTGCCTCTCACTTTCGCGGCATCCCATGCGGCGGGCGGCACTTGCTTCAGGATGTCCGGACCGTGCTGCTGAAGCAGGTCGGTTACGTCGAGGAAAGCGCCTTTGTTCACGTTCGACAGGTAGTCGTTCGTCCAGTTGGACGTGAAGATCAAATCCGCTTTTTCGCCGGAAGCGGCGATCGCTTGCATTTTCTGATCGTAAGTACCCCAGTCGACCAGTTTAATGTCTAGGGTAGCGTTGATTTTTTCCTTCGTGATCTTGCTCATGGCGTCTTGAACGAGCTTAGCGTCCGGGAATACGCTTTGAGGCAAATACCATGTGATCTCATAAGGCTCCAGTTCGGCGGCAGGGCTAGCTTCCGTGCTGGCCGGCTCTTCCGAGCTTGCGGCGGGACTGCTTGCCGCTTCCGAACTTGCCGCTTGCGATGGCTTCGAATCGTTGTTGTTCCCATTTCCGCATGCGCCAAGCAGCATAACGACGGATAACATGACAGCTAGCGATACCGTTCCAAACTTGCTCCCTTTTCTTTTCATGGAATAACCCTCCTATGGTCTATTTATTATCATCCGAAACCGGACCGATAATCTAGTGAAATTTTGTTGCTTTTAGCCTTTAATAGACCCGACCGTCAACCCTTTGATCAAATATTTCTGGAAGAAAGGGAAGGCGAACAGCATCGGCCCGGCGGCCAAAATCGCGATCGCCATGCGCGCGGATTCGGTCGGGATCGAGCTCATGTCGACGCTGATGCCCGCTTGCATGTTCTTGGTAAGAAACTCGATGTTCGTCATGATTCGCTGCAAGTAATACTGGAGCGGAATGAGCTTCTCATCCTGAATGTACAGCATCGCCAGCCACCAATCGTTCCAGTACGCGAGAGCATAGAAGAGACCGATGGTCGCCAGAGCAGGCTTGGACAACGGCAGCACGATGCGGGCGAAAATCCCCCATTCCGAGGCGCCGTCTATCTTAGCGGATTCGATAATCTCGAACGGCAGCCCGTCCATGAAGCCTTTCATCAGCATCGTGAACCATGCGCTAACGCCGTAAGGAAGAATAAGCGCCCAGAGCGTGTCCTGGATATGCAGCACGTTCGTCGCGACAATGTACGAAGGGACGAGACCCGCGTTGAACAATAAGGTGAAAAATACGAAAAACGTCATCAGCCTGCTGTACCGGTAATCTTTGCGCGTCATGACGTAAGCGATGGATGACGTTAGCAGCAGGGCAAGTACCGTTCCCGCCGTCGTTACGATGATCGTGATCAAATAGGATTGCAGCAGAGCCTTCGGTGTCTGGAAAATGTAGTCGTACGCCAGGAAGGAAGCTTCCTTAGGAATAAGCCTATACCCGTATCGCGCAATGTCCGCGTCGCTCGTCATCGATACCGAGATGACATACAGGAGCGGAAACACGATCAATAGCGATAGGAAGATGAAAATCAAAATGATCCACGGCTGATTGCCGGCTTTCTCTGCGTTTAATTTGCGCATTGCCTATCGCCTCCGTCAGAACAGCGCGTTCTCTTTGTTGAATTTGCGAACGATCAGGTTCGTCGAGAAGACGAGCACCAGTCCGACGATCGCTTGGTACAAGCTGGCCGCGGAAGCCATTCCTAGATCCCCGGTCACTCGCAACGAGCGGAATACGTAAGTATCTACGACATCGGTCGTCGAATACAGCATGCCGGCATCCCGCGGGATGAAGTAGAACAACCCGAAGTCCGAATAGAAGATCCGTCCGACGTTCAAAATGACGAGCAGCGTAATGAGCGGAACGATAAGCGGAATCGAGATTTTCCGGATCTGTTGAAACCGGGAAGCTCCGTCGATCGAAGCGGCTTCGTAATACGTCGTATCGATCGCGATCAAACCCGTGAAGAAGATGATCGCCGTATAACCGACGTTTTTCCATAAGTACGTAAGCGTCAGAATAACCGGCCAATAACCCGGTATGCTGTACCAATCCACCGGGGCGACGTTCATCCATTCCAGTGCTTTATTGATGACGCCGTAGGACGGGTTCAGCAAAATGTAAGTCACGAAACCGATGACGACCCAGGACAGAAAATAAGGAAAGAACAGCACCGTTTGAAAGATTCTCACCCATTTTCTCCCGAGCTCCGCCATTAACAGCCCGATGACGACGGAACAGAAGATGCCGACCGCGATGAAGATGCCGTTTAATAGAAGCGTGTTCCTCGTAATGCGCATCGCGTCTTGCGATTGGAAGAAGAACTTGAAGTTGTCCAGCCCCGTCCATTCGCTGCCCCATATGCCTTTGGCGTAATTGATGTCTTTGAATGCGATGACGATGCCGTACATGGGCAAGTAGTAAAACACGAAGACGATGATGATGGCGGGCAGGCTGAGGAGAAATAAGCTTTTGCCTCTCCAGAAGTGTTTGCCCTCGTTGCGTAGCGCCGTCCCTATTCTCACCGCGTGGTTCCCCCTTTCGGCGATAACGTCCGCCGCTCTGTTTGTGATCCGAGCATACGAAATCGGGCGGCCTTCTGAATACTGCTCATTTTCGAGGGGTCAAAAATACACTGTACGAAACGCAAATGTTCGGAAATCGGACTGCACTTTATCGAAAAAGTACCGCCGACACGGGGTCGGCGGTACTTTTTTATCCGAAAAGATGAACTATTGCTCTCTCTTCTTAGTTATATATTCTCTTGGCGTCATTCCGAAATTCGCTTTGAACAGCTTGTAGAAATAGCTTTCGTTCTCGATGCCGACCCTGCGCATAATGTCTTGGATGCTAAGCTTGGAATTTTCCATCCATTCCACCGCTTTGGCCAGGCGAACTTGATTGATGTATTCCGGAATCGACATGCCGAAATGCTCCTTGGCGATTTTGCTTAGCTTATAGGCGGACAGCCTCAGCATATCGGAAATGCCGGTCGCCGATAGTCCCGAGTCGAAGTAATTGTTGTCGATGATCTCTTTAATCGTATCCGCCGCTACCCTATTGCCTTCGATCGCACCTTCGTTTCCTTCGGGTCCGATCGCGCCGATCGCCTCCAGCAGATTTTGCTCGAACCGCTCGATCGTCTCTTCCTCGTACAGCTCCCGGTTCAGCAACCGTTTCGGAATGTTGATTGGCTCCTTGCGGGTCCGGTTCATCTCGTAGATCGCTTTCTTCAGATGATGAACGACCTGCATTCCGACGAGCATAATATCGGTGTATTCCAGCCGCCGGATTTGGCGGAACAGCTCGCGGAACTTCTCCTCCGTTTTCGCCGGATCGCCTTTCTTGAACGTTTCGATGAATCGGCTTTCCGTTTCCATTGTTTGTTCGATATCGGCATCGCCCGTCCGTTCATCGATCATCGACTGCGTCATCACCGACATCGGACCGTACACGTATCTGTATGCGCTATTCGCGAACGCATGGCTGTATGCGGCGGCGATCACCGTATATTCGGCGACGGGTTCGCTAACCGCCGCGGAGAAAGTCATTCCGTAATGGCGCTGGATATATCCTTGAGCTTCCGCAAGCAAGAGCGCCACCTGCTGCTCCGCGTCCTTGCGATCGTCCGAGTTGAGCAAGATCGTGAACGAATCGTCCTTCATATCGACGGTCTGCGCGACGAACGCCTTGGACAGCACTTCAGCCGTGACGTTCGCGATCGCGAACCGGAGCAGCTCGCGTTCGGCCAAGCTTCTGCGCATGAACAGCTTGTAATCGTCGATCCGCAGCACTCCGACGATGAACGGCTTCTTCCTCGAAAGCGTATCCCCTAGCTGCTTTAACACGTCGTCGGCTTCGGCTACGCTCATGCCGAAACTGTCGACGAGCAATTTTTTCAAGAAATACAGCTTCATGATAATCGTATTGTTGTTCTTCTCCAGATGATATTCGTACAGCTGCTCCTTGGACTGTCGGTAAACTTCCATTAAATAAGCGAATTCGTCGCGAGCGCCGGAACGAAGCGTCAAGTCTTGCGCGGAGCCGCCCATCGATGTCTGTTCCATCAATCTGCGAACCGGCGAATAGATGCCCCGGGTAACGGATAACGTCAGCAGCAGCGCTCCGATGAACACCGCGCCCGTAATGAGCAGAATCGTATCCAGCAATTGCTTCAGATTGGCGTAAGCTTCCTTGTACGGTCTCGCTTCGAGCAGCGTCCATCCCGTATTCTCCAGGTGAATGTACGAGATGATATACTTCTCGCCTTGCACCTTCTTCGTCAGAAAACCCGAAGCGGCGCCAGCCGTCGCGGATTGCCCGGCCACCGATTGCATATACGACTCGCGAATCTGGACGGCGAACGGATTTGAAGCGACCGGTCCCGGAGGTTCGGTCTCGATCAAACGCTTGCTACTGTCCAAGATATACAGGAAGCTGCTAGCCCCGGAATCGGTTCCGTTCAGCGCACGTATGTTGTTTACGAGCCAGTCCAGCTTAATATTGAGAATGACGGCGCCGTCCATTCCGTTCCGGGAGTCTACGTTCTCGTACATGATATAGCTCAAGACAGTCATATAATTCGGATCAGTTCCGTCGGACACTTTCAGCTTGCGCACGATTGCTTTTAATGTAGGAATTCTGTCATAAGAGCGTAACGCCTGATCCAATTCGGCGTCTTTATGAAACAGATCCCCGAAAGTGGAATAATAGACGTTTTTATAGTTGTTATAAATATAAATAGAATGCAGGAACGGATTGTTCGCGATAATCGTGGAGTTCAACTTGTTGATTGTACTCAGATGATCGTAGGTTTCGTCTTCCTTGAGATACATAAGCGCCTTGATCTCGTTGTTGCTATAAGTGGATAACGTCAGATTGCGGATCGTCGAATCCAAGTAATCGATATTGTATTTCATCTGCGACAAAATCTTCTGGCTGTTCTCGTATTCGCCTTGGAACACTTTGCGTTCGACGCTATAGTAGATCAGCGCGGAGAAAGAACACACGATCAACAATATAACGCAGGCGATCCAAAGGAAAATTCTCAGCCAATATTTCTTCTCTCGGAATAATCGCGGGAATCGCATCTTCAGCCCCACCCTATGTCAGCTTCGTATCCAGTAGGTCCAACGGAACTTCCGAAATTGATCTCGGCTTTGCAAATACTGCCAGGCACGGACAGATGTTCTCTGCCTTCGAGCAAGTTCACGAGCAGATTCGCCGCCGTTTTTCCCATATCGTAAAAAGGTTGGTTCGCGCCCGTCACGTCGAGCTGAAGCCTTCGATTCAGATTTAGCGCATCATAAGTGACGAGTGACACGTCTTCCGGCACGCGGATGCCGAGCTTCCCGAACGCGGCGATCACCGCCTCCGCGACTTGGTCGTTCGCGGCGAAGACGGCCGAGCAGCCCGTCTCTTTAATCTTATCTCCCGCGGCGTCCGCGAAAGCGTCGAATTCATCCTTGAAGTCTTCGAATTCGGTCGGGATAAGCACGTCCAGGCGCTGCTCGAACATCATCCCCGCATCCAGATAAGCTTGCTTCACCCCAAGCAATCGCTCATGGAACGTGCTCAAGTCCGCGTTGCGCAGAAACAGAATCCGCCGATGCCCTTGATCGAGCAGCAGTTTCGTCAGCTTATAGGCTCCGGCGATATTATCGCTAGTCACGAACGGGATATCGCTGTCGTAGGGGTGTCGGTCGAGGAACACGACCTCGATGCCGCTCTCCTTCAGCCTTTCGTATATCCTGCGAGTTCGTACCTCTTCTCGTCGGTCGAAAATCGGACTTAGGATAACGCCGTCAACCCGCTTGGCTATCGCGCTTTCCACGAACGTCTCCAGCTTATCCAAGCTTCGATCGTCGCTGAAGCTAAGCAGTTGGAAACCATGCAGGCTCAGTACGTTCTCAATTCCCCTTAGGGCGTTCGCCCAGAGCGGATTCTCGATACCGATCACGGATGCTGCAACGAGCCCGGCGCGCCGATCGTCGCGAAGGGAGACGACGCCGTTGTTGATGAACGTCCCCCTTCTATTATCGCGCTTCAACAACCCGTCGGCGCACAATTCCTTGATCGCTTTCTCTACCGTGTTGACGCTCGATCGATAGGTTTTCGCGAAGTCGCGGCTAGAAGGCAGACGGGTCTCCCCTAGCCATTCCCCTTCCAGAATTCTCTTCTTAATGTCATCTCTAATTCTAACGTAAGGATAATTCGACATAGAAGAAAGCTTCGTCCTTTCTAGTCTATCTATGAATAGATCGACTATATTACAGCTGTATCATCTGTGTCAATTTAGCAAGCAAAAAAGGCTTCCGCCGTCCTTAAGGTATGACGGGAAGCCCCTGTAATCATATCGATTTTATCATTTAGCGTTAATCCTTTTTATCATCAACCGCTCTTTCCCGTTGCCTGAGTGAACTGCACATACCTGCTGAACCTCACAGCAAATTGGATATGCGTACTTTGCTCAGGAGCTAGATTCCGTAGAATCAAGCAAAATTCTATGTGGCGTAAAGCATTAGCGGTTCTTGTCACATAAGAAGAGGAACTAATGCATCGAGTAGATCAATTATGATATCGAGGCTTCGTATTTCTAACCTCCTGCATGACATCTGCCAAGCTTTTGCCCTCTTCCCTCATGTCGTCAACGTACAAGTCGGCTCTGATCAGCCCTTTGTGCAGAATGATCGCACGGTCGATGACGTTCTCGATCTCGTCGATCAAGTGCGTCGTAATCAGCAACGTCTCGTCGCCCTGCAAACCGGACATCATCAGCTTAAGGGAGTCGCGTCGCGAGAAAATATCCTTTCCTACGAACGGCTCATCCATGAGGAGGTAATCGGCCTTCTTGGATAAGCCCGCGCTAATCTCCAGCTTCATCTTCTGTCCTTTGGAGAACGTTTTGATCTTTCGATCCGGAGGCAGCTCGTACAGCTCCAGCAATCTATTATAGTAATCCCGGTCAAACCGCGGAAAAAATTCGGCAAGAAACCGCGCATAGTTCCGAGGGGTCATATCCGGAAGAAAGCTGCCTTCTTCCGTAATAAAGGCCATTCGCTCGTATTGATCGGTGTTAGGCTTGCCTTCGATCGTAATTTCGCCGTTCTGCAGCTCGCCGATACCCATAATCGACTTAAGCAACGTCGTTTTCCCGCTACCGTTCTCCCCTAGGATGCCTACGATTTCACCTTTGCCGATCGTCAAACCGTTAATGTAGAGTAAGGCGTTGCTTGTCGGATACCGTTTATCCACGTATTTCAATTCGATCATATAACTCGCCTCCGTATCCCGATGCTATTCCACTTGAATGTTCGAGAAATACCTGTAATCCATCTGATCGTAGCCGAATCCACCCATCGAGCTAGGCAAGTTATACGCCTGTATGTTATCTTCGTTCAGTTCGGTGACCAACTCGCCTTTATAGATCAGTTCCGAATGGTCATACGCATAAATGTACATATGCTTCGGAGACGCAATATCATACACTACGCGGGATTGTTCAGTCACCGCTTCCCGGGAGGACTTAACGACGTACAGTTTGCCGTTCCGGTAGCTCATCGTCGTAATTGCGCTGTAGGTATCCTCATTCCCGTCGTCGAAGACAGCATTCGTAGTATCCGCTACCTTTACTCCATCCGTGAAATCGATGCTTAGAATCGTCCTATTTAATCGATTCGGCTCCGAGGAACCGCGAAGAAAGTTCAACGTCAGCATATTGCGGTCAGGATCCGGAAAAGCATCGTATCCTTCATAATAAACCACGGCATCCTCAGGTCGATTATCGCCCTGTCTCGCAGGCAAGTAAAACCCCGGAACAGACGTTTCTCCTAACAGTCGTCCGCTTTCGCTATCGTAGCTTCTAATGAAGAGCGAGTTATTTTCAACCGATAATAACGCCAATCGATGGCCTATGGCCTCAAGACCCAAAATTTCTACACCCGATTGACCGTCCGGCTTCTTCGCTTCCAAGTTGATATCGACGATTTTGCGAGGGGTATAGGCATCCCCATAATCGATTGACGGAAAACCCCACTCGTGAAACTTAACCTCATAGATTCCGCTTGATCCGGTAAAATAAGACGACACCGGGACCGTATAGTAAACTTTGTCTCCGACCTTCGCCAATCCGTACTCCGGCGAGTTCGCATAAGTAACGGAATTGTCCTGTCTGTCAGGATTTCGGTAAGCGATCGACGGATTGACCTCGGCGGAACCGATCGGAACGGAGTAATAATCTTTGATTTTACGGGCAGTAATCGTATAAGAGGAGATTGCGTTCTCGACGCTATACTCCATCCCGTCTCCCGTCCTCTTGGATCCTCCGTTCACATAGCGGTACATGTCGGTCCATTTCGGCTGCCTGAACAATTCCGTATTTGCGCTGATCCGTCCCTTTTCCACTCGAAACATAGTCCGGTGAACCCCATCCCGCAGTTGTCCGCTGATCATAACGTCTTGAATGGCTTCCCGGCTGCCAACCAAATCCTTAATCTCGAATATTCCGTTGTCTTTTAACCGATACGTATAAATAGCCATTACGATTAGGACTGCGATGGCCGCGGCCATAGCGGGAATCGCCATATGTTTTTTTAATTTTTCCATTTCGGTTTTCTCCTCCTCCCAAGGCCTAGAGCTAAGCAACCGCGCCCTTTTTTAAGATACGAAGACTGTGCCAGACGAAAAAGGCGCTAAGAACAAAGAGAGAAGCGCTGCTGACGTATAAGTCTTTAAGCTCGCTATAATGGATCTGTTCGTTCATCCGATAACCGATCACGTTCATCGTAATCCAGATGGCCGCGACGATGGCGGCGAATCCGTAATACTTCCTGCTTCGCTCGCATAAAGCCCCGTAAAAGATGCCGGTTGCGACGACCAAGAACATCCCGAGCGTGGACATGATCCTACTGAAGTTTAACGGCAATAACAGACGGAACAACTCGGAACGAATCATCGCCAGGAAAAATCCGTTATGCATAACGAACTGACCGTCGCCGTAACTTCCAACCTTAGCCGCATATAGCGCATAGCCAAGACGGATACTAATCAGTTGGGAAACAAGAAGCATAAGCAGACAAGTCGCGAATACGAAGAGCTTGCTGAAATACAGCGCTTCTCGTTTCACCGGAAGCGTTAAGTAGGTGTAGATGCTCTTGCTGCCCCAATAGTCCGCATATACCGTCTTCAAGAAAAAGGCGCAAACCAAAACAACAAAGATCAGAAACCACATCGCGTTGCCCGATGAAACATATAGATCCTCGAATCGGGCATTCACGGTATACGCGTTGTAATTTTTCAATTGATTATGCAGAACGATCAACGGCGTTATTATGGCCGCGAAGCATAGAAGCACAATGAATATGAGCCACTTGGCGAACTCGATATTGATCAACCGGTATAAGCCTTTCATTTGTTCTCAACACCTCGATTGTATTATATATGTAGTACAACCAGTTCAAAAAAATTTATTCCCAATGTTTGCTGATGAGTTCAACAACGGACTTGAACGACAAATTGACTTCTTTGGCCGAATCAACGAACGATTTGACAAGCTCTCTGGTCAGTTCGTCTTCAATCTGGCGTAAAATATTCTCGTCGACATAAATCACGCTTCCTAGCGTACTGCTGGTACGCACGTAACCTTCATCTTCCATTAACTTAAACGCCTTCTGGACCGTGTTCGGATTAATGCTCAACTGAGCGGCGATCTCCCGCCTGGATGGCAGCTTATCTCCGGATACCGCCCTGCGCAATAAAATTTGTCGCTTCACGTATAAGGCCGCCTGCACGTAAACAGGATCCTTATGATTTAATTTCAGCTCATAGAAGTTCAACACGTCATTATCACCCGCCTTAGCACTCCATTGTATTATCATGCTAATACAATGGAGTTGTCAATCGTCGGATGGTCATAACAGGAAACTTCAGCTTTTATAAATGGCTTCCGACGTCTTAAGAAGTCGAGCTGTATATAGAAAGAGAGTGCCGGAAGCGATCTTCCGACACTCTCTTTTACGTTTAGGGGAAATATCATTCTCCCTGGCGGTTCTGCGCAATGATTACCCAATTGAAGAGAGTCAATCACAATTCTCTCGCTAAGCAGGCACTACGTGTACAATGTACACTTAAATTGCCCTAAGCTCAGCAGCTTTCTAGTCTAAGTGTAAAATGTGCAATTAGATAGCGGATGATCTTCCATTATCGCTCAAACTACCCGAAATAGATGTAACTTCTACACTTAGATTTCTATTTGAAGAAAAACATCCCATCTAAATGTCATTTTTACACTTAGAAGCTGATCCATGAACCTAGCTTGAAATACTCCCGCTGAAAACGAAAATAATACGACTCCGCCGTCTTCTTGGCGGCGGCACTCGTTTATGTCGAGCGGAATTCGGCTGTATAAGACAGCCCCCCGGACTTGTGACTCGTGATAGAGTGATGCCATAACGTTATCCTGATCCGTACCAACACAAGGTATACATCCGGCAACTCAGCCGCTAGTTCAGTTCATAGCAGTTCTTCCATGATAAAGACCTAAGCAGTTCAGCCCAGCGCTAACGCGCCGGGCATCATGTTGGAATAAGGGGTACATTCCCCGCTGCGAATGATGGCTTTGACGGTTAGAGACATGGCGCTGATAATGCCCCATGCCCGCTATGAATCTCGATAGATCTTGATTCTACATACCCGTCTTTTTCATATCGCGGCCCGCCCTTACTTCAGAAGCGCGTCTTCGCGCTCGCGGAAATAGGTGGCCGTCTGCATGACCATACGGTCAAGAGAAGCTTTATCCGGCTTGCCGTACATAGCCGGGTACGGAGCTCCGCCGGGACCAAGCGGTTCGGGAGTGACGTAACGCCCTTCGCGGTTAAATCCAAGCACGTACAAAGCCATAATGATCGTATCCAGATCCATGGAGCCGTCGCCCAGCGCGCCGCGATTGCTATCCGCCATATGAAGGTTAAGCAATTGGTCTCCTGCCGCAAGCAGCGCTTCGCCGATGTGCGACTCCTCGACTTGCATATGGTAGACGTCCGCATTGATATGCTGGATGCCGGGGTGATTCAACTCTTTAATGAACGCTTGCGCGTCGCTAATCGTATGGACGTAACTCGTTTCCGCCGAACGGATCGGTTCGATCGCGCCCTTGACGTTGTAGTCGACGAAACGGTCGGCTACGAGTCGCAACGTTTCGACGCTTCGCTCGATTTCCGTATTGTCGTACTTATCGGGACGGCCGACGGCGCCGGGAACGACAAGAATGTACGAGCCTCCGACGGCCGAGGTGAACTCGATCTCTCTCTTCAAATAATCGACCGCCGCTTGGCGTTGGATCGCTTTGTTGCTGGAGAGATCGTTGTCGATGGAGAACATGCCGCATATTCCTGCGGTGCGAATCCCGTACGATTGCAATATATCGACGGTCTCGGCGGGTTTGTAGCCCAGATCCGGTCCGTAATGATTGCCGTGAAGCTCGATGTATTCGATTCCCGCCCGCTGCAATCGGGCGGCCGTTTCCTGAAGCGTCTCCATGCCGAAGCCCCAGTTGCTCCACGAGAGATTTAGCCGTTGCCGGCGCAACGCTTCGGGGTTGCTTTTCTTAAGCTGCTCGAAAGCCTGACGGATTCGTTCGTTTTTCAATTGATAATTTTGCATGAATAATCGCTCCTCTTCGTATCTCGTTTCGTAAATCGGTTTATGGCATGTCCGGGTGGTTCGGGCCGAAATGCTTCAGGAACACCATAGGCTCCCACTTGCTGCGATTCGTGACGACGATGCCCTTGCGCGCCGCTTGCTCGCCGACGAAAAATTCGTCTCCGCTCATCTGGCCGAAACGGAGCATAACCGCCGCTTCCGCTTCATGAACGCCGAAGGTGCCGTGGCCTTGAATGAGCACCGTACCATAAGCCGCCTCGTCTCGGATCGTAACCGTTTGTCCAGGCTCCACCGTCAATTCCTTGGCTCCGAAATATTCGTTGCCGTAAGTAATCCACTTTTCCGTGTGCTTCTCGTCGGTATGAGCGCACACGATCGGCGGACGGAAATACTTTTTCTTATAATGAGGATCGGTGTTTTTCTCCCAATCCAATAGACTCATAATGTAATCGATATCCCGCTGTTTGTCTTCAGGACAGTTTTCCGTCAAAAACTCATAAGGGTATACTTCTCCCGCCACGACGTTCTCGTGAACCGAATTCACGTCGCTGTTCCATTGCGGCTCGTACGTCAACACCGAACCAGGCGCGTGCACGACGCCCGGAGGCGTATACCAGCCCGTGCCCAACTCGATCCTGTAAGCTCTGGATAATTCCGTAATCCGGCTATCCCCCGACTCGAATTGCAACAAACGGTCGCGGACATCTTCGTACGTCGCATCGGGATCGTAACCGAAATAAGTAACTGGGAATTGGCCGAGATGGTTGTTTAGTTGCGGCGGAAAATAGTACGCTTCAGGCTTGCCCATACGCCCGACCCTCGCGGCGTCTTCATCGCTAAGATGCAGATGGTGAAACAACGGCGTGCCGAAATCAAAAAACTTCGAGTACATCGGCCAATTGCCGTATTTCGCCTGCAGCGTCTCGCCGATGAGCTCGGCTCCAAGCTCGGCGACCGCATCCTTCAGCAGGAACTTCTCGGTTGCATCATCGTTAACCGCCACGTAGCTGAGTCCTTCGTCCTCCGGAGCAAGCGGACCGTTCATCGCCGGAATGACCGACGACAGCCATCTTTCTTTAATCGATCCGCGATTCGTTCCGAGAGCGTAATAATCGTCCGGATGCAAGCGCAAGCGTTTGCCGGCTTGAGCGAACCTGCGAGGGACGAAGACCGGTTTTAACCGGAAAATGCCCACTCCCTTCTCGAAAGTATCGCGAATTTGCGTTGATATTGTCATGGAATATATGTACCTCCTTGATAATAACGATCTGAGTAAAGCGTTTGCAAGATCATTATAATTCAAGGAGCCGTACCGGTTGAATGAACGATCTTGTTGCGGTTAGGTTCCTATCTTCGTTATCTTGTGATCTTTCTTCGGATTCCGATGCTATAATGAAAGAACGTCTTTCGATAGGAGCGCCTTCTATGGTCCAAATTCCGTTTAATAAAAGCCAAGCCGATTTGTTCAAGGATGGTCAGTCTCCGATCCTGCTCTATGCGGGACAGATTTCGAATGATCCGAGCTGGAGCTTCCCGCCCCATAAGCACGACGATCTGTGCGAGATTCTATACGTCAGCGAAGGCGAAGGCCTGTTCGTCATCGATAATATTACATATACGGCTAGCAAGGGCGATATTCTCGTTTATAACGGCGGCGTCCTTCACGAGGAACGCTCCAACCCGGATCATCCGCTCAAAACTTATTTCTGCGGTGTCGGTCAATTGCGGATTGAGGGGTTGCGGGACCATTATCTCTTTTCTCCGGGTATCCGACCCGTTATTCCAACAGGCCCTTATAGCCATCAAGTCGAAGGGTACATTAGCACGCTGTTCGAGGAATTAAAGTCGCAAGTGTTCGGCTTCGAAATCGTCTGCCAGAACGTACTTGTTTCGCTTATCGTCTCCGTGCTGCGAATTCTGAACTCTCAATCGGAAGCCGCTCCCGCTTCTAGCCCGTCACTTGGTTTATTGATCAAGGAATACATCGACATCAACTATACGCGGGATATTCCTTTGAACGAAATCGCGAACCGTCTCTATATCAGTCCGTTTTATCTCTCTCATATCTTCAAGGAAGAGACGGGCACCTCGCCGATCAATTACTTAATCCAGCGCCGTATCGGCGAAGCGAAGAAGCTATTGCTCACCACCCGGATGCCGATTCAAGAAATCACGGAAACCGTAGGTTATTCCAACGCCAACTACTTCAGCACCTTATTCAAGAAGGTAACCGGGCAGTCCCCAAGCCAATTCCGCAAGAGCGAAGCCAATTGAACCCTCATCTATTTCCCTTTATACTTGAAATACCAACCGGAAATGAGTGATCTGCCATAGATACGAACATGATTATCCCTAACGAAGAGAAGAATATCGTTTTAATCGGCTTTATGGGAGTAGGTAAAACTACGATCGGACTGCATCTTGCGAAGAAGTTGCTTCGCGATTTCGTCGATGTCGATCAAGAAATCGAAAAACAACATCAAATGCCTATATCGCAGATCTTCAAAACTTTAGGCGAACAACGGTTCAGGCAAATGGAAAAGGACTATATCGTCCAATTGTGCGATAGCTCTCGGTTAAAGGTCGTTTCGCTCGGCGGGGGAGCTTTTATGCAAGATGAAATCAGAAGTGCATGTCTGTCCTCCTCTATCGTCATCTTCTTGGATCTCGCTTGGGATTCTTGGAAAGATCGAATCCATCTCCTCATGGACAACAGACCCGTTTTGCAGGAAAAATCATTAGAGGAAATTCAAGAGCTGTATCATTCTCGCCTACAAGCCTATTCCCTCAATCATTCAAGGGTATGCACCGATGGCTTGAAACCGGAAGAAATTGCCGATCGGATCATTGACACCTTAAAGTCGGAATATGAAATAAACGTGCCTATCCACGAATAACGAATGTAAACGCGAAGAACCCGAGAGAGGCACTTTACGCAAAGTGTCCGACTCTCGGGTTCTTCTGTTCACGGGAACCTATTCCAGACTAAGAAGTTGATTAAGAATGACGGCTGCTTGCGCTCGATTAGCGGTAGCCATAGGAGCGAATTTGTTGTCGGCCATCCCCTCGACAATACCGGCACGTTGCATGGCGGCTACCGATTCTTGCGCATAGCCGGCAATGACCTTGGCATCCGAGAATGCTGCTGCTTCTTTAATAGGCTGCAACTTCAGCCCTGCCGCGGATAACGCTCTGTAGGTCATGACCACCATATCCTGACGGCTGATCTTCTCTTGGATTCCGAAGGATCCGTCTTGCTTGCCTTTGACGATTCCTAATTGATGAGCCGACATTATGGCATCGTAGTACCATTGGCCTTCCTTAACATCGCTGAAAGATTTACCCGTATTCTTCGCATGAAGATCTAAGGTTTGGACAAGCATCTGCACGAATTCCGCCCTCGTCACTTCTTTGTTCGGAGCGAAAGATTTAGCCGATACGCCCTTCACGATACCGCGAGCCGCCAGCGCGGCGATGCTGGTCTTAGCCCATGCCGACTGATCGAGATCGGTGAATTCCACCTGAACGAATGCGGCTGCGTATTTGCTGAAATGCTTAGCGGTAAATTCAACCGCTTTAGTAACAGGATTATAACGAGCGTTCTTGATAACCTCGAGACTGCCGCTATCCGAAATGTAATAGATCACGACTTGTTCCGGGTTCTCTCCCGGCTTCAAAGTGTAAGGAATCGAAACTTGAACCCCTTGGTTCGCTCCGAAATCGCTAATTCGTTTCCCGCCGACGCTTAAGTTGAAGTCGAATACCGCGTTGTCTCCGACTTGGCCTCGAATCCCTCCCGGCAAAGATGAAGGGTCTACTTTGCTTACGCTTATTTCTATGTCCGCTTTCTGATCCGAACCGGTAAACAACGAACTCGGAAGCTCCAGCTTAACAAAACCCAAGTCCAACTGAATCCTTTTAACTCCGGCATCGGTCGCAGCCTTCACCTGATTAACAGGCAATGTAGCCACGATGCTTTTAGCCTCCGTCGGCAACTTGATATCGAACGAAAGGAGGCCGTCTTTAACGTTTTTCAATGCCTCGGAGAAGGCTTGCTCGCCTACTTTTACCGTCGCTTTGCCATTGGCATCCACCTTTACCGTACCCTCGTCTACAGGTCCCGGACCTGAAGAACCACCAGGACCAGGATTGGAGCTTTGGTTAGGTCCCTTTAATTCCAATACGCCTAACCTCGAAGTATTCGTGTAGGATTGACCCGTAGGATCGTTCC
The DNA here is from genome assembly GCF_012849095.1 of Cohnella herbarum. NCBI lineage: Bacteria > Bacillati > Bacillota > Bacilli > Caryophanales > Paenibacillaceae > Cohnella > Cohnella herbarum. Next base: position 3,747,053 of record NZ_CP051680.1, read on the forward strand.
ATATAAATACGCTATCGCGGGAGCCGCCATCTTGGTCGTTATTCACTTGGAAGTCGAATCCGATCAAGGTTCCCGCAGCCGGCGTAATCATATCCAGCGCGATAGCCGCTTCTACGATATAACCTCCGGAGGTGAGCTTAGTTGCAGACGTGTAGTTGTCTTGCGTTGCATGGCCGCCGACAGTCTTAACGTTCTTGAAATTGATCCTGTATTGACCGTCATCATCTTGATAGGAAGATGTTTTACCGTTGTTCTGGTCGACGAAAATTTCTACCGAGTCCTGCTCGTAAGGATTACCGGGGGCATCGCTCAGCGCGCTGTCCGTTACAATGGCATAAACGTATAATTTCTGCGCATCCCACATCGTACGGAATTGAGCTTTGGCGACCGCGTTGTTGTTCTGTTCCACTTTGACGTCAGTAGTATATACAGGTGCATTCGCCCACGCGCCATCCATTTCACCGTCGATTGCAGGCGTCCCGTAGGTAGCGCTTGCTACCCGAGTCGCCTCGATATAAGTCAATACCCCATAGCCTAAGCTATCGCTATCTTGAGCAGCGCGCGGATCGCTCCAAGATACGATAATTCCGTTGCCGCCCTGCTCCGATCCGTCGTTTATGCCTTTGTCGGTTATTCTGACATCGAATTTCACTTGCTTGCCCATATTTCCACTCAGGGGAATCGCTGTTTCCAGTACATAACCGCCCGTACCTTCGATTATAGAGGTATGGTTACGCGGGAACGTCAGCTTCTGGATGCCATTGTTATCGACGAACAGCTCGATTTGATCCGTTGTCGTATCCGTCGCGTCTTTTACCGCTACGCGAACGTAGAGGTTTTGAGCATCCCACAGCGTTTTCACGTCTGCCTCAAGCGTGCCTGATTGCTCGGTTTTCATTGCCGGAACCGTATGCCACACGGAATCCGTGACACGATCGATAACCGGAGTCCCCTGTGCCGTATTGGCCGATTTTGCCGTTAACGGTAGCTTGGAAGGCGTTAACGTCTTAATCGCCTCGATCATCCCCCAATAAGCGTACTTGGCTTGATGCTGCTTGTTGAACGGGAATGGAGCGTCTTGGCGGATCTTATTATCCCTGTTATGAAGCCAAGTATGATCGTCCGCAATGCCCCACAACGTGACGTTGCTGATCCATCCGTCTGGATTATCGACCGTTATGCCCATGGTGTCTAGTCGAACCAGCTCTTTGAACAGCTCCTTGAAACGGTAGCCTTGCTTGATAAGAATGTCTTCCGGAATCGGATCGTAGCTCGTGTTCCCGCTCGTATAGATCGAAACGTCAAGCTCGGTAATTTGATTGTCAAATCCTGCTTCTGCGAATTTCCGAATCGAATCGGAAATTTGTTGAACGGAAGGCCCGCTGATATTGATGTGGGTTTGATGGCCCACGCCATCGATCGGAACTCCCTCGCCTCTTAAACTCGTAGCCAAATTAAACAAGAAGTCGCGTTTCTTAGGATCTTCCGTATTGTAATCATTGATATAGAGCTTAGCTTCCGGAAGCTCTTGACGCGCGACCGTAAACGCCGTTTTGATGAAGTCCGTTCCGGTTAGTCGGTACCATTCGCTCTTCCTCATCCCGTCCGGCTGTCCTGGATCGATCACTTCGTTTACGACGTCAATGGCATTGATCGTAACTCCCATATCCTTGAAGTGACGTAATACGGTTTCGATATAAGTCGTCAATCTGCCAAGCACCAGTTGCTTGTTTTCCGACGTTGCCGCAAGAGGCTGGTTATTATCATCATTGAACATCCATGTAGCGGCCTGATCATGCCAGACAAGAGTATGCAACCGGAAGTCCAAGCTATGATCCTTCGCATATTGCGCGATTTTGTCTGCTGAAGTCCAATTCCATACGCCCTCCGAGGGATTCAAGGAGCCCGGCTTCGTGGAGTTCTCGGCCACGATAGAGTTGTAGTGGTAGTCCAGCAGCTTATGAGCATCGCCTTCGAGTTGTTCAGGTTCAACGGCGGCACCGATCTTAAAGTAATCGGCATATTCGGCCATCAAGTGATCGATGTCCGTTTGAATAGGCAATGGACCGGCCACGGGACCGACGTAGGACAATACGAAATCGTCCATATAGAACGATCTGCCATCCGCATAGCCGTTGGCCGCTTCGACATAGGCGTTCAACTCGCTGGGAGTTGTAGTTACAGTGAAGGTACCGGTTAACTGAACCCAATCTTCCGAAGTAACCGTAACGTTCGGCGATACGTTAGTAAAGGAGCCGGCTCCACTCTGAACGGAGAGTCGCAGAACGGCAGGAGACTGGCCGGGAGCCATTTTCACCCATGCCGACAAGCTGTACTTGTGGTTTTTGTGCATTTTCCCCATAACATCCAACAGCGGACCGTCATATTGCTCGGTAACGGTAGTCAGCAAGCTGTTACTTCCGTCCGTCGTATGGTTGTCATTTGTTGATATGCTGATATTACCGGAACCGTTTCGACGTACCCACGCTCCTTGTCCGTCCTCGAAGTCGGACTGAACACCCGATTGATCCAATTGCTCCTTAATAACAACCTCGTCGATGTAAATGTCCGCTACGGAAGTCGAAGTCGTTACGGACTCCACCCAAATAAGGAATTCCGCCGTATCCGCCGGAACTTCATAGTTCTTAATTTCGAAAGTCGTCCAAGCGGACGAATTAACTGCTAGATTATCGGTCAGCCAAGGATATTTGTTGGAAAGCAGCGGGGAATCGACCTTCGACCCGATATGAAACGTGTCGCTTCCCTCGCCCAATCTAACCTTCAACGACAGATCATACATATGGCCTGATTTCATCAGGCTGGTCAAGTTGATCATCGGACTGCTCGCTCTCGAACCCCGTCCGGTAAATTTCAAGGATTTGGTACCTTCGGAGGCATACGTCGAAGAAACAACCGTCGTACCGACTCTTCCGTCCCAATCCAAGTTTACCCAACCGCCGGTTTGGCCATCTTCGAAGCTCTGGGACAACACAAAAGTCTCAGGCTCTGTAACAGGTGGCGAGAGTTTGACCGTAAAGGTATCGATGTAGTAATCAACCGTAGCGCTATCCGTGGATTGTACGTACACTTGATAGTCGGTAGCTCTATCATCTACTGTAAATCGACCTTGAAGTTCTACCCAGCCCGATTCCGTTACAGACTGGGAATTGATTTTTGCATAACGAACCGGATCGTCGGACGGTAATCCATCTTGGCTAATGGACAGCTCAAGGGTAGCGGCGCCTGTCGTTCCTTCTTTCAATTTGGCGTATACGGAGAAGTCGTAGGTTGCGCCTTTCTCCAGGGCGTCTGTTGCGTTAATGCCCGGACCGTTCCATGTCGCGTTACGTCCAGTTGTCAACAAGCTGCCGGTACCGCTTTGGAAGGTTTGCGTGCTTTGCGTAACGGTTTCGGATCCTCTTTTGAACCAACCATCGGTTCCGGTATCGAAGTTGCTGCTCATAACAGTATCCCCTACGGTAGCGGCATTAGCTGTTGATCCTCCCCAACCCTGAGGCGCAATGATCGCGATACTTAAGATAATGGCTAACACGGCGTTTAACTTTTTCCACATTACTGTTTTCCCCCTTTAGCATCCTTATTGATCTGCGAGAGAAGATAGATATGTAACGATAACAATTCCGCGAACGTCCCGATTGTAAGCGCTCACACTTCTTCGCATCATTTATTATGACGGGTTTCGTTGCCAGTCGGTACCAACAAACCATAGAGGTTACTTTGAAAAACTTAGATGTTAGCGTCCCTTAGGGATTGGGGCACGCTTTTCTATCGAGCGGATCCCTTATTCGTTAGATGGCGATACTCTAGGTGCATTATGTACACTTAGATTCCTCGAAACTCTGGGACTGCAACATCTAAGTGTAAAACGTACATCTAGTTGGCGGTTCAATGACTAGATTCGAACAAACCGTTCAAACTAGTTGCAATTCTCGCACCATTTTTAAAATACTAATTACCCACACTTAGAAGTTTCATTCGGAATAAATATACTCTTATACAAATCAAAGGTTAAAGGGTGAGCTCGATTGATATTAAAAAGAAAAATTCGACAACTTAGTAAACCCGGCCCTTCTTTCAAGCCCAAATCGGTACGCAAAACCGCTGCTCAAATTGTCAACTTTACCATTATCGGCGATAGCCATGTCGGCTATGGAAATGGATTAAGCATTTATAAAAATCTATTATCCAAAGCGGTTAAAAACGGTAACAAAAAGTTTGTTATTTTTGGAGGGGATAATAAACACGGTTCGGTAGGAACGCAAGCCGAGACGGATTATAAAGCATTCAAAGACGTGGCCACGGGGATTCTGGGACCGAAGAACATCCCCTTTAAGGCTTCAATTGGCAATTGGGAAGATAATACTAGAGTCTTATTCAAAAAGTATTTAGGGAACGTTCTTGGACAAATGAGCTTTCCGGGGACGAGCGGTAAAGTAAAGTATGTCTGGCTGGATAATGCGCCTGGAAAATTCAGTTTTGCAAGCATAAGTTTGCTTAAAAGTTTGGATCCTAGTCATTTCTATATTATCGATTGCCATTGGCCCTTAAAGGTAAGCGGAATTACGGTAGATCCCACGCATGTTTTAAGCCAGGAGGAGACGAATCATTTTTTCAATGCGATTCCTTCCAACGTGAGAAATAACGTGATAGCCATTTTCACTCATCATGCTCACACCTTCTACGAAAAACGAAGTAACATTTACCCGGGATTTACGAAGACTAAATTTTATGTGTGCGGTTGTTCGGGCGCGTACCAATGTACATGTAATTCCACTAGATGCGGTAGAGGCTATTATGAGGCGGTCTTGACGCTCAATAATAATCAATTTGACCTCAGTGTTAAGGAAGTAAAATCTTAATCTGAGAAGAGGCCATCCCATGGTCGCATTAGACCAAACGGAATGACCTCTTCGATAGTTACGAACGTTTAATTAAGACTGAATATCGTTGACGATTTGACGGAGAGCCTCTTCGAGCGGCGTGGCCGGACGTCCGAGCAGCTTCTGAAAATCGTTGCTCGCGACATCCAATGCGCCTTCTCGAATCGCGCTCTGAATGCCGACCAGAAACGGAACGACCGGTTCAGGGACACCCGCGCTGCTCATGATGCCGGCATACGTGGCGTCATCCACTTGTTGAACGGGAACTTCGCGACCCAAGACTCCGGAAAGGATCGAAACCAATTGTTCTTGCGTTGCCGGTTTGCCGGACAACTCGTATATCGTATTCTCGTGGCCTTCGCCGGCCAGTACCGCCGCGGCTGCTTGCCCGTAATCTCGACGGGTCGCCCAACCTACTTTGCCGGATCCCGCCGACGTTAACCAAGGCGCTCCTCCAACAACCGCTTGAATGCTGCTGATCTCGTTCTCCAAATACCAGTTATTGCGCAGGAAGGAATACGGAATACCCGTGTTAATAATAGCTTCCTCGGTGGCGCGATGCACCGGTGCAAGGAAGATCGGATTCTCGCTTGCATTTCCAAGGCTAGTATACGCAATAAAACCGACTTTTGCTCGCTGAGCTGCCGATACGGCAGCGGCATGCTGACGAATCCGCGTTTCGTTGTCGCCGTCCGTGGACACGATCAACAGGCGGTCGATACCCGCGAACGCCGTATCCAACGTATCCGGTTGGTCGAAATCCCCATGCCGTACGTCCACGCCGCGGACTCGAAGGCTTTCCGCTTTCTCCGGGTTGCGAACGCTGACGGCTAGATCCTTGGCCGGAACTGTTTCCAATAACGTCTCTATTACGATCGATCCCAATTTCCCTGTTACGCCCGTCACCAAAATTTTCATCTGAATTCCTCCGTTTTTCGAATATATGACTGCTTCGCCGTTATAATGACTTTGGTTACAACAGCGATATAAAAAAAGCTCTAAGAGCTTTAATTAAACAAACTGGGCTGCCAGCTGGCTTAAGTTTACTTGTGCCAACCTTTGTTCCATCGCGGATTGGGCTGCCTCCATTTCGGCGCGAAGAGCTGCTTCAATGTTCCGGCCAACCGGGCACAGAGGATTCGGCTCGTCATGGAAATTAAACAATCGACCGTCCTCGATCACTTCCACGGCGCGATACACGTCCAGAAGCGTGATCTGATCCCGGTCCTTCAACAACGAAGCGCCACCTACGCCGGGACGAATGTCCACCAAACCCGCCTTCTTAAGCATCCCCATAATTCTGCGGATGATAACCGGATTCGTATTCACGCTGCCCGCAATATAGTCGCCGGTACAATCTTTGGAGCTGATGGCGATCAGGGAAAGGATGTGGACAGCAATGGAAAATCGGCTACTAATCTGTTTCACTTAGCATCACCACCGTTGTAACCATTGTAGTTACTACGAAATCAAATGTCAACCCAATAATTTAGATAAATAATCCCACTAGATTTCAAGTTATCGTGCTATAATTTCCATAGCTTTTTGACCGTGGGCGGTTCTAGCGGTTACTCATAATCCAGAAACTTACAGAAGCCGGTGATCGAATGTTTCAACTCAAGTGGTTGTGGCAGAATTTGTTAGGAGATCGGGTACGATACATTTTCGCGTTATGTCTCTCGGTAGTAGGCTCCTCGCTCACGATTATTAATCCGTACATCGGTCAACGCATCGTCGACACTTTCATTGCCGGCGACAATGCGGCGCAAAATCTGACGGACGAACGGGCGTTGCTGATCGGCCTTTGTTTGGGCATGATCGGCTTTTCTTTGTTGCGCACGGGTCTGGCCTATTTCTCGACCATGCTGTACGAACGCGCCTCGCAGAACATGCTGTTCCGCGTTCGGATTTATCTGTACAACAAAATCCAAAACCAGGACATGAAGTATTACGATCACAACCGGACCGGAGACCTCATGACTAAGATGACGGGCGATCTCGATATGGTGCGCCACTCCATGGCGTGGATCATTAAGACGGTTATCGAATCGCTGACGGTTTTTGCGGCGGCCGTCGTATATTTCTTCTTCATCGACGTCGGGCTGACTTTGTGGCTGCTTATTTTATCGCCTCCGATTTTTATCGTGGCGTTTATATTCGCTAGACGCGTTCGTCCCATGTATACCGACCTCCGGGAGCGCCTATCGCAGCTTAATACCGCCACCCAGGAAAATATCGCCGGTAATCGCGTCGTTAAGGCGTTCGCGCGCGAGGAGTACGAAATCCGGAAATTCGACGAGAAGAACGTGAATTACTCCAAAGCCAATAAGGCTGCGGCTATGGTATGGCTGGATTATTTTCCGTATCTAGAAATATTCGCCCAGGCGTTTAACGTGATCCTGATGCTTGCGGGCGGTCTGCTCGTCATGAACGGACGCATTACCTTCGGGGAATTTTCCGCCTTTTCCGTGCTCATCTGGGGTCTCTCCAACCCGATGCGCAACATCGGCATCATCATTAACGATTTTCAGCGTTTTTTTGCGAGCCTTCACAAAATCATCGAAGTCTATTATGCCCATCCCGGCATCGTCAACAATCACATGGCTACCATTAAGCGACGTTACGAAGGCCGCATCCAGTTCGACCAAGTGAGTTTTAAGTACGACAACGCCACCGTACTGGACAACATCAGCTTCACGGTCGAGCCCGGCGAAACCATCGCCATTATGGGAGCGACGGGCTCGGGTAAAACGTCGCTCATCAACCTGATTCCGCGCTTCTATGACGTGGCTAAAGGCCGCGTCCTCGTAGACGGAACCGACGTACGCAAGCTGGAGCTCGACGAGCTGCGCGGCAATATCGGAGTCGCGACCCAGGACGTCCTGCTGTTCTCCGACACGATCGACGGTAACCTCGCTTACGGCGATCCCGAGATGCCGGAAGAGGACGTCATGAAATTTGCCAAGCTCGCCGCCGCCCACGACTTCATCCGCAAGATGCCGGAAGGCTACGATACGATCGTCGGCGAACGCGGCGTCGGTCTGTCCGGAGGGCAGAAGCAGCGCATAGCTTTGGGTAGAGCCATGGCGGTTCAACCTCCTATCCTGATCCTCGACGACACGACTTCCGCCGTCGATCTGGAGACGGAGGCGCATATCCAGAAGAGCCTGCGGGAGCTGGAGTTTTCCTGCACGAAAATCATTATCGCCCAGCGCGTGTCCACGACCGCAGAGGCCGACCGCATCCTCATCTTGGACAACGGCCGCGTGATCGAAGAAGGCACGCATGCCGAGCTCTTAGCTAAGCGAGGGTACTATTACGATGTATTCATGCTGCAAAACGAAGGCATTGGAAGGCAGGTGACCGCGGATGGCCAGAAATAAATTCGACGTCGACGAGAATCTGGAATCTCCGTTTAACATCAGACACTTCCGGCGCGCTCTCGTCTACATTAGAAAACAAAAAAAGCCGATGATCATTGCTTTCGTCCTGAGCGCCCTCTCGGCGGGCATTGCGCTCTCCGCTCCGCTCATCATGCAGCATGTCGTCGACGTGACCATTCCCGCGAAGGAATCCATACCTCTAATCGGTTGGTCGGCGCTCATGTTGGCTACGATCGTCGTCAGCGTCATTCTGGCCACGATTCGCTCGCGCATCATGACTCGCGTCGGACAGGATATCATCTTCGATATTCGCACGGATTTGTTCAAACACTTGCAGGAGCTGCCGTTTCAATATTATGACGATCGTCCCCAAGGCAAAATTCTCATCCGGGTCGTCAACTACGTCAACTCCGTATCGGACGTGCTGTCCAACGGCATTATCAACTTCATTCTGGAAATCATGAACCTGCTCTTCATCGCGGCCTTCATGTTCGCCGTCAATGCCAAGCTATCGCTTGTCATTCTCGCGGGGTTGCCCGTCTTCATCGGCATCATGCTGCTGATTAAGACCAAGCAGCGCCGGGCATGGCAATCGGTGTCCAACAAAAGCTCCAACTTGAACGCTTACCTGCAGGAAAGTATCAGCGGCATTCGAGTCACGCAAATCTTCACCCGCGAAGAGCGCAACGAAGGCATCTTCACGCGCTTGTCCGTCAACTACCGCAAAGCGTGGATGAAGACCATGTATCTCAACTTTCTGGTCCCGTTCTCGGTAGACAACCTGACGACGATGGTCACCACATCCATCTATTTCGTCGGATTGCTGGCGCTGGGACCGGCAGAGGTCACCTTCGGCGTCATTCTTGCCATGAGCAGCTACGCGGCGCGCTTCTGGCAGCCGATTCTCAACCTTTCGAACTTGTACAATAGCTTTATCAACGCCGTCGCTTACTTGGAGCGCATCTTCGAAACGCTCGACGAGCCGGTAACGGTCAGCGACGTTCCGAAAGCGCGCGAACTGCCGCCCATCCAAGGCCGCGTAACCTTCGACGACGTCACCTTCGCCTACGATCCGGGTCTCAATATCTTGGAAAACCTTGTCTTCGACGTCAAGGCGGGAGAAAGCATCGCGCTCGTCGGCCCGACGGGCGCAGGCAAAACGACGGTCGTCAACCTGATCTCGCGTTTCTACAACATCACGGGCGGTAAAATACTCATCGACGGCCATGATATTTCCGAGGTGAAGCTCAAATCCTTGCGCAGCCAAATGGGCATCATGCTGCAGGACAGCTTCATCTTCTCCGGCACGATACTGGACAACATCCGCTACGGCAAGCTCGATGCTACCGAGGAAGAGATTATCGCCGCCGCCAAAACCGTGTGCGCCGACGATTTTATCCGCGAGTTCGAGAAAGGCTATATGACGGAAGTCAACGAACGAGGCTCGAAGCTGTCCCAGGGACAGCGGCAGCTCATCTCGTTCGCTCGCACGCTCCTAGCCGACCCGCGAATCCTCATTCTGGATGAAGCCACTTCGTCCATCGATGCCCAGACCGAGCGACTGCTTCAGAAGGGCTTGAACGAATTGCTTAAGGGCCGAACCTCGTTCATCATCGCGCACCGCCTGTCTACGGTAAAGAACTGCGACCGTATCATGTACGTGGCCGACAAAGGCATCGCCGAAAGCGGCTCGCACGATGAGCTTATGGCGCAACGAGGTCGGTATTACAAGCTGTATTCGGCTCAGAAAATGGAGGCTTAAGTCTCCAGCGTACCAAACAAAGCCCCCGATCCGGGTTGAAATCGGGGGCTTTGTCTATCGTCTGCAAGAGATGGCGAAGCCATTTTTTAACACCGTTCCTATTAGGAACAACTAATTGATAATGTCTCTAATCCGGGAACCCGGCTTCGTGCCAAGCTCCTGCTGAAGCAGCCTTTCCAGCGTGCGATATTGCCGATGCGCCTCATTTTCCCTCCCAAGCTCCATATATAAACGGATGACCTCATAATTGATGTCTTCTCTAATGCCATCCAATTTCAAAATTTCGCAAAAGTAATGCAGCGATTTCTGCGGCTGATTCAGCGTAAGATGATACCTTGCGGCAGACTCCAGCATCTCGATGTAATTCTGCTCCATTCGACGCGCTTGTCCGCTAGCCCACTCGTATGATTTGCCACGCAACAATTCCCCCTTATATAGCGCTTCCGCCTGCTTGAACAATTCGGCGCTTTGCTCGGGCTCCAAGCTAATTTGCCTAAGCAACCGTTCAAATTCGTACAGGTCGCAATGAATACCCGTCTCTTCAATCCAAATCTCATTTCTATCGGCCTTGATAAAATGAACGATATTGCTAGACTGAATGGCTTTGCGAATATAATACAACGTGGAATTTAGATTTTTCCATGCCTTATCGGGACTCAAATCGTTCCACATCGTATCGATGATTTTCTCGCGGGTGACCGACTTCTCGCAAATCAGAAAAGCAAGCAGCTCCTCCGTTTTCGGACTTCTTAGCTTTAAGGACTCCCCTCTAGGCAGACTAATGTTAAACCCATCAAACAGGAGCAGCTCAATCCGGGATTCGACCGATACCAAGCCATCCTGCTTCTTGCCGAGCTTATTCAACGTTTGGGCGAGACGCTCGGCGGTTACGGGCTTCATGAGATAATCGAGCGCGCTTAGATCAAATGCCTGAACCGCATAATTGTCATAACCGGTTACAAAAACGATATCGATTGACGCATGAAGATCAAGCAGCGCGCGAGACAGCTTCATGCCGTTCATTTCCGGCATTGAAATATCCAAAAACGCGACATCGATCGGATTCGCAGCAACGAATTGATAGGCTTCCCTAGGGTCGAAAAACGTCCCGCATATCTCGACGTCCCCGGTATTGGACAGGATTCGCTTCAACCGCTTCACCGATAGCTCTTCATCGTCCACAATAATAGCCCGTAGCATAGCAGCTTAACCTCCGTTCAACTTTGTCGGCCGTAAGGGAATGTCGAAGACCACCTTAGTTCCCCTTCCTTCCACGCTTTCAATATGGAGGCTTTTCCCGTATAGAAGCTTAAGTCGCTGACTGATGTTCCACAGTCCTACGCCTCTTTTGCTCCCATCGGGACTAAGCAATTCCTCCACCTTCCGTATGTTCATGCCGCAACCGTTATCCTCTACGGAGAAGCTGACTTCTTGTCTTTCGTTCTTCTGAACGGACAGCTTGACTTGCCCTCCGCGTGAGTTGGACATCAAGCCATGCCTGATCGCGTTTTCGACCAGCGGCTGCAGGATTAACGGGGGGATTTCGATTTCCAGATCGGCATCCACATCGTACTCCATATGCAATCTGGCTCCGAATCTCGCTTTTTCGATGTTGACGTACGCTTCCACCAACTCCAGCTCATTGTCCAACGGCGTCAGAGAATCCAACTGATTGAAATTAATGCTGCTTCTCAAATACTGCGACAGCTGTAAAGTCAATTCCTCTGCCTGGTGCGGCTCTTCCACGCACAATTCAGCTATGGAATTGAGCGTGTTGTACAGAAAATGAGGGTTGATCTGCGAACGCAAAAAAGCGATTTCCGCATTCCTGGCCGTTTGTACGGAAGCTTTCAATCGGGTTAGCCCCCTGACGCGAGCCATTAGCTCCTCGGATTCGAACGGCTTCCCGACGAAATCGTTCGCTCCGTTGTCCATAGACAACTTTATCTCCTCTACCTTATTATTGGCCGTCAGCATGAGTACCGGAAGCTCGAATGGGGAGAACCGCTCCCTTATCTTCTGAAGCACCTCGTATCCGGACATGTCCGGCATCATGATATCTAGAATAACAAGATCAATGTCATGCGACATCAATAACCGATCCAACGCCGATTGCCCTCGATTCACGACGATAAAGGAATACCCTTCCAGCTTCAGCAGGTTACTCATCGTTTGGAGATTGGCGGAATCATCGTCGACCACGAGAATAAGCTCGTCTCTCTCTCCTTGGACAAACATCGGATATTGACTATTAACGAGGCTTATTTCCCTATAATTGCCCCTCGAATGATCCTGCTCACCCTTCATCATTCCCGAAGGAGAATCCGTTAACGGAAGCGTAAACGTAAATATCGACCCTTGATGAGGGGTAGACTCCACGCTTATGTCTCCACCGTGAAGCTCTACGAGCTTCTTGGTAATACTTAAGCCGAGTCCGGTTCCCGCTACGGCGTTAGATCCGGAAATAGCCGCTTGTTCAAAGGGCAAGAATATGCTTTCCTGCAACGAATGCGCGATCCCTATGCCTGTATCCGTTACGCGGATTTCTATCCTATCGCCGGTTACCGCAGCTTGAATGCTGACTTTACCCCGGTCAGTGAATTTGATCGCGTTGCCGATGAGATTGTGCAAAATTTGAATCAGACGATTGCTGTCGGCGTACAACGCGGGGAACCCTTCAGGAACTTCGTTTACGATTTCAATCTGTCTGCCTCCCAGAAGAAACATGTGAATTCTCATCACCGAATCAACGGTCGCTTTCAGATCGATGCCGCTCTTATACAACGTAATATCTCCGTGCTTCATTTTCGAATAATCCAACAGTTCGTTAACCAGGTAAGTTAATTTCCTTCCGCTTCCCACGATAATTCCCAGATTTTGCGCTTGCGTATCGGAAATCCGTCCCTCCACGCCTTTGAGGAGACTATCGGCGATATTCACGATGGCATTTAAAGGCGTTTTCAGCTCATGGGAAGTATTGGAAAGGAAATCATCTTTGATTTTGTCCAATCGCAGGAGCTGGTTTTTCATTGAATCTACCGTCCGATAAGCCTCGAAAAAACGAAGAACGGCAAGAGAGAGCATAATCAAATTGAATAAGACGATATAAACCTGCCCTAGCCACAGATTTTCTTTCAAGGAAAAGGAAAAGAGAATAAGGTCTACGGAATAAAGAACGATGAAGAGAACCGCCAGAAACAATAGGAAGGACTTGAGTCGTTCTCCGCTGACGCTCTTAATATGAAGAATGGCCGTTCTCAATAGAAGCCATAGAATCATCGACTCGTACGCCAAAATAATGAACGGTTCGATCGTTTGATAAGTCGAGATGGGAAGGAATACTACCATTATCATGTAGCTGCCCAATAAGAAGATGATAGCTTGAGTAAACTTTAACGATAGGATGTCTTTTTTCAACCGGAAAAAATAAAGGGCCAGAATGACAAGGCAAGCCAGCGAGCATAAATCCTTTACTTTAAATATCAGTTCGAACGAGATTCCGTGCACGAACATTAACAGAACCCGTTCTCCGACCAAGCCGTTATATAGCGCATAAAATGAACAAAGCAAACCAAAGAAAAGCAAAGTGTAGTCTTTCTGTCGGTACAAAGCGGCAACCGCGAAGCACAGGAAGAAAATAAACGAGAGAGCGGCAAGCACCGCAAACGTGCTTAGCTCATAGGCTTTGCTCACTTGTTGAGCCGCGAGCATCGCGGATTGCTCTCCGAAATAAAGCGACGCCGGAATACCGGAATTCGCATAATCGAAGTTGGCGACATGAACGATAATTTCAATATCCTCTTTTTCGGAAGAAAAGAAGCCAATTTGAGGAACGTTCCCCGCCCGATAACCCGATGCCTCCTCTGAAGGTTGACCATCCTGGAACAATTTTTTCCCGTTTACGTAAACCGCGCTTGAAAAACGGATATTCGTTTTTTTCAAAGCAAATGTCTGATTGAGGGGTACATTGTGAAGTACCATCCGGTAAGTGGCGTAACCGTGGGCCGGCAACGGCTTTCCGTCGATTAATTTGCCGTTCCACTTCGAAGGGACTTTCATTAAATCGGCAGGCTCTCCCTTGACCGCGCCAGGTTCATTGAATGGGTCCGGAGATAACAATTGGCCCCAGTAAAATTCCCAATCCCCATCCAATTTAATTCTCTTGTCGCGTTCAGGATTCCATGCCGAGAGATCCAGCGCTCCGCTCCGAACCGTCAATTCTTTTATTTGCCTATTGTGATTCATGAAGATAGATAGCGGTATTAACGAAATCGCAATTAACCCTAATAGACTGATAATCAAGGCTCTATTCAGCAATGTTTGCGCCCCTTTGATTAAAAAAGAAAATCGTTCCTAACGAAATAATACATTTTTCCAACAAATAAAAGAAGATCCTCCGTTGCAAAAACCGACAAATAACGACAAATAACGCCCCCAAGCCAATCGGTAATCAGCTTGAGGGACGTTGCATGTTGAAACTACAATCCAATTAGGGATCAGATCAATTCGGATTTTTGCAGCAATTGACCGATCATCGCAGCCACTTCCGCTCTAGTGACGGTTGCTTTAGGCTCCAGCAGCCCGTTCCCTTTTCCGGTAACGACTCCTGCCTTCAGGCACTCGGCGATGCTTGCCTTCGCCCATTCCGATGCCGACTCCATGTCGGTAATCGCATTAAGTTGTTTCTCCGGCGAGTTGGAACCCACTTTGGCTTGCAATCCCGTGATTTCCATTGCTCTGGCGATCATCGCCATCGCCTCTTCTCGCGTAATCTTCTTACTCGGACGGAAGGAGCCGTCATCAAAGCCTTTGATCAGCCCATAGCTATAAGCAGTGCGTACCGAACCGTTGTACCATGCGGATTGCGGCACATCGGAGAATTCGGTTGCTCCCCGCTCAGGAGCCAGACCCAATCCTTTAACGAGCATGGACGAGAATTCCGCGCGCGTAATATCCGCATCCGGGTTGAAGGTATCCTTGCCTACGCCGCTTAATACCATGCGCGATCCCAAATCGTTCACGACCGCCTTCGCCCAGTGATCGGCCATGTCGCGGAATTCCATCGGATGCCAAACCAACGAATACGTACTGTTCGTCAAGCTGTTGATCCGCGCGTAATACTTGCCGTCGACCATGATGATTTTGGTAGGGACATGACGTACCGTACCATCGGGATCGACGACGACGGCAGTCGTAATTTTGCTGTGATCTACGCCATCCGGTATGGCGATCATACGTTCCACAGGTGCGTTAAACTTCTTCACCTCAACGGTCTTATCCCCGTAAACGACTCTGATCGAGAAATCCATAGGCGGGGCAACAACAACGAATTGACCCTTCTTAGCCGCGTCCTCGACGATCTTTACAATGCTCGACGAAGAGGTTGCGATTTCCACCTGCACCTTAATGTCCGCGAGAGTCACCGACTTTCCGAGCTGTTCGGAAATCGCGTCGATGTTGATCTGCTGAGCCGGTAACGTGTAATTAGCATTTTCGGTCTGGATGACTAGCACGGCTTGCTTATTCTCCATGTCTTTGACCATCTGACCGTTCAATTCTCCCACGACGATATCGGATCCGTTACGAACCGGAATCGTGACGACCGTGCGGAGACCTCCCGCGATCAGTTTATCCGCCAGCTTTTGCCGGTCCAACGTAATCGTGGTGACGGTTTGCCCCGCTCTTGTCGACTTGGTTGCCGTCCCTGCCTTCTCCGCTACGCCGTTAATCAATACCTCTATACTGTTATTTGGCGTTTCTGGCGGTTTAGCAGGACCAGGGTCAGAGCCAGGCGATGGAGTGCTGGTCCCGCTCGAACTGACGAGTAAATTTGCGGTTTTTGAATCGGTCGCCCCGACTGCGACAATCCATGCCGTTCCGTTCCAGGTTTGCTTCTGGAAAGTCGCCGTTATCGTATAGTTTCCGCTAGTACTCGGCGTATAGGTGGACTTATATCCGCCTGCGTCCAGAACGAACGCGCCCGACTTGCCCGATTCGTTCGAGGTCCAGCTCACCGGAATGTAACGTTCGTCTCCAATTATTGTGCCAGCGGCGGTTTGCCTGTCGCCGGCGGCGGTCATAGCGACCGTGTCGCCCAAAGTGATACTGCTCGATTTAACGATGACCTGATTGTTCTCCCGGTTGGCCTTCTGCGTTACTGGGATGACGTAATGGGCATACCAAATGAATTGGTCTCTCCCGTAGTCATTATCCGTATAGAGGATGCTTCCATCCGGTAGAATGGCCAAGCCTGCCGTATCGGCATCTATTTCGGTGATGGATGCCAAGGGAGATTGATCCTCGCCTGCTAGTTGAGCCGGAGTTGCTTTATAGACGTCTGACCACCCGTTCAAAATGTACAGATCCCCGGTCGGCGCAAATGCTAAGCCGTTTATGCCGTGTTCGAAGTCTTCTATTAAGGTTGTGACCTGACCGTTAGCCAGCTTGTTAAGATTGGTTTTCTCATTAATTTCGGACGTGTAGTAGATGGCCCCGTCTGCATCCACTTCAAGGTTATAATGATATGGACTACTCGGATCCGTGTATACGACTTCCGCCACAGAGGCATCGACCGATTGAGAAGCAAACGAGCCTGCGGGAAGCTTGAAAATTCTGTAGTCGCTATCCTTTGTAAAGTAAAGATCGCCGTTAGCGCTTAGAGCGACAGCCGCCGCATTTTCCACGCCAGTAACGACGGTTTCAACTGTTAAATCCGAAACGGATGTTCGACTAATCTCGTTCGTCCACCGATGAGCGGTATAGACGAACCCATTGTGTTCATCGATTTCCCTTGCGTAGTGATTCGTCGGGAGAGCTTCCGATGCGGAGACAACCCTGACATCCCTCGTCTTCGTATTGCTACCCCCTTCTACCTCATCCCACTCTGTTCCGTCCCAGACCTGCTTTTGGAAGGTCGCCGTCACGGTAAACGTTCCGCCAGTACTCGGCGTATAGGTTGACTTATATCCGCCTGCGCCTAGAACGAACGTGCCCGACTGGTCCGGTTCGGTCGATTCCCATTCCACCGGAATGTACCGCTCGTCTCCGATTGTTGTGCCATCGGCGGTTTGCCTATCACCAGCGGCGGTCAAAGCGACCGTGCTGCCTAAAGGAATATAGCTCGATTTAACGATGACCTGATTGTTCTCCGGGTTGGCCTTCTTGATTGATGGAATGATGTAATCGGCATACCAGATGAATTGGTCTCTCATGTAATCCGTATAGAGGATTCTTCCATCCGGTAGAACGGCCAAGCCTGCCGGGTCGGCATCCAAATCGGCGACGGGTGCCAATTGAGATTGATCCTCGCCTGCTAGTTGAGCCGGAGTCGCCTTATAGACGTCTGTCTCTCCGTCCAAAATGTACAGATCTCCGGTCGGCGCAAACGCTAAGCCGATTATGCCGCGATCGAAGTCTTCTATTACGGTTGTGACCTGACCGTTAACCAACTTGTTAAGATTGGTTATTCCATTAACTTTGGACGCGTAGTAGATGACCCCGTCCGTATCCACTTCAAGACTTTTGAGATATTGATTACTATCTGGGATGGTCGGTTCCGTGTATACGACTTCCGCTTCCTCGAAATTAACCGGCAGAGAAGCAAGTGAGATTTCGGGAAGCTTGTAAATATTCATGTCGCTATCCCTTGTAAAGTAAAGATCGCCCTCATCGCTCACAGCGACATTCATAACATCATCCGCGCCATCTACTACGGTTTCAACGGTTAAATTCGCAACGGATGTTCTTGTGATCTCGCCCATTCCTCTATGAGCGGTATAGACGTACCCATTGTGCTCATCGATTTCCATTGCGTCGCGATGTGTCGGGAGAGCTTCCGATGCGGAGACAACCGTGACATCCCCCGTCTTCGTATCGCTCCCCCCGGCTGCGACGGTCCATGCCGTTCCGTTCCAGACCTGCTTGTGGAAGGTCGCCGTCAAGGTAAAGGTTCCGCCAGTACTCGGCGTATAGGTTGACTTATATCCGCCTGCGCCCAGAACGAACGTGCCCGACTGATCCGGTTCTGTCGATTCCCATTCCACCGGAACGTACCGCTCGTCTCCGATTGTTGTGCCATCGGCGGTTTGCCTATCGCCAGCGGCGGTCAAAGCGACCGTGCTGCCCAAAGGAATATAGCTCGATTTAACGATGACCTGATTGTTCTCCGGGTTAGCCTTCTGAGCTATCGGGATGACGGAATCGGCATACCAAATGAATTGGTCTCTCTCATAATCCGTATAGAGGATTCTTCCATCCGGTAGAACGGCCAAGCCTGCCGTATCGGCTTCCACATCGATGATGAATTCCAATTGAGATTGATCCCCGCCTGCTAGTTGAGCCGGAGTCGCCTTATAGACGTCTGTCCATCCGTCCAAAATGTACAGATCCCCGGTTGGCGCAAATGCTAAGCCGCTTATGCCGCGATTGAAGTCTTCTATTACGGTTGTGGCCTCACCGTTAGCCAGCTTGTTAAGATTGGTTTTCCCATTAATTTTGGACGTGTAGTAGATGGTCCCGTCTGCATTCACTTCAAGGTTATAATGATATGGACTGCTCGAATCCGTGTAAACGACTTCCGCTACAGAAGCACTAACCGGTAGAGAAGCAAACGAGCTTGCGGGAAGCTTGTAAATATTGAAGTCGCTATCCTTAGTAAAATAAAGATCGCCGTTATCGCTTAGAGCGACGGCCGCCGCATCTGCCACGCCATTAACGACGGTTTCAACGGTTCGTTCCTCGACGGATGTTCGACTAATCTCGTTCGTTCCCCGATGAGCGGTATAGACGTACCCATTGTGCTCATCGATTTCCCTTGCGTAACGATGTGTCGGGAGAGCTTCCGATGCGGAGACAACCATGACATATCGCGTCTTCGTATCGTTCCCCCCGTCTACCTCATCCCACTCCGTTCCGTCCCAGATCTGCTTTTGGAAGGTAGCCGTCACAGTAAAGGTTCCGCCAGTACTCGGCGTATAGGTTGACTTATATCCGCCTGCGCCCAGAACGAACGTGCCCGACTGATCCGGTTCTGTCGATTCCCATCCCACCGGAATGTACCGCTCGTCTCCGATTGTGATGCCATCGGCGGTTTGTCTAACGCCAGTGGCGGTCAACGTTACCGAATCACCTTGGAAAAAAATCCATGCTGAAACGCCGACATTGTTGTTGGTCGGATTTGCCAAGGTAGGGAGCGATGCCGCATAGCTTGTGGGCATCTTCAAGATAGGAAAGAACGTAAAAATCAAAGTAAAACTCATAAAGAAGATACTCATTTTCCTCAGGGCTCTCATATTCATGTTGACCTCCTATTAATGAAACGTATCATCGAAAAAGGATTGCCGAACCCTTTATTCGACAACAACCAACATCATTATACAAATTCACGATAAACGAATAATAAACAAAGAAACTCTTATGGCTATACCATTTTTCTATCAGCGCCATTTCTGGCTATCTGAGTGAACTGCACATGTCTGTATTGTCAATAGCGGATTGGATATAGGGAAATCGCATCAGGAATGGCTTAGTATTCGAGAATCACTACGTACGTTTCTTCCTTACGGAGCTAGCGGACGCTATTTTGCTCAAAAAGGCACTTTTCAAATTTTAAACGGAACTGGGTGCTCTTATTTGTGCTTTTTCTAGTGAAAATTTGGCCTTTGAGCATCAATAGAGGCGTGTAGTTCCGTTAAAATTTCATAACGCTCATTTCCGACGAAATAGCGGCGCTGGCTGCCGTTAGAATTATAACCCTCGTTTTGCCGGAGACGATTCAAAAAAGTGAAACAAATTTATGCTTTCTAAATCGCGAACAAAAACAACGCCCCCAGGCTGATCGAATCTCAGCTAGGAGGGCGTTGCTTGGTTAAACCCGAACTCCGATTAAATCAAATAGGACTTGTGCGGCGGTGTTCCATTAATGCTTGGCAGGCTCTACGATAACGCCGCCACCGGATAACACCTTCACCGTGCCGGAAGCAGACTCGATCTCCCGGATAGCCCAGTTATTTAGCGGTACGTCCTGCCAACTGGAAGTCTTGGCGCTGGCGGTAGGACGTTGGAACAATTTATTCAGAACCTTAACCGCTTCCGCGCGAGACAGTTTGTTATCCGGACGGAAGGTTCCATCCGTATAGCCTTGCAGAATACCCGCTTGCGCGGCCATCTTGATCGCGTCGGCAGCCCAATGCCCTTGCGTATCGCTGAATGTTCCGGCAGATGCTTGATCGCCTGCGTCAGATGGCAGTAGCCTGGAGACGATCTTGGCCATCTCCGCGCGGGTAACGGCGACATCCGGACGGAACAGCCCTTTGTGATCGCCGAGCATCAGCCCGGAGCGTTGCATGTAGCCGATTTCCTCCGCAGCCCAATGTTTGGCCGCGACATCCGCATAACCTTTCGCTTGCGTTGACGACATGCCTGTCGTAGAGCCATCCGCGCCAAGACGATGAAGAATGGCTGCGAATTCCGCGCGTTTGATCGATTGCGTCGGGCCGAAAGTGCCGTTCGGGTAACCGAAAATGTAAGGCTTCAGTACCGAAGCTTCTTCATTCGTTTGAACGGACGTTCTAACGATCGTAAACGTGCTGAATTTGTTGACGACGATCGCTATTCCGGCAATTTTGCCGTTCTCGTCGTAACGAATCTCGCCCGACGCAAGTACTTTCTCGCCGTCGCTGTGTTCGATATATACGCTCAATTCGGACAGCATTTGTTTAGCCGCCGCCTCATCCGTCGGCAACCCCGAATTCGCCAGCGGGAACAGGAGCTCCGCCTTAAACCCGTTGGAGTTGGTTTCAATCCGGACCGGATTTCCGATTACGGAAGCCGACTTGTTTCCTGTCGCTTTCCGTACCGGTTCAGAGGTCAGAACGCGGGATTTCACTTTATCCCGTTCATCGTCCGCCACTACCGGAATAACCCGGAAGTAAACATCTTGTCCTTTCTTGCCTAATTGCTGCAGCGAAGCGGCCGACAAATCGATAACCGCTTCGGGCAATATGATTTGCAACGATAACCCGCCATCCGCGAGCAAGCTCAAGGCACCAGCGCTGAGATTCACCATCCGCTCATCCGCAGGATCGCCAGGGATATCCGTCACGTAAATTCGAGCGATGCTGTCATTGTTCTGTTTCGATTTGGCCAATATCATTCGCGCCTTATCCGCATCCAATTTCACGGTATCGAGCGCAATTCCCTCTTTCGTGATCGTCCGGACGATCTCGATCTGATCCGACCACTTCCCCGCGCCGCCGGCAATCGTCGATTGTCGCACGGTTCCTTCCGGGCTGCCCGTACCGGACTTGCTCACGCGGGTTACATTGACGGAATATGTCCGCGAAGCGGTCAGATCGGCCGACTCGACTTTAACGACGATGTTATTTTTCCCTAGCTCGAGGTTAGGAGCGAATTTGCCTCCGCCCTGCAACGATACGCCCTTTACCGTAACGATTGTCTGCGGATCGTCCGCGATCGCCGTAATCGTTGCCCAACCGTTGTCGGTGTTCGCTTTGGTGCCATAGCTTAATCGATAAGGACTGAAGTCGCCGTCCATGATTGCGCTCGCCTCCAGACTCGAAAGCAATGGCGCCTGTGCAGGAACCGCCTTCTGTCGAACGACGGACAGGGTATACTTACGTTCGCTGTCGTCCTGCGCACGGACCTCGATCACAACGGACGTGCTGTCTCCGCTGAGCGGAACGTTCACCGAACCGCCGGTTACGGCTTGACCGTTAACTTGAACGACGGCATTCGCTTGCTGCGCGACAGGATGAAGTTCTAGGACAGAAGTTGCGCTCGGTACAAGCACCCGGTATGTCGGCACGTTCGGGTCAAAGCCCGGCGACATTACAGCCCCGGTCGTGGCGATGTCCAGTTGCTGCAGATCGGCATTGTTGCTTGGCATGCGCCAGACGACAACTTGATACTCGCGCGTAGACGTGCCATCCGGCGAGACGACGGTAACCGGAATCGGATTCTCGTTCGCGTCCAAAGGAATCGTCTGAGAAGCCTGGCCGCCCTGTACGGCTTGGCCGTTGACCCTAATCTCCGATCCCGCCATCTGGGCGTGAGGAGTCAAGGTTACCTCTTCCACCGAGTCTTCTACATATACGTTATACGTTTCTTCCGTTCCGGTAAAAGGTTGAGCGGCAACCGCTTCGCCCGTTTGCGTCTTCAGCGTCAACGCGTTCAACAGCGCCGCGTTAGAGCCGGTTGCGATACTCAGCGTATAAAACCGCTCCGGCGGATTACCGGCAGGCTTCACGCCGATTTGTACGGTTCGCCCGCCTTCCGGCAAGTCGACTTCGACATACCCGCTTGTCGGCAGCGGCGTACCGTCAATCGAAACGGCGGAAGACGAAACCATCGGTACCGCATATACGCGAACTTTATTTGAATAGGCTATGGCCTGATAATCGCTTGTACCGAATTGATACGGCGCGCTCATCGTCGCATCGCCCGTCGTCAGCGCAGCCAAGTCGTCCGGATAGGTTAATCCGATTCCCGCAGTATCCTTCAACACCTCGAACCCATGCGTTGTCTCGTTGCCAGCCTCGTCGGAAGCCTTCATCGTAATGAGGATCCGATCCGTATTGCTGTCCCAAGCGAGCGGAGCATAGTAGACGAAGCGGCCCGTATCGTCAATCGGTACGATAACTCCGCCGATATCCAGCTTCGCTCCGGCTTCGGTTTGCCCCTCGATTAGCAATTTGCCGGAGAAGTCGACCGTACCGTTAAGCGAGATCGACTTGCCCTCCGTATCATTGCCGCCGGAAACGACCAGCAGCGGCGCCGTGCGATCGACGAACAGCTTGCGGTACTCGATGCTACGGTCGCCGCGCGCGTTCACCGCTTCGATCCGCATCTTGTATTCTTGCTCTCCTAATGCATTCGTGTCCAGCAATTCGTTCAGATCGAACGAATGAGTCCCGTTGGCCGATCCCTGCACGCTATCGAAAGTCCGTCCGTTAATCGTCAGGGTCAGCTCAGCCGCCTGATTCGACGTTACTTCAAGCGTTGCCTGTTCGGCCGCCGTAAGGAAAAGCTTCTCGTCGCTTCCGTCATAAGCTGTCGAAGTGCGCTCGACGACCGGTTTCGCTCCCGCATCGAGCGATACGGTCAGCGCGGCCGGCTGAGGTACCGGGAGCCTCAAGTTAACGTTCTCGGACAGCGGACTCAAGACAAGCCGTCCTCCTTGCTCGCCGATCGCCGAAACCGCGATCGTATAATCCGCATCAACCCGCAGGCCGGAGATCACCGCTTGCTGCGAAGCTCCGGATTGCGGAGCGAAGTCCATGATTGGCGTCGTAGGCTGCGCATCCGCCCCTTCGCCTACCCAAATCCGATATCGCTCCACTTGACCGGTTACGGAAGCAAACTGCAGCGATACTTCCCCGTTACCTGTGGACAGAACGCTAAGCTGAGAAGGCGCATTTAGCGCGTATGGAGCCGTTACCTCCACCTGATTGTCAGCAACCGCATACGTTGACGCGTTGTCGGCGCTTGTCGCCGCTACCGTCAAATAATAAGTGCCGGGTATCGTCATTTCCGGGATATCCATGACTTTACTGCCCGAAGCCGTTAAACCGTCCGCAAGCACTTCTCCGCTGTAAGCGTCTCTGCTTCCTGTCAGCATAATAGCCACTTCGGTGTCGGCTGAGGCATTCTCCGTCGACCACGTCACCTGAATACGATTGCCCGTATCCGCAAGCGAAGTGACGGAAGCTTTGACGTCAGGCGACGGAATCAGCTTCTGAATTTGCAGATCGACTTTGGTATTGTTCTGTACGAGCCATTTGCCCGCAGGTGCATTGAGCAACGACACGTAAAGCATGTCTCGTCCATCCTGCACGGGGTTCGGAGTCACGACCTGCGTTTGATCCAACGGATCTCCTCCGGAAGAAGGGGCAAGCACCCTATCCGCCGCCGGCTGCAAGTAGGCGTTGCCGCTCTGATCTGCGAAATTCAGCGTATAAGGCTTGCCGTTCGGCGCAAGAACGACCGTACCGGTGTTGCCGCCGCTAACCGAGAGCATATAATCGCCCTTCTCCGCCAATTCGAAGTACTTGGAATAACGTCCTTCGTCCAGCAATGGCTTGATGGACTTGAACTTCCTGTTTAATTTGTAAGCCGCGACGCTCGTAAAGGCGCTGCCCACCGCTTTCCATTGTCCATTCAATTCAACCTTGTCGAGCCACACGGTCATCTTCTTCTGAGCTTCGTCGAACGTAACGTTCATCCCGCTCAAATTCGGATCGGGCTGCAATTTGTAATACTCACCGTTAGGCGCGTAAAGCTTCGTCTCTTCGTCCGCGCCGTAAATTTCCACGATGGCTTGACCGCTGCTCGTGCGGCTCATCTCGATATACGTAGGATAGGCCTTGTCTTGCACCCATTGCCGCAACTGTTCCATTGTCGTCAGCGACGGCACATCGTTAATCGCCGCCTTCGGACTCTCGTCCGCGCTGATCAGCCATGTTCCGCTTTCAACCGCATCCAGCAGAACGTGCAGATCGCCCGAATCCATGAAGGAATTCCAACCAGGTTCGTTTTGCGACATTTGCACGTTATACGGTCGTCCATCCGGTTTATAGAGGATAACCTCTCCCTGCGCTGCTTCGATGTTCAAAGCGTAGGCGCCCGCTTCTTCTATAATCAGGGATGTCACCGATCGATCAGGCGTACCCTCCCATACAGCGGCCAGTTGGTCCAGCGTCAACGATTGGTTTGCGAACAATAATTCGTTCACGCCGATTCGGCTGCCGTTCCCGGTAATGAGCTTCCAGTTTCCTTCATATAACGATGCCCGCATATAGGTTGTATTTTGGCCGTCGTTATATACCGCTTCCGTTTTTATCGTATTTTCGACACTCGGATTTGCTGCGGAAGATGCCTTCAATACGGCCGACCGTTGGTCGCCGGTCATGACGATCAGTGCCTCATAAGAACGGTTGACCGTGAACTCGGAGCTGATCTGACTGCTCGATGCGTCCGCATTCATCGTCATGCGCGGCATCCGGTCAACCGCCGTCAATTGCCCGTCCGCAATTCGCGCGTTAACGTTCGTCTCCGTCGTATCTTCCGGCTGAATCGCCAAGCGCATCGGCGTCAGCTCGTACACTTTTTCCATTGCGCCTGTCGTCGAAGCAAGACCGTTGGCAGCGTTGAATCGGGCAAAATCAAAAGATTTCTTCCAATCGTCGGCGGCCGCAATCAAGAACGGCGAAGAGTTGTTCGGCTTATTGTAAAGAATTAATTCCTCTAATATATCTCCCAATGGTGCGGTCTGCTCGAAAAAATCGTTGACGCTGTTGTAGAGATCGAGACCTTTCTCCCACCACGATTTCTTCGGCGGTTCCGCCTCTACTTCGAACAGAATCGTATTGTTTTGGAACGTATACGTCACTCTCGCGTTGATGCCGTTATGCTTCATCAAACCCGACATCCCTTTTTCGTTCACGCTCAGCACGACATTACGCACCGTCGCTCCGCCGATGCGCGGAATGCCCTTAGGCACGTACACGGTTCCTTTGAGCACGCCGCTGTAACCTTTCTTGTTAAAAGAATACGCGCCGATGACCCCTTTGACGTAATCGAACACGCTAATATTTCCTTTGGCCAAGAAGCCTTGCGAAGCGAAGCCCGGTAGTGCGGCGATCTTCGGATCTGTAACGACCTGCATGCTCATGTCGTTCACCGGGAACCAGTAATAATATTCGATTCCGCTGGCGTCGAAGCCGTAATTGGTTAGATCGACCGCGATAGAATCCGTTCCGAGCAGATTGAATTTGTAATCAACCGTCGGGTGCTTAAGCATCGGTACGATAACATCCGCTACCGAGCCTGTCACGCTGAACCTCTGAGGGATTTGCGACTTCCCTGCCAGGTTATTCACGTTGCCGAACAAATAATTGACTTGGAGTCCCGTCGAAGCAAGCTTCGTCTTGTCGTACATGCCGAAGCCGATCTCGTCTAGACGTCCCTGCTTGAGCTTCATAAGCAGATCGAAGCCGATGCTATTATTAGGTAATTTGCCTTTTGCCTTCACGCTAACATAAGGGATTCGGCTGTCTATGACGAATTGGGTATCGCTCACGTCAAGCGGCCCCACCTTAAAGCTCTTGTTCATCGAATAAGTACCGTTGATATCGAATCGATTATTGCGATATTCGATTTTCTCTACGGCTACGGAGCTGAATACCTTCTGATTCCCGACCATAAACCCGATGTCCAGCGTACCGGACATATCCAATCCGCCTTTGACGAATGTAAGCTTATTAGCCGTAAAAGGCATTTCTATGCTCAAATAATCGGCGGCGCTGTTACCCGATAGATTGAGAGAGAAATCGTTCGAATCTATCGTGAACGGTCCGTCGTACAACGTATAGGACACGTTAGCGCCTGGCGTTCTACTGCTGTTGACGTAAAATCGCCCATCTCCGGTAATTACGGATTTCGTCGGATCCGTCTTGTCAACCACGAGGCTGCTGCCCTTGAACTGGACGTTTCCGTTTATCGTCACGACCTCGGAGGTGTCATTAAGGACATACTCCTTCGGCTTTAAGTGAGATTCCGTGAACGGTCCTTGCAACCACATACTGGTCGGTTCGTTGCCCGAACCCGTGCCGGGCACGTCCACCCGGTCGAAATTGCGCGGCTTGTAGAAGTCGGTGTTAAATATTCCCAATCCCTCGTTATGCTCGGTTGTCGAGGGATCGTCGATAAACTCGTAATCCTGGTAAGTGTCATGCTCGAGATGCACCTCATAGGTGCCTGGCGGCAATTCGCCATCCCAAGTCAATTCCAACTGACTTTTATTCAGAATGGTGTGTTTTAGAGGAATCGTGCTGTCACCGTTTTTCAGAAAATAGTGGATTTCGCCCAGCGGCTTGCGATGCAAGTTGGTTATGCCTTCGCCGACGGCTACGATTCGCTTCTTGTCTTTCACGT
Source organism: Cohnella herbarum (assembly GCF_012849095.1). Classification (NCBI taxonomy): domain Bacteria; kingdom Bacillati; phylum Bacillota; class Bacilli; order Caryophanales; family Paenibacillaceae; genus Cohnella; species Cohnella herbarum. The sequence goes on from NZ_CP051680.1 coordinate 3,774,049, forward strand.
GCAGCACTGAAGGACCTATCCGATCAATCCGGACATCCGGCTCTTCCATTGATGGATCGTTATCCAGCACAAACCGCGCGATCGGAGTAATACTCGTGCCGAGTTCGTTAACTGCATAACCTCGAACCTCATACTCCCGTTGCCAGGTCAAACCGCTCAATGTAACGGTGAACGAGCCTGTTTCTTGCGGATTGGCCGTATAGGGAACCGCGATCCAAGCCTCGCTACCCTCTTCCGTATACGGACGATACTCGACCCCGCGTGAACTAACCGGTTTGCCGCCTAGCGAATAAACGCTGTAAATCACGCTGACCGTATCATTGAGATGAGCCGGATCAAGATTAATCAACGGATCATCGATCATCTTGATCCCCGGAGGGGATGGCGGCGTATAGCCGAACACCCATGTTTCCCCCATAACCCCGGCGGGCTTTGTTTCGATATAATGTCCGCCTTTGATTTGATGTTTGTCCCATACGTCCACCGCATCGCGATGCCCGCCGAAAACGATGAAATTGGTGCCGTCGAACGCCATACTGGCATTCGTAATCGGGAACGGCTGCTGATTAGGGTATAGCTGAAGCTCACCCGGATAGCCAACATCGTCCAGAACCGCGAAATCCGACGATCCGAGCTGCGGAAATCTCTCCCAAGCACCGTTTTTCCAGCCGTAAGCCATGCTGGTTCTTGGGTACGGATAATGGGATGAAGGCATTTTCAGATCCGTAAAAAGCGTACTATTGCTATTGTACAAATGAACATAGTCTCGAGCTCCACTGAGGATTACCACCCGACGACCATCATAAGCCATCGCGTGATCCCAACGACCGAATGCCTCCGGACCGGTCGTCGAAGTCCATTTCAAAGTATCGGCATGCCAGTGCCATAGATACGGCGAGCTGTCTTTAATGGTTTGGCCGTTTTCCGTTGTATTCCCGGTAATCCCCCCATACAACACAGCCGCTTGCCCGTCGAAAGCCATCTGCCCATTGTATGCGGCCGGAGGGGAGTCAGCGGGATCCGAAGGCGTGACTTCCGTCCAATTCGTCCCATCCCACAGCCAAGTATCGCCGAGCGGAACTTTCGTAGCTCCGTTAAGTTTATATCCGCCGAACAGAACCAGTTGCTCCCCGTCGAAAGCGAGCTGCGCACCTGCTCGTGCCGAGGGAGATACGCTAGGAGTCAGTTTCGTCCAGTTGGCCGTATGTCCATCCCATAACCAAGTATCGTTGAGAAGGCCGGAGGAGCCTTGGCCTCCGAACATCAACACTTTTTGGGTTGATGGATCGAATGCCATTACCGCCAATTTGCGTTCGACCGGATTAGAGAGCGAACCTGTCTCTTGCTGCCAGGTTTGCTCGCTGCCATCCCAAACCCAAGTGTCCCTAAGCAAGCCGCCGCCCTCGCCGCCGAACAATACGACATTCCCGGCAGCCTCATCGTAAGCCATGCTTGCAGCTTGTCTGGCAGCCGGTTTAAACGTACCGTTCTCTGCCCTCTTCCACGTATAGTCCGTTAACTTGTCATTCCCGTATGTACTGGATGTAACCGAGATCATTGGATCGTCTGAACCTTGTTCAGATCCCTCTGCATAAGCCGTATTTCCGCCTCCATACTTAAGAGGCATGCCTTGAAGCAGTAACGCGACGATCAAGAGCTTGATCAATCCTGAATTCCAACCCTTGCGCACTGATGATTCCTCCATTCGTTTGACTGTTCCAACCGTCATTTTTGGACCCTGTTGACCTTTTTTTTCAGCGTCTTCCAGACCTTCCGGTACAATTCGACAGTAATCAACAACATTATACAGACCTGCGATAAACACAGAATAAACAAGACTTCTATATCCATAGGAATACTTCCCATTCAGTGGGGGATATTGATACCGGCGGCAGCTAGTCGGCTTTATGCCGATCATCGTTTCCGGCATTCTGTTTGAATTATCGGTGGATTACCAGGTATTCCTCCGGTCAGCTCCATGTCGCGAATCTTACATCCACGGATTCCCCGTTTTTCGGACTTTTGTAGCAAACAGTAAGCAAGAGTTATTTTCTAACGGAAACCACGATCGCTATTTGGACGAAAACAACTGTTTCAGAATTTTAACGGAATTGGGCGCCTCTAATTATGCTCAAATGGCATGCTTTCATTGGAAAATACTAAAATAGGAGCGCTAGCTTCCGTTAGATTTTGAAAAGTGCCTTTATCGGCAGAATAACGTCTGTGTGTTCCGTTAAATTGAAACTATCAAACTTACTCCCTCTTACCGTTCGCCAGGGGCTGACGGATGACAATGATCAACAATAAATCCAACAATATGGATATTAATGGTTAGATAATAGAAATCAATCATGCTATAGTGAGTCAAATGTTCATTACCATGATGAGGTCATGATTGAGAGGAGATTTCATATGCCACCACCAGGAAAACTGAATAAAGAGAGCCTCAAAAAAGCCACTTATACCGGTAAGCAAGCGCCCTGGATGCCGACCCGGTCCGATCCCGTCCATCAACTGCAAACCGAAGCCGGCAATCAAGCTACTATCCAGATGATGCAAGACGGCGGCCAGGGCGGCAACTCCGGCGGTTGGTTCAGCAACATGTTCAACAGCATGCTCCCCAACTTCCCCTCAAGCTTTGGGGATCCGAAGATGAAACAGTACGTCCGGGCGGGCGTAGCAGCCGGATTCGAAAATGATTCGGTGGACATTTATGATATGTGGCAGTATAGAAAAGACCCGGAAAAACTGGATCAATTCATGCGTAGTCGTTTAGATTAATGAACGATGGACCATTGACATCCCCTTCAAATACAGCCAGCTGCGCCTACCTTTACTGGAGGCTGCAGTTGGTTGTATTTGTCGTAAGGGTATCAATAGATTTGAATGGGGCTCGCCACAAATCCGTAACAACTTGCCCATTGTGCATAATTGCCCATTGGGCAATAATATAATTATGAAATGAGGTGAGCGCTTAAGCGGTTATATGATAAACAATCAAAGCCTACGCCATATGAAGAGGGAAGCAACCGCGACCGCGCTTGCCGATGCAGCATATGCTCTTGCGCTGGAGAAAGGGATGGACGGCTTCGTTGTCGAGGACGTCGTCCAGCGCGCTGGCTATTCCAGAAGAACGTTCGCGAACCATTACTCCTGCAAGGAGGAAGCGGTAGCTGCTGCGGCTATCGTCTTTCACGGTGCCGAAGAAGTAGAGGATTGGATTGCAAATCTAGACGAGCATGTGACCCCTCTAGATTTTCTTTACCATTTAATGAAGATGCAACTCACCGCGGAACATCTCGGTAAATTGCAACAGCTTATGTCTATGTCGAAGCAGTATCCGACGCTTAAACCTTATATCCTTAGCGCGCTGCGCCGTTTACAAATAACGGCCCAAGAGACGCTAAGCGAGTTGTCCCAAGGCCGATATCCAGCAGGGTACACCCATCTTCTCGTTGGCGCGGTTTACGGCGCGGTGCTCCCTTTGCTCGACGGCAGCCTGAACGTCCCGTTGCCGGTTCAATCCTCAGCGGAAGATTCGAAAGCCGATACGTTCGATCATTATTTGGACACTATGTTCGGCTACTTGCGCAACGGATTCTAACAAGAGTAATTTCCATATGCAAAGGAGAAACATTAACGTATGTCAACTTTCCTGTACAGGTTAGGCAAGTCTGCCTATTCCAAACCATGGTATTTCATTATTAGCTGGATCGTGATCTTGGGCGTTGTGCTTGCCATACTTGGATCGAACGGAATACATGTCAGTTCGGATATGAAAATCGAAGGAACGGAATCGCAGAAGGTGTTGGATCAGCTTACGGAACAACTGCCGGAGGCTTCGGGAGGACAAGCCAGCATCGTTTTTAACGCGCCGAAGGGCGAACGCCTTGACACGCCGGAGCGTTTGGCCTCCATTAACGAAGCCGTTAACGAGATATACAATCTTGACTATGTCATAAATGCGATAGAACTAGCCGCGGAAGCCGGAGCCTCGATGTCCGGCGGCGCGCAAGAGAACGCATCCGCGCAAGCAAGCTCAAGCGAAGTTCCGCCCTATGGCCCTCTGATCGTGAATGGTGTTCCATTACCCGGGGTCATGCTTGCATCCGATGGCAGCGTTGCCTTGTTCCAATTCCAATTCACCGTTCAGCAAATGTCGCTGCCCAAATCGGTTCCGGATTCCGTAATCGAAGCGGCTATGTCTGTCGAACAGACGGGCATTTCCGCATTGCCTAGCGACTCGTTATCGGGCAAGCCCGCTATCGGTTCGACCGAAGCGATCGGCATCCTTGTTGCCGCCGTTGTTCTGTTCATGACGCTGGGTTCGGTCGTCGCGGCAGGGTTGCCTCTTCTGACTGCATTTATGGGAGTAGGAATCAGCGTCGGAGGAGCGTATGCCTTCTCGAAAATGTTCCATATGACCGAACTCACGCCCGTTCTTGCGCTTATGGTCGGGCTTGCCGTCGGAATCGATTACTCGCTCTTCATCGTTAACCGGCAGCGCCGCATGATTCTCGATCAACGACTGAGCGCTAGGGAAGCCGCAAGCAGAGCGGTCGGCACCGCCGGGAGCGCCGTATTTTTCGCCGGTTTGACCGTTATTATTGCGTTATGCGGCATGCTCGTGATCGGAATCGGCTTCTTGTCCGCGATGGCGCTTGTTGCCGCCGTGGCCGTTCTCGTCAATGTTCTCGTTGCCCTAACCCTATTGCCTGCTTTGCTCGGTCTGGTAGGCGAGCGCATCTGTTCGGCTAAAGCCCGCGAGAAGAACGGTGCCCAAACGAACAAAACGTCTCAAGGTCTCGCGCATCGCTGGGCAACCGGAGTAGCGAAAAGACGCTGGGTTATTATCGTTGGCGTCATTGTCATTCTGGGCGCAGCGGCTCTCCCCGTCGCCAAAATGGAGATGGGCATCCCTTCCGGCGCTACCGCGAATCTGGACACGGCTTCGAGACAGAGCTACGATGCGATCTCCGACGGTTTCGGCGAAGGCTTTAATGGTCCGCTCCTTCTTGTCGCCGAGCCTAAAGGCGCTTCGGACACCATCACGCCAGAAGCGCTGGGCGGGCTCGTTCAAGAGCTCCAACAGCATAAGCAGGTTACGCTCGTAACGCCGATGGGCGTGAACAAAACCGGAAATATGGCCATTATTAGTCTCATTCCGACAACAGGACCTACGGATACCGAGACCAAAGAACTCGTGCAAGAACTTCGGGCTCCCGATTCGAGCTTTGCGCAGACGTATGGAATGTCGATTGGCGTTACCGGATTTACGGCAATCAATATCGATATGTCCTCGAAGCTGGCCGAGGTATTCCCGCTCTATGTCAGCATCATCGTCGTTCTTTCGCTGATTATTCTGCTGCTCGTATTTCGCTCGATCATCGTGCCGGTCAAAGCGACGGTCGGCTTCCTTCTCAGCGTTCTCGCCACGTTCGGGATCACTACCGCCGTATTCCAATGGGGATGGCTTCATTCCCTCTTCGGCTTCGACACCGGAGGCCCGCTGCTCAGCTTTATGCCGATCATGGTTACCGGCATTCTATATGGATTAGCGATGGATTACCAGGTGTTCCTAGTCAGCTCCATGCGGGAATCTTACGTTCATGGACATCATGGAACGGAGAGCGTCGTTCACGGCTACAATCAGGCCAGCCGCGTCGTCGTGGCCGCAGCCGTCATCATGGTATCCGTATTCGCGGGCTTTATTTTCGCCCATGATATCATGATCAAACAGATCGGTTTTGCGTTGGCGATCGGTATCTTGATTGACGCCTTCATCGTCCGCATGGCACTCGTCCCTGCCGTCATGGCGATCTTCGGCGACAAAGCCTGGTGGCTGCCGAAATGGATGGATCGGATGCTTCCGAATCTGGATGTCGAAGGCGATAAGCTTCTTGCCGAACTGAAGAAACAGGAGAACTCCGCCGAAATAAAGGCCGGATGACTTAGCTCTTCATAGATGAAAGACCGTCAGGATGATTTGAAAGCATCCTGACGGTCTTCTCTAACTACTCCTCTTTTCCCCCTTTCCCTTCCTTCTTTTCCTTATCTTTCTTATCTTTCTTATCTTTCTTATCCTTCTTATCTTTCTTGTCATCCTTTTCATTTTTGTCTTTATTTTTATCTTTATTTTTATCTTTCTTATCCATATTCCCTTTCTTATCTTCTTTCTTGCCATTCCCTTTATCTATTTTCCCGGTTACGGGACGCTTGAACTCGGATACCGGAACCCCCTTTAAAGCCAATGACATCATCTCTTTGAAAATTAATGCCGGATATTGTCCGCCTGAAGTCGTTAAATAATGCTTGCTATCCGTATTGTCGTAGCCAAGCCAAACCGCCCCTACCAATTCCGGCGTATAACCGACAAACCAAGCGTCTTTGGCACCGCCGGTAATCCCTGCGAATTGTTTGTTCCGCGGAAGCTGCGTCGTCCCCGTCTTTCCCGCTACCGGACGGTCCATGGCTGCATTTTTTCCCGTTCCTTCCCGGACTACGTCACGCAGCAACTCTGTCATCGCGTAAGCATTCTCCGGTAACATAGCTGCAACCGATTGAAGCTCGGCCTCAGCTAATATTCGTCCATCCGTTGTAGTAATTTTAGTAATCGTATGAGCTTGAACCTCTGTCCCCAGATTAGGAAAAACACTGTAGCCCTGCGCCATCTGAAGCGGGGATAGCCCTTGGGACAGTCCGCCCAACGCCAAGCTTAGATTGTTATCTTCTTCACTGAGCGGAAGTCCGAGCTTCTCCACAAACGCTTTCCCGGTTTGCAGTCCAATCTCGTTCAATAACCATACCGCCGGAATATTCCTCGATTGAATAACTGCATCTCGAAGCGATACTTGCCCCAAAGTTCGATGATCTGAATTTTCCGGCCTATAACCATTTATATCTAGCGGACCGTCATACAGCATCGATTTAGCATCATACCCGTTTTCCAGGGCAGGCGCGTAGACCATCAGCGGTTTGAATGCCGATCCGGGTTGTCTAACTAGCTGCGTTGCGTGGTTGAACCCGCGAAATACATGTTCACCCCGTTGCCCCACGATTCCGCGAACGCCTCCGGTAGACGGGTCCATGATAACCGCTCCACTCTGTACAAGTTGATCGGTTGCGCTTTGCGGAAACAGAGAATCATTACGGTACGTTTGTTCCATCGCGCTTTGAACGACTGGGTCCAGTTCCGTGTAGATGAGAAGATTTCCCGCTAACAGCTGGCGCTCGGTAAATCCATATAATTCGATAGCCTCATCGATCACTTCATCGGTATACGAAGCATATTGACCTAGCAAATGGTTTTGCTGTTCCGACGGAACCTTGTTGAGTACATGAATCGGCTCGACAATGGCTTGGTTGTACTCGGCTTTCGAAATAAAAGCTTCATCCCGCATTAAGCCGAGCACAAGATTTCTTCGCTCCAACGCGAGTTCCTTATTCTTAAGGGGGGAATAACGACTGGGGGCTTTCGGCAGCGCGGCCAACAAGGCGGATTCCGCCAACGACAAATCCTTCGTATCTTTGCCAAAATACCGCTTAGCCGCTCTCTGTATCCCCCACTGGCCTTCACCGAAGTAAATTTGATTCAAATACATTTCGAGTATCTCGTCTTTATTATACGAAGATTCTATTTTGAGGGCATAGGCTGCTTCCGTCAGCTTGCGCGAGAACGTTTTTTCACCGGTTAAAAAAACGTTTTTGGCGAGTTGCTGGGTAATCGTGCTTCCCCCCTGCGCTACCCCGCCTTCCTTCGCATTGCGGAAAACGGCTCTAATAATGCCAAAGGCGTCCACGCCGGTATGATCGTAATATCGCTTATCCTCGACCGCGACGATCGCTTGCTGCATATGTAGCGGAATTTGGTCGAGCGATACGTGCTCTATTTTGACGGAAATCATCTGGGAGCTTGGCTCGCCGTTCCTATCTATCAATTGAGTCGGAGCTAGTATGGGAACAACCAGCTTCTTAATATCAAGAGAATTGATCCAATAGGCTCCGATCGCGACAAGCGTCGTAAACGCGAGGAGGAATGCGATGATCAGAACACGAAATCTTTTCATAAATCTATAGAAGCCGGAAAAGCGTGTCATTCTGGAGTCGGTGCGGGTATTTCCTTGTTCCTTATGTACATTCTGCTCTCTCATAGCTGTCTCCTACTGTGGAAAATCGTATTATTAACCCGAAACTGATGGCTTAAGTCTATTTTAATAATGGGAAAAGTTCATCTTGGAGTCAAATGAATATTCTACCAAGTGTTTTCGCGATTTTAAAAAAGCCGCCCAGAAGAGAGAACTCTTTGGACAGCTTCTTATTTTTGTTATGATCACTTTGCTTCCCCAACCATTGCGGCCCAGCTTTTGTAGTCGTGAATAGCCATTCCGGCATAACCGGCATATCGGGAAAGCTCATGATGAGCGGTTTGCAGCTCTTGCTCCATGAAATCCACGCTTTTGGAATAAAACGTAACGCGATCGCCTTCAGAACTTTTGGCGGTTTCCACGGCAACGATCGCTTGCTTGTCAAGAGCGGAGGCTTCTCTCAACATGGCATGGGCATTGTCGACGATGCCGTTCTTTCCCAACGCATGATTGCGATAATCCATGATCGCAAGGCAGTCGAACTTCTCCAATAACCACGCGCTAAAGCTATATTCGGTGTCGGGTACTTTCACATTATTAAGCCAATAAGGGACATCCAACGCGATCTTCAAGCCGCTCCCTCTGGTTTCCTGATCGATAAATCTTAAATTATGTATCCATTGTTCAAGAATCGTCTTATTTTTTGTTTCCCATTCGGCCAAAAGATAAGGTTCAATATCGAAATGCAGACCATCAAAACGTTCTTCCGATCCCACGGACGCATTGTATCGCATCGTCCAGGAAATAAATGATTTTATTTGATCCTGATTCGACTTAAGAGCCCAATCGGGACGGCCCGCCAGAGCCTCCACTCTGATTTGTTTTTCTTTGGCGCTTCGAATAAAGTCCGCATACGCGCTAAGCGCAACATCCCTATTCATCTGAAGGTAGATGGCCGTCACGTCATGATCGCTCGCAAAGCCTAGGATTTGATCTTGATCCTTTTCGATGATGCGGCTATCCCAAATCCAAGTTCCTTTAGGAATTTTCGGTGAAGTTGTCACGACGGCAAGATTGCGTTCCGCATCCCACTCCACCTCAGCTTGAAAGATTTCGCCGATCAGCCGAAGCGGAATCATCGTACGGTTATTTTTGATCGTCGCCGGCGTTTCGACGGTTACCGTCTTCCCATTCACTAGCGCATCGTTTTGGCCTATCGTTAAGAGGATCGTTTGATCTTTCAGCGAAAAAGACACCTGGTTTGATTTTCCGATCCATTTCATCTTTGCGCCCAGTTTTTCGGATACGAATCTTGCCGGTACCATCGTACGGTTGGATTGGCGATCGACATACGGAGGTTCATCCGGGAAAATCACATTCTGCCCATTCACGAAGACTTTAACTTGAGAGCCGGCAAGAACGGCGGGTACGAAAATGGCCGCGCCTAAGACTATAACCAGAAGACAGATTAGCCCTCTCTTCATATCCGACTACCTAAATTCCAATTCTTCTTTAATGACATCGACGATATGATCTACAAAGCTTGCTAGCTCTTGCTCGCTCGGGCCCTCTGCCATGACTCGCACGATCGATTCCGTGCCTGAAGGGCGAACCAGCACTCTTCCGCTTCCGCCCATCTTATTCTCTACCGACCGGACTGCTTCTTCGATTTTGGGATTCCCCGCCAGCTTCGACTTGTCCTCCACTTGAACATTCACCAGAAGCTGCGGGTACTTGGTCATGCATTGGGCAAGCCCGCTTAGCGGCTCGGATTGGGACTTCATCACGTTCATCAGTTGGATCGCGCACAGCATGCCGTCTCCAGTCGTACTATAGTCCAGCATTACGATATGACCCGACTGTTCTCCACCCAGGTTATATCCGCCTTGTACCATTTCCTCCAAGACATAGCGATCTCCGACTTTGGTTTGTTTCGCCTCCACTCCCTGTTTCTCCAGCGCCTTATAGAAGCCTAGGTTGCTCATCACGGTAGAGACCACCGTATTATTCTTCAACCGATGCTTTTTCTTCATGAATTCAGCAAGGATATAGAGGATATGGTCCCCGTCCACGATCGTTCCCTTCTCGTCGACGGCAATGAGCCGATCCGCATCCCCGTCGAAGGAAAGGCCCAGATCGGCCCGATGTTCCACAACCGCCCGTTGAACCGCTTCAGGGTGCGTAGAGCCGCAATCTTCGTTAATATTCAACCCGTCCGGTTGATGGGCCAGTACAATCGTGTCGGCACCCAAATCGCGGAAAAGCCGGGGCGCGAGCGCCGATACCGCTCCATTGGCGCAATCCAAGACCACTTTGAGCCCTTCGAATCGCTGATTGACCGTGGACTTTAAGTAAGAGAGATAAGCCTGACCGCCTTCGGGATCATCCTGAACCGCACCCACATCGGCGCCGATCGGACGAGGAATCCGATCCTCATCCGCATCCAGTAGCGATTCAATCTCCGATTCCATTTCATCCGACAGCTTAAATCCGTCGCCGCCAAAAAATTTAATCCCGTTATCCTCCACAGGGTTATGAGAAGCCGAAATCATCACCCCTGCATCCGCTCCTCTTGATTTCGTCAAGTACGCCACGCCTGGCGTAGAGATGATTCCTACGCGGATAACATCCGCGCCCATCGATAATAAACCTGCAACAAGAGCCGCTTCCAGCATTTCTCCCGATATGCGGGTATCTCTTCCTATTAATAGGGTAGGGCGTTTTCCTTGCTTATTCCGAGTCAACACGGATCCTCCCGACCGGCCTAAACGAAACACCAGTTCAGGAGTCAAGTCCCTGTTTGCTACGCCTCGTACCCCATCCGTTCCGAAATATTTACCCATACGTATCGTCCTTCCCTTTCATTTTTGCAGGTCGGATTCCGAGGCTTCTTTCCAATTTTCGTAGTCATGGATGGAGAAGCCTTCATATCCGTTATGCCACCGCATGAAAATATGGCTCAACTGCATTTGTCGGCGCAAGCTGGAGGTTCCCTTTCCGTAAAAAGTGACGTGCTCCCCTTCGTCCGTAGGCCCCGTTTCCAGTCCTACGATAACTGGTTTGCCTGCTCTGGTTCCTTCTCTGATCATCGGCAGAGCATTGTCGATAATTCCGTTCTCTCCGATGGCGAAATTCCGGTAATTCATGAGCACCACGCGGTCGAGTTGCTCGATCATCCATGCGCCCAAACTTACGTCATCGCGAGCAGGAATCTTATGAATCCAGAAAGGAAGATCGGCCGATACTCGCAAGGATTCGTCCTGCTTCACCCTTCCGACCAAATACGTCACATTCTCCATCCATTGGCGAACGGTATCGTCGCGATCCTGTTCCCATTCCTTGAGCAAATAGGGTTCAATGTCCATGTGGATGCCGTCAAATGCGGCTTGTTCGCCCACGGCGCCGTGATAGTCTTCCAACCATTCAATAAAGGAGTCGATTTCCTGTCGATAATCGGTTAATCCCCACGTCGGATCCCCTCCCAACGCCTCGACTTCAATCCCTAATCCGTGCGCTTCCTCGACGAAGGCTCGATACGGTTCGAAGTCTTTGGATTTCCGGTCGACGTGCAGGAAGATCGCGTTCACTCCTTGCTCTTCGGCAAAAGCGAGCATTTTGCCTTTGTCTTTCGTCAACGTCGTCGTATCCCATACCCAGGTTGCCATAACGGGCGGCTTTTCGGATTTCCATTTCAGCATAAGAACCGTTGCGATCGCCATGCAGATTAGCAAGGCGATCAGGATGATTTTTAGAAATGACAACTTTTTTGAAGATTGGAGCTTAAGCGCCAACAAGAACTTTCACGTCTTTTTGATGAATTCCGGTTCCCAGTTTGTGAATGTTATCCGACTTGATATCCGCAAAAGCATTGCGCGTATCGATGATCGGAACGCCCATCTCCGCCAGCTCATGATAGCTGAAGCTTCGGTGATTGGTAACCAACACCATGCAATCGTATTGGGAGAAGGCATCCGTATCGTATTTTACCGTATGGACGCTGTGACCCTGCTCGTCTTGGAACGAAGTCGCATACGGATCGTAATAGTCGACTTTCGCTCCGCTTTTTTTGAACAATTCATAGATTTCCAAGCCGGGAGATTCGCGCAGATCGTCGATATCCGGCTTATAGGACATGCCTAAGATCAGCACTTTCGAGTTGCGGATCGATTTCGCGTACACATTTAGGACATGAGCCGTTTTGTTCAATACGTATTCCGGCATATTATCGTTAATCGATTGGGCCAATTCGATAAACTTGCTATAGAAACGGAATTCTTTGGCTTTCCAGGACAAATACATCGGATCCAGAGGAATACAGTGACCGCCGATTCCCGGTCCCGGATAGAAGGACATGAATCCGAACGGTTTCGTTGAAGCCGCTCGAATGACTTCCCACACGTCAATGACCATTCGATCGCACATCATGGCCAATTCGTTGACGAAAGCGATATTGATGCTGCGAAACGTATTTTCAAGCAGCTTGGACATCTCTGCCACTTTAGGAGAAGACACCGGGACGACGGTTTTGACCACATTGTTGTACAGCGTTACCCCGAGTTCTTTGCATTTCTCGGTCGTTCCGCCAATGACTTTAGGCGTATTGTACGTATTGAAGTTCGGATTACCCGGATCCACTCGTTCCGGCGAGAAGCAGAGGAAGAAATCCCGGCCTACCCTTAAGCCCAGAGCCTCAAGCTCGTATTCAATCAATTCTTCCGTCGTTCCGGGATACGTCGTGCTTTCCAGGACGATCAAGGTTCCTTTTTTGATATAGTTTTTGATCTCGTTCACGACGCTCACGATAAAAGAAGTGTCCGGATCTTGGTTTTCGCTGAGTGGAGTCGGTACGCAGATGCTGATCGTATCCAATTCCCGAATCGTTTCGAAGCGGTTCGTCGGCACAAACTTTCCGCTGCCCACGGCATCTGCCACCACGGAGCTTGGCACGTCTTGAATATAGGATTCTCCGCCCAGAAGAGACTCTACTTTACGCTCATCCAAATCAATGCCATAGACGGTAAAACCGCCTTTCACCATTTCCATCGATAGCGGCAAGCCGACATACCCGAGGCCAACGACGCCTACCTTCGCCGTTTTATTTTGCAAATTTTCTTTTAATATGTTGTATGTCATGTTCTATCCGCTCCTCGAATTCGCAAGATTAATGGTTCTCGGTCAGTCTTTTGATTTTCCATTCCAATTCGGAGATCGACAGAGGTTTAGTCACATAGTCGGCAGCCCCCGACTCGTAAGCCCGATTCCTGTTTTCCGAGAGCTGCCTGTCCGTCAGAACGATCACCTTGCCTTCATGCGAATCCTGGCGCTGGATGGTGCGGATGAGTTGGTACCCATCCAGGATAGGCAAATTCAATTCGGTAATGACGATGTCCGGCATGATTTGAACGAATAGATCGTAAGCCTCTTGCCCGTCTTTGGCTTCGTATACGAGATACCCCTTCAGCTCCAGTCGGATCTTGATGAATTCGCGAACGAGATCGTCGGGATCGGCTATCAGAACGGACGTCTCGGCATTGGCCGCCGTGAAGAAATGAATGTCATCATCGTTCCCCTTGCTCCGAATCGCCCGTTGAATGAAATCCGCGATCGCGGTCTCGGTCGGTTTTGCGCTCTCCGGAAAGCTGGATACGATCAATTGCCCTAACAGCAGATGCTGAGTTTGAAGAAAATCTTTTAAGACGAGAGACGCATAATGAGTAGTGCCCAAGGTCCCGCCGTCCAATACGGCGCACAAAACCTGATTCGCGTCGTCATAGATCAATTGGACGGAAAGAGAGGCATCGTTCTTCCTCATTAGCCCTTTTGCCTGATCAAGCGTTTTGGGGTTCATATTCGCGCATGGAGCCAGAATGACTCCGCACGTAGCGCTCTTCGCGGTCGCCACGTGAATGTATTGTAAAAGCTGCAGCGTGATTTCCTGAATTCCGTTGCGAATCACAATGGCCATATTTCCACTCCTCTAATAGATATCCGGGAACTTATTTATTGAAATTGGTTCTAACCATCGTTCCCCACGAATTATTGTTGCGGAAGAAGTCGATGTGTCCCAAGAACCTCCACAGAACGCCGACTTGACGATAACCGAGAAACATGAGGAAAGAGTAAATCATCATTTTGTTGAGATCGCTCAGCTTAGGATAACGACTAAAAGCTTTTTCTTCGATATACAAAGCTCCGAGACTAAGAATGAAGCAGGAGAAGAAGTTCACCAGCATAAAGACGGCGACCGTTTTCCAATCCGCCATATTCAGCAGCCAATACCCGATCATGGCGAGTAAGCCGCTCAAACGGAAGTACGGGTTCAACGTTTCGAATAGAATGTTATAAGGAAGCGTTAAAAGTCCGAACACTTTGTAACGGGGGCGGAATACCATATGGATTCCTTCTTCGATCATGTTCTTCAAGTTGCCGCGGCCCCAACGCATCCGTTGGCTGCTTAGAATCCGGTACGTATCCGGCGCTTGCGTCCAACACACGGCATCCGGGCAAAAGGCGACCTGATAAGGGATTTTGTTCTCCAGGCAATAACGGTGCAGCTTGATGACGATGTTCATGTCTTCCCCGGGGTATCCGCCGCGGTAACCGCCTACGGCAATCACTTTATCCTTCTGAAAAACGCCGAAGGCGCCGGATACGATGATCAATCCGTTAACGGAGCTCCAACCGATCCGACCGCCTAAGAAAGCTTTGATATACTCTACGTTCTGGAGAGCCGGCCACCATTGTCTGGGAAATCTAATCTTTTTAACGATTCCGTCTTCTACCGTGCAACTGTTAAGGATTCGAACGTTGCCCCCGACCGCCACCGTTTCTTCGGGATTTTCCATATACACTCTGGCGATTCTGGTCAGCGCATCCTTCTCTAATAGCGAATCCGCATCGATCGTAGAGATCAACGGATGGCGGGAAAGATTGATCCCGGCATTCAAGGAGTCCGCCTTCCCTCCGTTCTCTTTATCGATGAAATACAAGTTCGGATATTCCGGATTATGATAATAGCCTCTGACCTGTTCGGTTTTAATCCGTTTGGCAACGATAGGCTTGATTTCTTTCAGTTGAAACTCTTCGATCATGATTTTGGCCGTATCGTCTTTAGAGCCGTCGTTCACGACGATGACCTCGTATTCCGGGTAATTCAAGGCCAATAAGGAACGAACGTTTTCTTTAATCATTAACTCTTCGTTATACGCCGGGACTAGCAGCGATACCGGCGGTACGTGTTCGGATCCGGATAGCTTCCGTACGCGATTATATCGAATCCCTCTTTGAAGAGGAAACGTATGCCGAATCGATAGACCGAAAATCAGGAAATAAATGAATGTAATCGCCAACGCGTAATACATGGCGAAGTAACCGTATCCTAATAGAAATTCGCGCAAGAAGTTCGCGGCTTGTTGTAAATAATATTCCAGCATCCTCATTATTCGTTGCCCTCCTAAACCTGTAAGCTACACAACCCGATAGATTCGTTTGTACTTGCCGAACGTTTTCTCGTAATGGTAAACCAACGAATTATATCGCGTCAGTCGGTCAAGGTCATGGAGCCGTAACGAAAGAGATTGGATCTGTTCCTCGATAAGTATGCGGAGGTTTTCCCCTTGCACCGACCCTCTTGCTTCCGCGGCGACTCCGCACAATTCGGCGATTCCTCCTTCTCCAAGAAGCAACAACCCTCTCGCGCTGGCATCGGATACTCGCATGCTTTCATCCAATAAGGCGTTTCTCATGACATCGATATACGTCGCCAGCTTCAGATCGGCAATCGCTTGAAGCGCGAGGACGCGCACTTCATCCATCGGATTCCTAAGCAGCTTTTGAATGACGTTTCGGGGGATAAAGTGAACGGATTTCAGATAGATTTCCACGGCTTTATATTGAATGGTTCCGTCCGGAGAATCGATGAGACGATAAACAGCCGATGCCACCGTCGGCTCGGTATAGTCTTTCAATCCGCACAAACCGATGTGTATGAATTCATGTCTCTCCCGTTGAATGAATTCGGCAAACAGCGACCCATGGTCGATATCCGCTTCTTTAATCATGTCGACCAGCAAATCGTAAAATCCTTTGTTATGCCTTAGAACAATCTGCACCATTTCCTTGACGTCCCGTTCGTCGCGAGCGCATTTGGCGATCGAACGGGCGATGACGAAGAGGGAAGAATTCCGTTTATGCGTTCGGAGAAACTCGAGCAAAGCCGGAACGGCTTCCCGGACTCTCATGCAGCCTAAGTGATACGCCGCATCGATTTTCACGGAATAAGAACCTCTTTCCAAACGGTTCAGATGAACTTGCACCAGTCCCAAGCGTTTGCACAGCTCCATGCATTTGTCGCGGGTCGTTCCGGTAAAATTCTCGATCATATCGTTCAACCGTTCTTGCATCGCTTCTTGTTCCGCTTGGTTCAATGAAAACGGCGGTGCGTTCAACGGTTCTTGGCCTTCGATATTGACCAGTACATAGGTAAGGTAATCTTTGAATTTGACCTCGAACCTGCGTTCCGTTCCGGTTTTTCTCAACTTTTTGATTTTCATGGCATACACCGCGAATGCGAATCCGACATTCAGAACGATGAGAGCATACAGAAATTTGATCGCCACTTCGATGTTGATATACACAAATAAAACCCTTCCTTCCCCGCTACTCGGATATCGGTTGATTCACCGGTTGATTGACTTCCCGCATCGCTTTTTGCATGATATCGTAACTTTGTTTTGGGCGTTCTACATAGTCGACGTCGATATCTTCCCACCTTTTCCACGTGTAAAGCGGAAGTTGCGATACCGGATACGGGTTGTTGCCTTCGAGTCCGACGACTTCCTTCGAATCCTTGCGAACGATCCATGGAACAAGGCGAACGCCTTCGACTTTCACGGATTCAAATTCTTTCGTTCCGGTATCTTCGTAACTAATGGCGCTTAGCGAGCTGGGATCGCTGAACCCTAGCAACATCCACGGAATCCGAATTTCCAATACGTTGCCTTTGGCCTGCCATATCGCCTTTGAATTGTAGTTCGGATCTTGCGGATCGCTCGTTCCTCTCGGCAAATCTCCTACTCGGATGTCGCCGAATGGATGATCGACGCGGGCATCCGGATGTTCGAGCAAATAATTCACGACCAATTTCCATGGATTGAAGATTCCGCTATCATCCTCCAATTCTTGGGGATCATATGCCAGTATTTTCGATAGCTTGCCGTAGAATCGGGTATGGAAATCATAATTGGAGGCAATCATCATCTGCCCGGCATCCTCGTTATCGAGTTCGATCAACGTTTCCAGTCCTTCGTCCAACGTCTTTCCTTGGAGTTGCGGCGCATGGCGATTGCCGCCCTTTAACGTATCGAACCCTAAATAGATAGAATGATTAGAAAATTCTAAAGATTCGGATAAATTAATCGAGAGATATAAATACCCTTCATCGTGCGCGGCCCATATTTCATTAAAACCTTCGATCTGTAGATCAAGCTTAGTCTTATCTCCATCATCGAGCTTGTCCCAATCCGAAGCATCTCCGTCAATGCGAATCACGTCGTCTTTACTTGGATACATGCCGAGTACCCCGAAATGGGATTCGTTCGTGAGCGTGTTATACCAATAAGCCCGTCGATCGGGAATGTCGTAGTGCATCGTGTTCCAGGTTTTCTTGAACCACTCGTCCTGCCAAGTAAACAAGATCGCGCCGGAGTATCCCTCCTGATGGATCTGACGGAACATATCCGCATCCATGTTCCCTTGCGTCTTGTCGTCGTGCCCTCCTTGGTTGCGCCCCAGCATGCCGGTATGGGCAATGCCTTGGGAGGCGGGAACGCCGAACTCGGTAATCATAATCGGCATATCGTTATGGTATTTCTTTAGCTTATGCAGATAGGTTTTGTAGCTATCTATTTCCCCTTTATCGTTTTTCATCGTTTGAAACGATTGGTCGAAGGTAAAGAAGTCGGGATAATAAGGGTAAACGTGATAGGAAGCAAAATAACCGGCATCCCAATCTACGGCTGCGATATGAGTCGGATCGACGCTGACCATATCTTCGGCAACCAATGGCTCGCCCGGATGTTCAAGCGGATCGGTGGTCACCCAATTCGAGAAGGCGATCGGATGCTGCCATCCGTGCTCGGCTTCCGTTACGGCCGTGATGTCGACCATCTCGGCCAACCATTTTTCGAAGGGATTAGCCCCGGGTTTGCTTTGAAAATGTTCTCCTTTATAATCGGCGACGTCGGCATTGCTCTTATTCGTTCTATCCACCATTACTGGATCCCATTCCGTGCCGACGATCCAACTCATGAGATAGGGCCCTGCGTTAAAGACGTATTTCCCGCTGGCTTTGCCGGAATGCGCTTCGGCTTCGAGATCGATATTTCCGTACACCGCTTCTACGGCCTCTCGAATCTCTTTTTCAAACTTCTGTTTGACTTTCGGATCAAAGGCGTTCTGAACTTCGATTAATTGTTCTTCCGGACTCCATACCCCTTGAATGAAGAAGAGCGGATTATCCGAATGCTTCGCGTTATATCGGACCAAAGCTTCGTAAAACTCCGGTTTTAGAATGGTATACACGCGAATGACGTTGGCGCCCATCTCTTGAACCATCTCAAACCATCTCATATAGTCGTCTTTCGAAATTTCAAGCTCGCCGGGAAAATGTCCGGGAACCGCCGCTCCCATATTGACCCCTTTGGCAAAATAAGGTTTCCATGATTGGTTTTGAAACTGTTCGATTCGAGTTCCGTTCGTTTTGAATTTCACCTTAACGCCATTATCGATCTCGGCGCTTTCTACCTTGGCAACAGGCGGCATCAACCAATAAGCGACTGCTCCGCCCGCGATTACGACAACAAGTCCTAATTTGACTAAACCGCTCTTGAATAACTTTTTCATTGCCATCTTCCTCGTGTGTGAAATCTAGTTGTCTATCCAGCAATGGTATCTCTCATTCGGCCTCCAAGTACTGTAGCACAATGCGACAAACCCATTCAACCAAACCCGAGCATTACCGTCATTAACAATTTTTTAGAACTTTAATAATGATTGAAAAATGTGCGGCAGTCTTATACGGCCTGGTCTCATTAAGTTGTAATTAGGTCAGACTTTTTTACGGCTATCGATACTGCAAATAATGATTAAATTCAAGGAAATAGCCGGCTATGTTAAAATAACCCTATATTGCGGTCAATGAAGGAGTCGGCAATCGCCATGTCCAGAGAACGTAAAAGCCTCATAGAGCGGATTGAGCTGAAAGGTAATTTTTTTCTGCACTATCGAGTAAAACACGGGAACTCTTACTTCTTTCACGCCCATCAAGGAATTGAATTCCTATACGTTCACCAGGGCAACGGTCACGCGCTCGTCAACGACCAACTCGTGAAGATGGAACCCGGCACGCTGCTCCTGTTTCAACCGTTTCAGTTGCACCAAATTCATATGGAATCGGGATCGGACTATATTCGAACCGTACTCGTCTTTGATCCTACTTTAATCGATAAGCAGCTTGCGCAATTTAAGTCTCTGCAGCTTTTTTTCCGGTGGCTGTGGCACAATGAGATCCCCATGCAACACTTTCCCTTTGGCGAGCAATCCGGCGAAATGGAACGTCTTCTGGAGGTTTACCATATGGCGCTGCAGACGGATGTACAGGAGCTTCGCACCGAGGAGATCGGATTATGCATGATCGCGCTGCTGCAACTGTTACGCCGTTCCTTCTTCTCCAAACAGGATGTATCCGCATTCGCAAGCCAACCTCGAACGCTCCGTTATGCCGAGAAAGTGATGCAGTGGGTCGAGTCTCACTATCAGGAACAATTCGACTTGTCCAAACTGTCGGACCACTTGTTCGTTTCTCCCTCTCATATTTCCCGACTCTTCCATAAGGAAACCGGGGCAACGATATCGGATTACGTGACCGCCAGACGGTTGCGCGAAGCTTGCTTGCTCTTGGCCGCTACCCAGTTATCCGTTCGAGAGATCGCCCATAAAGTCGGTCTGTTGAGCGGCCCGTATTTCGGCAGACTGTTTAAGAAACAATTCGACGTCACCCCTCTGCAATACCGCAATCGAATGAGAAGCCTTTCACGGTAACAGGACATTCAGCGCGTTCGCTTGAAATCCACGACGATCGGCAACTTCGCAGTTCCCCATCTCTCCTCTGAACGAGCAAATCCCGTATCTCCTTTATTTACAGCCATCGAATGCACAACGAAAGTACATTTTTGGACAACGGAGGATCATTCGAGTTTGTTACTCTGAACCAGAACGCGAATAACAAGGAGAGGAGGTGACGGTTAATGCCTTATGCGGCCATGTTGCTCGTCGTATTGTTGTGGGGCTCCGCGGCCGCGGTAGGCCGTCGATTGGGGACAGACTTGTCGGCGCTTGAGCTTTCCATATGGCGGGTGGCGATCGGATTTCTACTATTGTTAATTCTTCATCTGCTAACAAGCAGAAAACATCCCAAATCGTTCTCCCAGCCTAAGGGCGGCATGCCATTCCAAACATACTTGCGAATATGGACTTTCGGTATTTTCGGTTACGGCATAATGATCTGGCTCTTCTTCTGCGCCGCCCGCAGTACGTTGGCCAGCCACGTCGTTCTCATTCTGTCCATGGCCCCGATCAGTACGCTGCTCATGGATCGCTTGCTGGGCGGAAGAGGAAGCGCTAAATCCTTCATCTCAGCCGGAATATCGCTCCTCGGAATCGCGATTATGGTAGCCCCATCGCTATCTGGCTCAGGCGCAAGCCTGATAGGCGACTTTTGGGCGCTGCTGGCCATGCTCTCCTTTTCTCTCTACACCATCGGGGTCAAAAGGTATTCGAACGGCATGTCCACCCTTCAGGTCAATCTTCACGGGATGGCTGCCGGGCTTGCGTTCCTATGGCTTGTGTTGGCAATTGGGGAACGAAAGTTTCTTCCTGCGGGTTTTCATGAGATCGATCAATGGACCCAAATCGCTTATCTGGGTTTAGGCTCCACCGGGCTTGCCTACTTTCTCTATGCATGGGCACTCGGCAATCTTGCGGTGGACAAAGTCGTGCCGTTTATTTATTTGCAGCCGGTCGTTGGGGTATTGCTATCGTTGCTCTGGCTTGGCGAACCGTTTTCTTTGCCGTTGGCGCTCGGTATGGGCTTTATCGCCGCAGGTTTGCTGTGGAACCAATTTCAAACTAATACCATTAAGAACGAGGTGCTGAATCGTGGTTGAGAAAAAAATAAGACTTGGCGTAATTGGCTGCGGAGTCATCGGAAAGCAGCATATAAAAGCGGCCTTGGGAGTCGATTGGATCGAATTGGCCGGCATCGCCGATGCCAATCCGGACACCGCTCGGCTTGCCGCGGAGCAATTCGGCGCGCAGCGGGTGTATCCGAATGCCGATCTGCTGCTTGAAGATCCGAGTATCGAAGCCGTAGTGTTGGCAATCCCAACTAGTACTAGAAATGCACTCGCGTTGAAGGCATTGGCCAACGGGAAACATGTGCTGCTTGAGAAACCCGTTGCTCTGCACGAGAACGAAATCCATCAATTAATCGAAGCTCAAGGAGAACTGACGGTTGCCGTCTGCTCCTCCCGTTTTCGCTTTCTGGAGCATGCCGAAGCGGCAAGGAAATGGATCGACGAGGGAAATCTGGGGGAGGTGCGGCTTTTGCGTTGCCGGGTGAACGAGCCGGCCGGCAAACGTCCGGCCACTCCGCCCCCGACCTGGAGACTTCATACGGCCATTAACGGCGGCGGGATCGTGGCCAATTGGGGAATATACGATTTCGACTATTTGCTTGGTTTAACGGGCTGGACTCTTCAACCCAAGTGGATACTATCGCATATGTGGCAGCTTCCGGAGCCGATTGCGGACTACTTCCCGCCGAACTCCGACTCGGAAACGTACGGCTCCGCTTTCATTCAATGCGACAACGATGCCGTCATTACTTTCGAGCGAGGAGAGTTTATGGCCGCGCCGCTCGAACGTTCCTGGCAGATTATCGGAAGCAAGGGAAGCCTTACCCTGCACATGACTTGGCCGTCCGAGAAAACCATTTCGTGTACGACGCTGGATGCGGAGTCCGGTGCGCAAACCCGCACGTTATGGGAAGGAACGGAGGATTCTTCTTGGATAGACAAAGGACCCGTAATCGACTTTACCCGCTCTATTATTGAAGGGGGCAAACCGGCTACAGGCTTACGGGAAGCGCTTGTTCTGCAAAGGATTTTGGATGCGGCGTATCAATCCTCGCGGAGCGGTGCGCCAGTTATGATTAACTCCGAGGGGGATTGAGCGTTGATGAATTATGCCTTCGTCTCCTTCTCTTGTCCGGACGCCGACCTCCTTACCGTACTAAGAATGGCCCAGCAATACGGCTATTCCGGCTTCGAGGCAAGGTGCGATTGCGGACATCGCCATGGTATAGAGTTGGACATTACTCCAGAACAGATTATTGATATAAAGACGGCCTTCCAAGCCAGCGGCGTTAAGTTGCAGTGCATTAGCGTCTCCTGCCGATATTCCAACCCCGTAACCGTTCAGGCGAATATTACGGAAACCATCGCTTACATCCGGCTTGCCCAGGCACTGGAAGTGCCGTTCATCCGAATATTTTGCGGATATATCCCGGAAGGAGCCGGAAGGGAGGAGACGCGTACTTTAATCGTGGAATCGCTCCGATCGCTTGCGGCATCGGCAGCGCAAGCCGGCGTCGTGTTGGCGGTCGAAACGCATGACGATTGGTCAGATCCGCTAGAGATGGCCGCAATCATGAGTGCCGTAAATCACCCTTCGATCGGCGTCGTCTGGGATATCATGCATACTTACCGAACGGGAAAGACTTCGATGGAAGAGGCTTACCGCATTCTTCAGCCATGGATCCATCACGTTCATATTCATGACGGATCGCTGGATCCCGACACGCTCGTTTTTCTGCCGATCGGAACAGGAGATATCGACCATAAAGAAGCCTTACGGATTCTTATCCAACATAAATATACCGGTTTCCTCAGCGGGGAATGGCTGGACTGGGAACCCGCATCTCTTCACCTGCCGCGCGAAATCGAAGCTATGCGGGGCTACGAGAAAGAACTCCTAACCGAATAAATTCTAGAATGATGAAGCCGGAATTCCCATGAAAAGACCCGTGATCGGTAGTTCTTGCGAAACGACTGCCAATCACGGGTCTTTTCATGGCAAAGCATTGTTATATGTTTTATTTTTTAACACCTTACATGTTTGCGTTTGAATCCGATTTGTCCTCTATCTACTGCCTTTTGAATATTCGCCGATGCATCTATGAACTTGCTTTTGGGCTTGTCCAGATTGACTTCTACCGGGCCCACAGCCTTTGCGGTCTTGACCGCCATATCATGAAGCGGCAAATAGGATACCGCTACGGTGTATATAAAATTATTCATCGCGAACTTAGCCCGTTCGGGTGAATCGTGAATCTTTTTTTCCGCCATTTTAAGCAGATCGGTCATTTTACTTTCGGCGAATTCACTATCCGGACGGTTACCCAGAAGCCAGCAATAACAGCTCCAGCCCGCCGACATTTTAAGTTCTTCGCCGCTTGCGATCCATTTGTCGGCCACTTCTTGTGCAATATCCGTTTCCGCCAAGGTAACCGAAACCACGAAATCGGACAGCATATAGAAGTATGCCGCATCGATCCAACGCTCGAAATCCGCTTCGGTCATCGCTTTAGGGTCTGCTATGATTCCCGCAAAGTACATGGCGTCATAGTTCCCCGTAGCGTAAAGCTCTTCGGCCAACGGTTGGTTTATTTTTGTTTTCCTGAAAATGGGCTTCATTTCGCCTGTAGCCACTCCAAAAAGCGGCTCGTGCGCGCCATTGGACATATAAATTTTCTTGGTTCGTTCTTTGCCGAGAGCTTCAAGCTCCTGCATGACCATTTCTAAATTCATTATTTAACACTTCCTTATTTGGGATGTCTTTCCCTTAAGTCAGCACAATTCCATAAATTAGTTTTGCCGAATGTACTTATACTTGTATCCCACAAAAGAAAATGACCGCCCCTCAGCTAGGATAACGGTCATTTCATGATCCCAATTCCAAAGCCGATCGCCCTTTAGACCGGCTGTGTGCAGGGGAGTCGTGTTAAAGCACGGCTCCTTGCATTGCACTCATTTGCTCCCCCTAATATAACACGATGAGTACCAAAAATACATAATCCTTATCTCGAGCATGGAGGGAGAGCAATTCGATTGTCACCATCACCCTTTCTTTTCCTTGATTACTTTCAACATGTTCACGATAGCCGTAACCGACTCGGCGCGAGTCGAAGGCTCGTTAGGCTTGAACTTATTGTCGAGGACGTAGTCAGCGATGCCGTAACGTTCGGCCGTGACGATATGACTTCGGGCATACTGGGGAATATCCGCGTTATCCAGGTACCCGGTTGCTGCATCGTCCGCCAGCGGCAAGCGGGATGCCCGTACGACCATAGTGACCATCTCGGCATGCGTAATCGTCTTATTCGGGCGAAAAGTACCGTTGGAGAAGCCCTTGATAATGCTCAGTTCCACGCATTGAGCGATCTGATTGATTGCCCATGATCCGATCGCATCCTTGTCTTTGAAGACTAAGTCTGCTCCTTTGCCGGGGGGCTTCAACGCATTCATCAGCAGTACGGCAAATTCGGCGCGACTAACGCTGCGATCCGGTCTGAAGGTGTCGTCGGGATAACCGAATACGATGCCTTGATTCACGGCCTGAACGATATTGGATTCCGCCCAGTGTCCGTCGATATCAGACAATGTGACGATCGGCATTGGCGTATTGCCGGGCATTGGCGCATTGCCGGTTGGTTCTACTACGGTAACCTTCGCATTTACGGTCTGGTCCAAGAACGTTGCGGTAAGACTCGATTGCCCCGCGCGTAAGCCGGCCACTACGCCAGCGGAGCTTACTGAAGCGATATCCGGATTGGAAGATTGGTATTTCGCTTGATCCGTGATATTTAAGCTGCTGCCGTCCGAATAAGTTGCCGTCACTTTGATTTGATCGTTGCCGCCGGCGGTTAGCGTGTACGCATCTCTATCTAAGGAAATACTTACTATTGATTTGCTTACCGTTGATTTGCTTATCGTAAAATTTGCAACTTGACGGGGGATATTGGAAGATCCTTCGGGAGGCTCTGGCGGCGGTGTCGTGTATCCAAGCCGGTAAGAACCATTAAGCCCCCAGGTCCACACGGTTCCATCGTTTTTTAAGGCCATTGAATGAAACTTTCCA
This sequence comes from Cohnella herbarum, assembly GCF_012849095.1. Taxonomy (NCBI): domain Bacteria; kingdom Bacillati; phylum Bacillota; class Bacilli; order Caryophanales; family Paenibacillaceae; genus Cohnella; species Cohnella herbarum. The sequence continues at coordinate 3,799,389 of NZ_CP051680.1, forward strand.
GCTCCAATGGCAACAAATACCCCATCCAGATCGACCTTCGTCGCAACCGGGCGATCCGTTAAGTCGCCTATTCCGAGTTGACCATAGTCGTTTTCCCCCCAACCCCATACTGTTCCGTCTTTTAAGAGGGTAATCGCATGACCTTGTCCTGCAGAAATGGCGACGACGCTGTTCAGCTCTTTTTTGGGATTCATATTATAGAGAACTTGTTGAGGGTTAAAAAATTCAGTCTCTTGGCCGCTTGTTCCGTTGCCGAGTGAAGCGAAGATGTTCAGTCCCCATGTCCATACCGTTCCGTTGCCGCCTAAGGCAGCAGTAAACAGATGTCCTTGCTCAATAGAGACAATCCCCTTCACTATTGGCACCTGCTTGGGCGTAGGGTTATTTTTCCCCTTAGTATCGTAACCAAGCTGACCATTAAAGTTAGCCCCCCAGGTCCACACCGTTCCATCGCTTCTCAAGGCAGCGGATTGCAGATATTGCGCCGAAATGGCAGTGACACCGTTCAGTTTGGCCTGCACAGGGACGGAACTGCTGGCCGTTCCTCCATTACCGAGCTGTCCATAATAGTTGTATCCCCACGACCAAACCGTTCCGTCGCTTTTCAAGGCCATGGTATGAAGGGAGCCCGCTGCAATGGCGACGACATCGCTTAGATTGGGGACCTGCACAGGGACGGAACTCCCCTTGTCAGCCGTGCCCACTCCGAGCTGTCCATATTCGTTATTTCCCCAAGTCCACACCGTTCCATCGCTTTTCAGGGCAACGGTATGTCCGGTTTTGAGAAAAGTCGCTCCTCCTTCTGCCGCGACGGCAACGATATCGCTCAAGTTGCTTACTTGTACGGGGATAGAGCTCCCCTTGTCAACTGTGCCCACTCCGAGCTGGCCGTAGCCGTTATCTCCCCATGCCCACACGGTTCCATCGCTTTTCAAGGCAATGGAATGTCCTTCTCCCGCAATGACAGTGGGGACCCTTGCGGGTCTCGATATGGGTTTGAAATCGACTGGCGGTAGATTATCCTTTAGTTTGATGTCGATCGGTATGAATAAGTCAACGGGTTTGATTATAGTCGGATCGGCAGCAGCAAGCGGAGCGGAAAATCCAATTATTGATACCGCTATCCATAAGACGAGCGTCGTTCCTAATTTCCGCCTTCTAGTGTGCATTCAAATCTAATCCTTCCCTCTATTGAATATAGATTCATTCTATAGAAGGGAGCGCTTCAAAAGCGTTTCAAACTCGTTGGTTCATTTGCGGTCGACTGCCTGATCATGAACGACTTCAAATCCTTGATCAACCGGCTCGCGACAAAAAAGTTACCGCACACTTACTGCGCTATCTGCGCCAGTTGATTATAATACGGAGGAAAGGAGTGGAAAATGGATGAGTCGATTCATTGATCAATATATTCTTAACGAAGAACAGAAGGAACGTATCGGCAAAGTCGAAGAGTTGGCTGCCCGTTTCGCGGAGAGAGCGCCGCGGCATGACCGAGAGGGATCGTTCCCATTCGAAAATTTCGCCGACCTGCGCGAGGCCGGTTACTTAAAGTCGACGGTTCCTCAACAGTTCGGCGGGGACGGGATCTCGCTTTACGAGCTCGTTCTGCTGCAGGAACGGCTCGCTTATGGGGACGGTTCGACCGCGCTAGCCGTCGGTTGGCATCTCGGTCAAATCCTTCATCTCCGGACGACGCGGAAATGGCCGCAGGACATTTTTGCCGATTTGTGCCGTTCCGTAGTGAAGGATGGAACGATGATTAACACCTTCGCGAGCGAGGCGGCTTCCGGAAGTCCCAGCCGGGGCGGCAGACCGGAAACAACGGCGATTGCCGCGGATGGCGGTTGGCGGATAACTGGACGCAAAACGTACAGCACGCTCTCGCCCATTCTCGACCGCTTCGTGGTGTCGGCATATATCCCGGATGAAGACTGCGCAAGCGACTTTCTGGTGGAACGAACCGATCGGGTGACCGTCGTGGAAACATGGGACGTTCTTGGAATGCGAGCGACCGGGAGCCACGATGTGGCGTTAGACGATGTTTTCGTCGGTTCCGACATGCGCTTATCCGGAAAAGGCACGGATGACGGAGGCGGCTGGCTTCTGCATATTCCGGCATGTTATATGGGCATCGCCATGGCCGCGCGGGATTTCGCGCTAGAATTTGCCCGTTCCTACCGGCCGAACAATCTGGACGCTCCGATCGCCTCCCTTCCTTCCGTCCAGAGATCGATCGGGGAAATGGAAGTCGAACTCCGAACCGCGCGTTCCCTCCTGTATTCGGCCGCGGATCGCTGGGACCGAGAAGAAAATAACCGACCCTCGTTGAAACCCGAGCTCGGTTTGGCTAAATATACGGTCACCAATAATGCCATCAAAGTCGTGGATCTTGCGATGCGAATCGTGGGCGGCACGAGTTTGTCCCGCGAGTTGCCCTTGGAACGGTATTACCGGGATGTTCGCGCAGGATTGCATAACCCGCCGATGGATAATACGGTTTTTCAAATGCTAGCCAATGCCTCTTTAAACGAGAAACCCTAATGACACAGGGGAGACGCTAAAACAAATCATGAAGAACCCGCGAAGGCGTCTCCCTGTTTCCCTTCATAAAATACTCGTACCGGCCGAATCTCTTTAACGCCTCTCGGTCCGCCATCCATACCCACTCGTCCATCTCGGACTGGCAGCGATGAGCCCGGAAAGCCGCAAGCTTGGCCTCGAGATGAGCCTGTACGTCGATTTTCATCACTTCTTTGCGGGTATACCCGAACCGCTCGGGTCGCTCCATCTCGCTCCCGAATGAAATGAAATATAAGTTCCCCTTGCTGCCGGCCCGTTGAAAGGCTGTCGTCGTCGCCTTGCCGATCGCGCAATGATCCGGGTGCCCGCCCCACGTTTCATGAAAAGTAAGTACCGCGTCAGGATTCGTTTCGCGGATCAAAACCGCTATGCGATCCGCCAAATGATCCACGTCGATAAACTCAACCGTCTTGTCTCGGATACCAAGGAACTGAAGGTGCCGGATGCCCAAACATTCGCACGCGTTCCTCAGTTCAAGTTCACGAGCGGCCGCCATCGTTTCCCGGTTCAAGTAAGGCGGGTTGCCCATTCGGCGTCCCATATCGCCTTTCGTTGCGCTAACGAGCGTAATCTCGACCCCTTCGCTCGCGTATTTCGCAAGAGTGCCCCCGCAAATAAACGACTCGTCATCCGGATGCGCAAACACCGCAAGGAGCTTTCGTTGTGTGGCCTCATCTGCCTTATTCATTCCGGAAACGACTCCTTTCCCAAATGCAAAGCTACATTCATCCGTCCTCTATCGTCGTAGCCCGCGAGCAGAAGACGACCTTTCCCGTCCGCCTCGTAATGAGTGAGCGCTTCCATTCGCAGCCAACCGTGCCCATCGAAACGAAGAGCGACGCGAAAAGGCCCATCCCCGGCTACATAAGCATGAGTTACATTGACCTTGAAATTGCGGACGAAGACGAACGAAGTCGCCTCGCTGTGAATATAAGCTTCCGCTCCGACGAAACTCCGAAGCTCTGCCTCTACTTGCGGCTTCATGATCGGGATCATCTGTTGTTCCCTCTTCTATTTAGAATTTTTTTCATCCATATTGTACCACAATATATTCCCTATTCCATTGGATGCCGAGAGCAAGGAAGCTCGCGTGAATGCTTATTATGCTATAATGATCTCTATTCGTAGTTGCTGAAGTAACCTATTCGTAATTCTAAAAATCTATTGGTTAAGGGTCGATACAAGATGGAAAAGATCCAAATTAAGCTTGGCAGAAACTTAAAGTCGATTCGCAATAGTAGAGGTCTTAGCTTGGACAAGGTGTCCGAGCTTACCGGCGTAAGCAAAGGGATGCTCGCGCAAATCGAGCGGGGAGATTCCAACCCTTCCATATCCATTATTTGGAAAATTGCCAACGGCTTGCGATTATCCTTCACATCTTTAATCGAAGAACAAACGGCGGAGACATCCATTATCTCTGTTAAAGATTTGGACCCTCTTATCGAAGAAAACGGGGCTTTCCGGTCGTTCTCGATCTTTCCTTTTAATCCCTATAAGAAATTCGAAGTCTTCCTGGTAAACATGGCCCCCTATTGCACGCATGAATCCGAAGCGCATAACGCGGGCGTAGAAGAGTACATCATGCTCGTCGAAGGAAGCTTGGAAATCACGATCAACGGGGCGGACTATAAGATCGAGAATACGGACTCCCTTCGATTTATCGCCGATCTTCCTCATGTCTACCGTAATCCTACGGAGTCTGCCGTACGCTTCTATTCGATTATCTATTACCCTTAACAGCTAAATGCGCGAGCATCTCCGATGTCATTTTATCCAAATCGTAATGAACCTGGAATCCCCATTCTTCTATGGATGCTCCGCTATCAATGGAATCCGGCCAGCTATCGGCGATCGCCTGCCTAAGCGGATCGGGCTTATAATCGACCTTGAAATCCGGAATATGTTTTCTGATCGCTTCGGCGATCATCTCCGGATCGATGCTCATCGCCGAGACGTTAAACGCATTCCGATGCTTAAGCTTCGACCCGTCCGCTTCCATTAAAGAGACGATCGCATTCAGCGCATCCGGCATATACATCATATCCATGAACGTGCCCGGCGAAAGATAACTTGTATACGCCCCTCTGGCAACGGATTCGATATACATCTCGACGACATAATCGGTTGTCCCCCCGCCCGGAGGCGTTACGTAAGAAATCAGACCGGGAAAACGAAGCCCCCGGGTGTCCAAGCCGAATTTATGATAATAATAGTCGCACAGCAATTCTCCTGAAACTTTACTCACGCCATACAGGGAATTAGGCCGTTGAATCGTATCCTGGGGCGTATGCTCCTTCGTCGTCGTCGGACCGAAAGCGGCAATCGAGCTTGGAGTGAACAGCTGACACCCGAGAGATCTGGATACCTCCAACGCGTTCATCAATCCGCCGATATTCAATTGCCATGCCTGCAATGGCCTTTCTTCCGAGGTGGCTGACAATAAGGCGGCCAGATGAATGATCGTATCCGCTTCGTATCTGTTCGCGATATCATACATAAGCAATCCGTTCGTCACGTCCAGAACTTCATACGGACCCGACGAACCTTCGGGACTGGCCTTAATATCCGTCGCGATTACTCTATCCGAACCGTACAGATCGCGCAGCTTCTCCACAAGCTCGGATCCGATTTGGCCTAACGCACCCGTAACCATTATTTTCTTCATCGCGCGCACCCTCCCCCGTGATCTAAATCAAGTTCAACTCTTCCCCTATCCTCGAGTAAGCGTTCAAAGCCTGGTCCAAAGAAGCTTCGGAGTGCCCGGCAGTCGGCATGTTCCTGATTCTCCCCGTCCCTCTAGGCACTGTCGGGAATACGACCGCCTTTGCATACACGCCTTCCTCGTACAACCTTTTGCTGAATAGCTGCGTTTGCCGCTCATCCCCGATGATGCAGGGCGTAATCGGCGTTTCGCTATTTCCGGTATTAAAGCCTAATTCCTGAAGACCCTTCTTAAGATAACGACCATTCTTCCACAATCGATCTATTAATTCCGGAGTATTCCTAATAATATCGATCGCCGTTATACATGGGGATAAGGCCGCGGGCGGCAGGGCCGTCGAGAATAGGAATGGCTTGCTTCTCGCTTTAAGCCAATCGATGAGGTTCCTTTTTCCAGCTACATATCCCCCTACGACGCCAATGGCTTTGGAGAGCGTACCGATTTGAAAATCGATTCGCTCCGATAACCCGAAATGCTTTACCGTGCCCGCTCCTTTGCCTAGAACGCCCGAACCATGAGCGTCGTCCACATAAGTAATCAAATCGAGTTCTTCGGCGATAAGAACGATTTCCGGAAGCTTGGCGATATCTCCATCCATGGAAAATACCCCGTCGGTTATGACCATGATTTTCTTATATAATCCGGATTGTTTGGCGGCTATGGCCTTGTTTCGTAGATCGGTCATATCCGAGTGGTTATACCGAATAATCGCGGCTTTCGAAAGTCTGCAGCCTTCGATGATCGAGGCATGATTCAGTTCATCCGACAATATCGCATCATTCTTGTCCATCACTGCGGATATGGCGGCCATATTGCAGTTAAAGCCGGATTGGTAGGCGATCGCCGCTTCCGTCTTCTTGAATTCGGCCAGCTTTTCCTCTAATTGCTCGTGAAGTTCCAACGTACCGTTAATGGTTCTCACTGCGCCGGCGCCTACGCCGTAGATTTTGGTCGCCTCGACCGCCGAATGAATCAATCGCGGATCCGTCGCCAATCCAAGATAGTTATTCGAAGACAGATTAATCAATCGTTTCCCCGCGATCGTGATCATAAAATCGTTAGCCCCCTGCAGGGGATCGATCGTATTGTATAAACCCTTGCTTTTCAGTTCGTTTAGATTGTCCGTTAAGAAATGCTCCAGCTCTAAACTTGACATGGTCATCCTCCTCAGATCGTAAACCCCGGAATACTATTTTATGCATCAAGACACTTTGTTGTTGTATATTATATTATACGAATGTATTTTATATTGTACATTATTATTTCATATTTTGCTATGGATGACAAAGTAGAATTCAAATAGAATATGAAGGAAGACCGGTCGTTGATTTGCCTAACGGGTTAATACATCAAATAAAAGAGGGGGTTACCGTATGGAAAGAGCAGAGATTTTGGCGCTTATTGCTTTAGTAGTATCCATCTTTCTTATTCTTAAGGTAAAAAGTATGCAAGCGCGCATTAATGAAATGAAATACGATATCGAACGTTTGGAGGGTCGGCCGGAAGCCTATCGATCACCCCGGCAGGATGTAGCTGCTTCCTATAACGCAAAGCCCCTATTTGCGTTGGAAATTGCCCCGGAGTTGGAGCAGCGCCTCCAACATCTGCTGGCGAGCGGCAAGAAAATCGAAGCCGTCAAAGAGTTAAAGGATGCCACCGGCCTCTCATTAAAAGCTGCCAAAGATTATGTAGATGCTATGAGAAATCGCTAGGTTTATCATGCTTATTCGGAGTACGAATATAAGACGAAAAAACCGCTCCTTTCCGAATGAAAGGAGCGGTTCATTATGCGCGAGGGAGTCCCGATAGCCCGATTAAACAGATTCAACGAACAGGCGGAATCCGTGCGCATACGGAGCCATTTTACCCTGTCCGGTCTCGGACGGGGGCAGACTAACCGTTAGCCCCCGATCCACGACATCAAAGGGAAGCGGTTCGTTCGTTCCCATCAACTCGACCCGGCTTACCGGACCGCGATACGGCACCGTAATATGTTCAGGTACCCGTTCCTTCCCGTCTCTGTAGAGACGGTAGACGTATACCTGATCCTCCCTCCGCGTAAATGCGCACTCGTCCGCGAAATACGGCTCGCAAACGCGGGTCCGATAGATGCCCTCGGCATGAACGGCAAGCCATGCGCCCAATTCCCTGATCCGTTCCGCCGCCTGGCGCGGCAGCCTTCCGTCCGGCTGCGGAGCGACGTTCAGCGCCAGATTACCGCCCTTCGCCACGACTTCAAGCAGCAGCATCACGATGTCGCGCGTCGGCTTGTAACGCTCGTCGAAGCGATAGGAGAAAGCGTCTCCGATCGTGATGCAGCTCTCCCACGGGACGAATAACGGAGCTTCGGGTACCGTCTGTTCGGGGGTCACGTAATTCTCGTAAAGGCCGCCGACGGTCCGGTCGACCGCCAGAAGCCACGGCTGAGTCTTCCGCGCGCGTTCCACCGCTTCCCCAAGCCGGATGTCTTGCCCTTCCTCGCGGCGAACCCAGCCGGCATCCAGCCATAACGCATCGATTCGCCCGTAACGGGTCATTAGCTCGTCGATCTGCGCATGGGTGAAAGCCACAAATCGTTCCCATGCGCCGGGATCTTCTTGCGGATCGTAATTCGGTCCTCTTCGGCTGCCTCCCGCGATCCCCGGCTTCCAATAATCCGGCGTATGCCAGTCCGCTTTGGAGTAATAAGCCGCAATGGCCATTCCTTTCTCCCGGAAAGCGTCGAACAGGTGCTTGCACGCATCGGCGTAACGGTGGGAACGGAACGGACAATCCGGCCCCGTTATCCGGTAGTCCGTCGTGTCGGTATCCCACATGCAGAAGCCGTCATGGTGCTTCGTCGTAAAAACGAAATACTTGAAGCCGCCTTCGGCCGCCAAATCCGCCCATACTCGAGGTTCGAAGCGCACCGGATTAAACGAATGGTTCAGTCCGAAATAGTGCCGCTTCAATTCCTCTCCGTCAACGCCCCATTCGATCTCGCTTCTGGACCACGCCGCGTCTTCGTCGCTGAGCGCCCAAGATTCCACTACCCCGATCTGTGAATACGGCCCCCAGTGCATCATCAGCCCAAGCTTCTGGTCCTGAAACCACTCGAGCCGTTCCAGCAGCAGCGGATCGTCCGGCCATATCCATTCCTTGCCGCCGCTGTAGCCATGAACCCCCTCGTGCACGATCTGCTTTCGTTCCGTCATGGAATCGCTCCTTCGCTCTCTGCTATCGTATCCAGCCAGATTTGCCGGATTCGTTCGTCCCCGAGCGCTTCGGGGTACAGCCTCAGTTCGTCGATCGCGCCGTGGAAGCCCTCAGAAACATTGCCGTCCGGACCGTTCTGCGCTCCGATCCGGAAGGCATTCGGGTTGTCCAGTTGGTTCTGGATGGGGTCGACCGTCTTGCTGAGAACGCGAGTCCCGTTAATGTACAACCGGAATTCATTTCCTTCCCGGGCCGCGGCGACATGCGTCCATTGTCCGGGCGGAATGGACCCGGCATCCGTATTGAACGGCCACATCCCGTGCCCTTGGCCTTGCGCGTCGCTGACGAGGAAATACATCCGACCGTTGGAAATCCACCAGTTAAACATATTTTCCTGGCTACCGCTCGTTCCTTGGCCCAAAATATGATGGTTATACGTATCCGACTCCGGCTTGATCCAGGCCGTAAAGGCGAAGTCCGTCTTGGCGATCGGAGGGATTCGGATCGAATTGCCGTAGAACAGCAGCGCTTTGCCGACTTTCCCGTCCACCCAGACCGGCGTGCCTTCGATATCGTAGTTCAAGCCGCCGTTCGCTTCTCTCGTACGGGTGCCTTGCCCTTCGTCGAACGGATAATATTGTCCCAACTCCTCCACGACCGCGCTGACGGTTGCCTCAAAACCGGAATAGGAAGCGGTAATGGATACCGGTCCTGTATGACCCGTGAACGTAACGACCCCTTCGGCGACGGTTGCGATATCGGGATCGGATGTCGACCAATGCGCATGGGCGGCTCTCGCCTTGAACCCGTCGGCGTAAGTCGCTACCGCCGTCAATGAGACCGGAATCGCGCTGTAAGCCAGCGTCTCCGGTATTGCGATGCCGACCAGTTCGCGCTCAATCGGGCCGCTCGGACGCACCGGCAAGTACTGCTCGGGGTTTTTGCCGCCGCCGATGCCGCCGCCCCATTCGATCCAGCCTCTCCGTCCTTCGCCGTCATCGTCGTTGACCAACAGCGAGAACGCAAACGCGCCGTCGGTCGGCGCGATCGGAGCCAGCTCCACCCAAGGAAGCGCAAGCTCGTAGCGGGTCTCGCTTCGGACTTCATTCCGGACGACCGATAAAGGGGCGTTGGCGACGAGCCCCGCCGGTTGGCCGATTCCCGTCCAGCGATACAACTGCGGCCCCTCGGGCGTCAGCGCCATGCCGAATTCATGCCAATCTCCGCTATCCCCGGGCATGCCCGGCGAGAGGGCGAACTGGATGGAATCCCCGAGCCAGATTTGGCCTTGAGACTGGTTTTGCGAGAACCGATTATCGCTGATCGCCGCCGCGATATATAGATGCTCCTCATCCCATGTGACCCGAACGTCTCCGCCAAGATCCCGTGCGCCTCCGTAGCCGGGGATCTCGATTCGTCCTTGGCGAGGCAGTTCTATGCCCGGTATCGGCGTCAAGTCGTCCGGTTCTCCATCAACGACGAGACTTTGACGTGCTAAAGACGTGACGGCGATAATGCTCCCTTCATATTGCAACGTCAAGCCGCCTGCAGCGCGAAGAGCAAGCGTAACCGGATAACGCTGAGACGGCTCCAGACCGGAAAGCGGCAAGTCGATCGTCAGTTCGGCCCCTGCCGCGATCTCGGCATTCGGCCTCTCGGTTCCCTCCGCGCCGCCGATCGCCCACGCGAGCTCCTCTACCGTTCTCGCGCGGTCGGATTCATTACGAACGGTCACCCGCAACATCTCCGACTCCGCGACCGCTAGATGCCTAGCCTGCATCCATAGCGGCTCCTTCACGGCAAGGTCCTTCGTCAGCCGGGCAACCGGCTTGCCTCCATCGAGGATCTCCCCGATCACGCGGTAGTTGCCGGCCGTCTCGAAGCCTGGAACCGATAAGGCGATTTCAACCGTTTGACCCGGCGCGACCCGAACCGGAACCGTTCGGTCGCCGAGAACGAACTGCGCGTCGATACGGGCGCGCGGAGCGGCCGTATTGTCGACTTTAAGCCTGAGCGGCAGCTCGTCGTTACGATACGCGTCTCCTCCGAGCAACGAATATTTTCCGCCCGGTTTTAGGTCTTTGACGTTACCGGTCAGCTTCAACGCGTCTGGCGAGATCGTGAGATAGATCAGGTTGCCCTGACCCGGATAATAGGTTTTCGACAGCCCTTCCGCGTCGGAGACCGTGATCGGCTTATTCGCTTTCACCGTGGCCGTCGTCGGTTCAGCCGACCGAACGAGTCGGGTTTCCGTCCTGCCCTCGTTGATCACGTAGCTGAGAATTCCTCCACCTACGTTCTCGTCCGGCATGCCCGAACCGTTGTAAGCGCCGCGATTCGGGGTCGCCGATGCGGACACGGCGTTGCCCCAATAATCCTGGCCTCCGTTACCCGCTATCGACGTACCGCTGCCAAGCGACGGCGAACCCCCCGCCAGCTTGTAGCCGTCGGTCGTCTTTCGGCCGATGCCCCCGAAGCCCGGAGCGACCAGACCCGGATCCGTCGTCAGCTTGTTCGCGTCCGCCGGTTCGCTCGGATCGTGGTTGCCGTAGAACGTATTGGAATCGAACGTGCACGTCGCGTTCCCGCAATAGTACGTCATGTTCGTCCCCAGATTGTAGACGATGTTGTTCCGGAAGCTCAGCGTCCCCTCCGGCAGGTTGTTCCCGTCCGGCGCCATCAGGAACCTCGCGTTCGATCCCGGGCCCGTATAGAACGTGTTGTTATACACCTGGTAATCGTCCAACCGACCGACCGCTTGGATAAGCGCCGTCCCGTCGTTCTCGCTGACGTTGTACCGCACGATCCCTCCGCGGTCGTACCCGGTTCCCTCTCCCCGCTGCCCGACCAGCAGCATGAATCCGCCTTCGTTGTCGTGGCTGTAGTTGTACTGCATCACGCAGTTGTTGCACAGCTCGTCGATGTCGAAGGCCATCCCGTCCAGCGTGTTGTGCGTCTTGTACGCTTCGTTGTACTGGAACAACGCGTCGTCCGAATTGATCGCCCAGATCGCCGCGTGGTACCCGACCGAATCGTAATAGCTGTGGGCCGCCACGTTATGCTCGATCAGCGGCGCCGCTCCCTCGCACACGACGATCGCGTCCCCGCCCGTGCGGTTCAGATCGTTGCCGCGAATGACGACGTTCGTCATCCCGAGCCAAGGCCCGACCCCGTCGGTTCGCGTGTCCCGGTTGCGCCAGTTGCTGCGCACGAAGATGCCGGTGCTGTCGACGTCCGTGAACGTGTTGTCGGCGATGAGTACGTCGTCGAACTTGGTCGGCGTCGCGCTGCCCGTCACCCGGACGATGATGCCCCCCGACTCGAGATCCTGAACCTCCGTTTGCCCGTTCACGTCGTGAATGTTCAGATTTTTCAGATGGATGTGCCGCGCCGTGCCGATGTCCTGCGCCTCGATCCATACCGCCCGGCGCGTCTGGCGCGCCTCGCCGACATTCGTGATCTCCAGATTGTTGATTTCCCAATACTGCTGATTGAACAGCTTCACCGTCTCTTGGTACAGACCCGCGCCGTGAATAGCGGGTTTGGCCCCTTGGCCGTACTGGTCGACGACGATCGGCTTGGCCTCCGTGCCGGAGCCCTTGGGCCAGAGCTGCCCGGTCCACGACGACCCCGCCTTCAGCAATATTCGATCGCCGGGCTGGAACGTCGTGGCGTTCACCTTGTCCAGCGTACGCCAGGGAGCGTCTTCGAGGGTTCCGGCGTTGATATCGTTTCCGGCGGCCGAATCTACGTAATAGGTCGTCTCCGTCAATGTCCCGCCTCCTTCCGTTGCGATGGCCGCGATCTGCATGTCTGTAAGCGCTTCCGAGTATATCGTTAATTCGTCGATCGCTCCGTCGAACACGCCCATCGGCTCCCCTGCGGACGTATTCTGGGCGCCGATCCGAAGCGGATTGGGATTGCCGGACAGATCGATCGCGCCCGAGGCGCTCTTGCTCGCCGCCGGAGCTCCGTTCACGTATAGCTTGAATACGTTGCCGTTGCGCGACACGGCCACATGCGTCCATTCGTCAAGCGGAACGGAATCTTCGGCCGTGGAGAACGGCCATAGCCCGAATCCGTTGCCCGCAGAGTCGCTCGGCAGAAAAAACAGCTTTCCGTCGTTGACCCACCAGTTGAACATATTTTGCTGCGTGCTGGATACGCCTTGGCCTACGATAAAATGGTTGTACGCGTACGACCGGGGCTTGATCCAAGCCGTCATCGTGAAAGCCGTCTTGTCGAAAGCGTCCATCACGACGGACGTCGTCTGTCCGTCGAAGTCGAGCGCCTGGCCGACCTTGCCCGGAACCCAGGCCGGCGTGCCCGAGATGGCGTGGGGGACGCCGCTTACGCTGTTCGCGGCGCCGCTGCCCTGCCCTTCGTCGAACGCGAAAGCCTGGGCCGGATTCGAATAGGACGCGACGGCGGGCACCGGTCTCGACGTCGCTCCGAAGAGCAATGAAAGACACATCACAAAGGATAATAAAGCGGACATGGGCGTTACCGAACGATACATGTTCATACCCCTCTCCTTATTGGACTCGCACGGCCGGGGCCTCCTCTTCCCGCCAACGGCCGAGAGCTCGACAAAGCCTTATACGCGGACTTCGCCCGCGAGGTAGCACGCCATTCGGCGGATGAGCGGCTCCGCGTCGGCTTGCCGGATGGTCAGCCGCATGCCGTCGGCGGTTACCGGATCGAACCGATCGATTTTTTTATGCCCGATCGCGGAGCCCTCGGCTACCGTCCGCCATCGTCCGTCCACTCTGGCCTCGATCAGGTAGGCCCGCACGCGTTCGCCTTCCTCGATCCGCTCCTGAACGACCGCATGGTCGAACGTCTGCGGGAGCGGCCATTCCACGGTCAGTTCATAACCGGATCCCGCCGTCTCCCCGAGCGGGCAGTCGAACCTGCGCCGGAGTTCCTCGCCGAACTCCGCGACGCGGTTCACGTCCGCGTCGGGCAGCAATCCGCGATCGTCCGGGGCAATATTCAGCAGCAGATTCGCGCCGTGGCCGACGGAACGATAATAAATATCGAGCAGCCGTTCTAGCGACAACAAGCGCTCCTCCGCGCCGGGATGCCAGAACCATTGCAGCTTGCGGATCGGCACGTCGCATTCCGCCGGCACCCAAGCCGACGTATCCGGCAGCCAGGTGAGCATGTCTTTGGTAAACAGGCTTGCTTTGGCCGTCTCCGCCGTATTCCAGCATGGATATGGCGCCACGCCGTCCTCGTTGCCGACCCATCGGATCGTCGGACGCCCGAGGTTAAAGATCATGGCATCCGGCTGATGCCTCTCCACTACATTCATAATCCGCCGCCAATCGTATTCCCGCCCTTCGGATCCGGCGCCGTCGAACCATACCTCGACGAGCGGGCCGTAACCGGTAAGCAGCTCGGTCAACTGACGGCAATAGAAATCGTCGTAAGCCTCCTTATCGGCATAACGCGGCTCATGACGGTCCCAAGGCGACAAGTACAGGCCGAAGGGCAAGCCAGCCTCGGCGCAAGCGTCTGCCACCTCCCGCACGACGTCCCCTTTGCCGTCCCGCCACGGACTGGACCGCACCGAATAATCGGTCGTCTGCGTCGGCCACAGACAGAAGCCGTCATGATGTTTGGCGGTCAGAATCAAGTAACGGAACCCTGCCGCCTGCGCCGTGTTCACCCATTGTCTCGGGTCGAACGCCTTCGGATCGAACAGCGCGGGATCGTCGGTCCCGTCCCCCCATTCCCTGTCGCAAAACGTATTCAGTCCGAAATGGCAGAACATGCCTAGCTCGTAGTCCTGCCATCGAAGCTGCTGAACCGTCGGTCTTGCCCCCGTTGCCTTCATGATTCATCCCCTTCCCAATCCCGTTCGGGAGACGGGACGGCAAACGATCCGTCCCGTGCTTCACCCGTTTATCCGGCGGCTGCCGCCGTACCTACTCCAAGCCCATCTCCTGACGGAGCGCGGGCGCCGCTTTATTGAACTCTTCTCCCCACTTCTGGAAGACGCTTACGTCTCCTCCGTTCTTGAATAGAGCTCCCGTTTCCTCCCCCCACCACGGAATATATTTCTCTTCGCCGACGACCGTCCGCATCCAGCCGTCGGCTTGGACCGCTTCCCGGATGTTCTTGCCTTCCCAGCTTCCGGTCTGCGCGACTTCGTCCCACAGCTTCGAATCCGACGTGAGCGGAATATTGCCGTCGGACATGAGTACCCGTTGACCGTCCTCGGATAGGAGCCAGGAGAGAAATCTGGCCGCTTCGTTCGCATGCTTCGAGCCCTTCAGGATGCCGATCGGCGATATCGAGTTGTAGCCGACCGAACCGTTCGAGCCGTTCGGGAACGGCACGACGTCCCATTCGAACTGCGCGCCCTGCTTGCGGGCATTGCCTTCCCACGTCCCCATGACGTCGAAGGCGATTTTGCCGGACAGCCAGCTTCCCCAGCCGTTGGCGTCGAGACCGGCCTCCCCCGATTGCGCTTCGCTCGGACGGGAGCCGTCGACCCAGCCCAGATCGCCGTACCATTGAACGGCCTGCAGAACTTTCGGATCGGTAATCAGGCTCTGGGTCCAATCGGCGTTCATGAAATTCAAATTCGGCGCAAGTCCGTTGGATACCGCGTACACCTGCGGCGTTGTCATAAAGTTGAACGGCCCGGAAGCGAGTCCGAACTCTCCGGCTTTCGCATCCGTCGCTTTTTTGGCCATTTCGCGGAAATCGTCCCATGTCCAATCCTTCGTCGGCATATCCATGCCGTGCTTGGCAAGCAAGTCTTTGTTGACGAAAAGGACGTGCGCGTCGACCGCGCGGGGCAAGGCTACCAGGTTTCCTTTCCAAGAGAGCGCGTCTTTGACCGGGTCGGACAGCTGCGCCGCGGACAGCACCGGATCGCTATCCATGTAAGGCGTGAGATCGAGCAGCAGATCGTCCTTCATAAAGCCCGGGATGCCGGGCACCCAGGTCAGATCGGCCGGCGTGCCCGCAGCGCTCAGAGCGGTCAGCTTCTCGAGTACGGAGGCGTTGTCGCCTCCGTCGATTTTCTCGACCTGCAACGTGAGGTTCGGATACTTCTCTTTGAATTTCTCCGGAATCGTCTTGGTCCACAGCTCCGGACCCCAGACGAGCAGTCGGATCGTAACCGGCTCCTCCGACTCCTCCGGCTGTTCCGGCGACGGCGACGGACTGTCCGAGGCCGTTGCGGACGGCTGGCTCGCCGACGGCGACGGACTCGCTTTACCGTTGCCGCCCGAGCAGCCGCTTGCGACCATCGCGACCAGCAGAATCCATACGAAGGCCATGACGTGCTTGCGTTTTTTTAACATCTTCTCATCTCCCGATTGGTATTGGCATTGCGTACAACTAACCCCTAACTTCATCTCTTGCGACTTCGGATTACGTTTGCGTTAACGGCAATGGCATCCCTCCCGAACGTAATCTCGCCTCTTAATCTACGATTCCGGTGCGTTCCACGCCTTCGACGAACCATCTCTGCGCGATCATATAGACAAGCAGCGGAGGAAACACGATCAGGAAAGCGCCGGCCATTTTCGTCCCTTCGGTTACCGGATTAACGGCAAGCATCTCCATCGTCGGCGCTTGGCCGAAGATTTCCGTCTCCAGATTGGACAACCGCAGGGACAGCGGCATAAAATCATGCGATAAAAACATGGACGACAAGTAACCTTCGTTCCAGTGCCAGACGAACGAGAACAGAAAGACGACCAGGCAAGCGGGAACCGACAAAGGCAAGATGATCCGGAAGAACAGCCGAAACAGACTCGCGCCGTCGAGCATGGCCGCTTCCTCCAACGCCTTGGGCAGCGAGAGGAAAAATTGCCGAAAGATAAGGATGAACAACGCGCTCTTGAGCCCCTGACCGAACAGAGCCGGCACGATGAACACAAGCGGCGTATCCAGCCACCCCAATTTGCTGTAAATAACGTACAGCGGAATGATGATAATCTGGGGAGGAATCAGAAACGTCATGAAAATGAGCGCGAAAAAAACGGTTTTCCCCGGGAACTGAAGTCTCGCGAGCGCGTATCCCGTCAACGAGCAGACGAGAATCGAGATGAGCGACGGAACGACCGCCAGCGTCAGCGTATGGACGAGAGAGCTGGCGTAATGGAGACCCGCGTACGCATTGTCCAGATTCCCCCAGTCGACCTTCCTCGGAATCCATTGCACCGTCGGGTCGAGCAAGTCCGCCAGCGATTTCAGCATCGTCGAGATCATATAGAAGAGAGGCTGAAGGTACAGGTACGCAACGATCGATAGCAGGAAAATCAAGATCAGCTTGGCGACGAGCCCATCGTTCATGTGCTGACCGAGAAGCAGCAATTTGACCTTCTGGGCTTTCCGGTTTACGAGCGCGAGGCGCGCTCTTTGCGAATATTGCTTCACGATCATCGCCGTCTTCATGCCCACTCCTCCTTGTTCCGGCCCGTGCGGTTCAGAAACCACAGAATCAGCGCGATCATAACGACGATAAGCAGAAAATAGAACCAGGCGAGCGCGCTGGCGTAGCCATACCCCGTCGAGACGTTAAACATGTTGCGTCTGATCTGCTCCATGACCGGATTGAACGGGAAAGTAAATAAATCCACCATCGTATACAGCAGGTTCAAACCGATGAACGGCTTGATGCCGGGGAGCGTGATTTTCCAGAAGCTCGCCCACGGAGAGGCCCCGTCGATCCGGACCGCTTCGTAGATGGCCTTGGGAATCGTCTGGAATCCGGCGATGAAGATCAGGATCTGCACGCCGGAGGACCACAGAATGAGAATCATCATGCCCAGCAGCTGCGTCATCATTGCCGCCGTAGACGGACTGAAATTATCCTTGATATAACCGTCAACGCCGTACTGCGTCAGGAAAGGCACATTGCCTGCGCCCTGCTGGAACAGCTCCGTAAGCACCTGACCCGTCGAGAAGACGACCGGCAGGAAAAAAATCGCCCGGTAGACGAACCTCCCTTTGAATTTCTGATTCAGCATCAGCGAGACGAGCAGCGAGAAGACGATGATGATCGGGAGCATCAGGATCATTTGCTGGAAGAAGGTCAGGAGCTGGATCGGGTACTCGTTGTCCTTGAGCAGCGCGTCCTTGAAATTCTGCAGGCCGACGAAGCGATAAGCGAAAGAACCGGACCCGGTCAGATTCACTTTCTGGAAAGCCAAGTACAACGACCAGCCGATCGGAAACGCCATGAAGACGCAGAACCCGATCATCCAAGGCAGCATGAACAGATAAGCCTGCCCTCGACTTCTCCATCGGTACCGAATTTTGGCCTGTCGGCGCAAGCGGGCCGGATTCATCCTGCTCCTCCTTTCTCCACGCGGAAAGATTTGGCGTTATAATCGACGACGACCGTAATCCCGTTCGCATACTTCGTGGCGAAGATGCCTTCCGCGCGCTTGGCGTGCCCGATCATCGGCTGGTCGGAGATATCGGCCAAGCGGTTAAACTCCTCGTATTCCCGGACAAGCTTTTCCTTCCACTGCGAGAATCGGCTTGCGAACAATCCCCACGTTTTCGTGTCCATTAGCGTTCGGCTGCTCTCCGCCGTTAAGGTGAAGGCGGGAACCGCCCCGTATTCGATCGCTTTCAGAAATTCTTCCTCGTTATTGTCGCGCAGGTTCCCGTCGGTCATCGAATAAGCGATGCTGCCGTGAAGGACCATGGGATAAAAAGGGACGGTTTCGTCGATCGCATAGTATTTATGGGATTCGGACGTCAGCCGCTGAATGTCCGTCAGCGAACGAAGCGCGTAAGCGTTGCCCAGATAAGCGCCGGCTCCGCCCAATTCGAGCCTCGTCTGCTTCAGAATCCGATCGAACACGACGGCGGTATCGTTTCTCGTATAGCGACGGTTCGGGTTGTAGTCCCGGAATAACGCGTCGCCGAGCCAATCGTAAAGAATACCGTCCGCGCCGAGCTTGCCTGCGTCGCGGATCAAATCCCGGGCCAGATCGTAGGTGACGTTCGGATTGAGGAAGAAGTATTCGTCCGCGAACAGAACGTCGCCCTCCGCCGAACGAATGCCATTCGTCTTGGGCGACAGCTTAAGCGCCTGCGAATCGCCCTGCACGAGATCGGCCGCCAAATATAGCCGGTATCCAAGATCGTGCGCCGTATCGATAAGCGTCTTCAATCCCGCTTCTCCGCCCAGTTTCTTCTCTGCTTCCAACTTTAACGTCGGCGCCAGACTGCCTTCGCGCTGCCAATTCAGCAAGGTAACCCGGACATTGTTCAGACCCGCCTCCTTGAGCTGCTCCAGCATTTCTTCCGCCTGGCCGAAAGTCGTCGCCGTCTCGTAACGGCGGCTGCCGTAGGGAATCGTATCGCCTCCGACGAGAGTCAGATGCAGCGGGACGTCCGTCTGCGGATCCATCGGCGGACCGAGCTGCCCGGCGTCGAGCAGATGCTGCCGATAGCGCTTGGCCATGCCGGCGTAATCGGCTTCCTCCCCCTCCAGAAACGCGTACAGAATGGCCCGGTCCTCCCGCAGGGGTTCCTCCTGGAACACCCGGAGCGATCGGCCGCTCAGATTGAGCCGCCGGTTGTATTCTTCGCGGTACAGAAAACGGGCATTGACGGAATTCAGCGTGCTGACCAGACCCGAAGGCAGCCCGCGCACGGCTGAGGCCTTCTCTCCCGCGGCAATGACGGCGACAAAAGCGCGGTCCCCGCGTTTCAATCCGAATACCGGCATCGACGCGGTAACCGGTCCGAACGTCTTGTTCGTCATTTCCGGCCCGTAGACGTATTGATCGTAGCCGTCCCCGACGATCTCCCGTTCCCGGGGAAAACGGATAAGTCCGCCGGGGCCGTCCGGCACGAAAATGTAGCCGGGCACGGCATCGTCGGCCGCTCCGAAGAACGGCAGCGGATCGATCGACAGGATGCGGAACTTGCCGTTCTCCTCGATGCCCGCGGCGGGGATCGACACGCGGAAGCCGTCCGCCGTCAACTGATACAGCATGCTGAACGCAATATCCAGCTTTCCGATGTCGAACCGCACGGCCACGCCGTCGTCCATGGCGGTGAAGGTCGGCGTTACGCTTGGCTCCAGGACGTTCGTCACCAGGCGCTGCACCTTGGATTGCTCGTAATATTCCAGAATGAACGGCGATTCCAGGTTCTTTCGCAAGGCGCCGCCGACCGTTTCGTTCTCCAGCGCGGCCGGATCGGGATTGCTCCGCCACCGTTCGCCGCTGCTTGCATTCTTGACGATGACCTGGCCCGTGGCAGGCTGCACGAGCAGCTCGTATCGCTGCGTACGCGCCGCCACCGCAAAGCCCTGCGCGTCGAGGTCCGACGGCTGCCAGGCAGCGCCTTGCGGCATGGCGATCGCCGCTGGCGCGTAAGCGGCGGTATCGAACGATTCCGCCGAGGGAGGCGTCAGCAGGCCGCGAACCGCTAGTCCCGCGCAGACCGCGGCCGCGCAGATCGCCGCGGCAAGCCACAGTCTCTTGCGTCTGGTCACGTTAGCCAAAGACTGTCGCCTCCTTGTACAGTTGATAGATAAAGTCCGACACGTTGTAAGTCAGGCCGGTCGTAACCGCGACGAACAGGAACAGAATGCAGATCGCCACGACCGTGATGGCGCTGTTCTTCAAATTTTCCACGAATTCGAAATTATGGACGACCTGAGAGCTGACGAGAAGCAGGGCACCGCTCCACAGCCACGTCAGCGACGCCAGCGATGAAACGAGAATGCCTTCTTCCAGCACCAGAAGGCGCGATAGCGCGATCGACAGCGGCATGAGGGCGATATAGGGCATCAGCGCGAATAAGCTCGACTGCAGCACGTCCCGGAACTTCCCTTCCCCGTCCTTGACCGTGCTGACCAGATAGTTGGCGACGACCCATGCGGCGAGCGGAGCCAGGAAACGGGCGATTTCCGACGCCGGCTTGATTGTGTCCAGGTTGTACGGATGGAATATAAATCCGGTCCAGTACAAGGAAGCGATCTTCACCCCGACGAGCAGCAGGACGATCAGCAGCAGGGTGACGGCCGACAGCTTCCGCCCTTTGATTCGGTAAAAGCCGTCGAACGGATGAAACATCGTGCGCCAAGCATCCCGCAGTTCCCTGCCGATGCGGCCGACGGAAGCCGGAACGACTTTGCGCGCCCTTCCCGCCAATCGCCGAAGGACGAACCTATAGAGCGCCCAGGCAAACGCGATGGCGCCCGCCATGTAGCCAAGATCGTTCTGGATCCACTCCAGCCGATAAGTCCAATAGGCATCGGAATACCTTTCGTTGTCGTAGGAGATACGGAAATTCTCCATCGCGTCCTTCGGCCGCCCCTGCTTGGCCGCGATTTCTCCCAATCCCGAATAGGCCAGGCCGATGATCTCGTTGTACGATATCACCTTGTTCCAGTTCCGTTCGCTTTTCTCGTAATCGCCGACGTAGTAATCGGCCGCGGCCGTCAGCACCGCATCGCCGAATTCGGTTCGGTCGAAGGCCTGCAACAGCCCCTGATCGGAATCGAGCACCCACAAGCGATACCGGGTATCGATGCCGATCCCGACCGGATAGGAAAGCACGCCCCGCTGCTGCGGCTCCTTGCGAATGCGGCCGAACGCGAACAACTGGGTTCCTCCGGGACTGTAGATGGAGATCATCGCGTCCCATTTGTTCTCCTTCCTGTCGAGGACGTAGAAGAAATCCCGCCCGTCCGTCGCGACATCCGCGATCTGGTCGGATTCGGCGAATTTGGCCGTCTTCAGGCTCGTAAACCGGTTCACGCCGCCGGCCGTCAGCTTCTTCACCGCCCCCGCGGTCACTCCGGTCGTCGTCGCGTACACGTACCCGCTTCCGTCTATCGTCGCGTTGGTCAGCTCGGGAGGACGCTTGATCTCCTCCTTCGCCAGTTGCTCCTTCGTAAACACGGTCCTTTTCAGCCGATCCAGCCACGTCCCCGCCGTTCGGTTGCCGCCGAAGAAGCCGGTGAATTCGCCCTTCCCGTCCATTCGCACGAGCCCCTGGTAGGAGCCTTTGGAGACGATATACATGACGCCTCTAGCGTCCACGCTCACCTTCGTCGGCATGAAAAAGTAGGACGGCGGCATCAGCCCTTCCGCCGGCTTCCCGAACGCCCGAAGAAAGGTCCCGTCCGGGTCGAACACGGCAATGCGCTGATGACCCGTATCGGCGACGTAGATCGTGCCGTCCGACCGAACGAATACCCCTTCCGGTGCCTTCAGCGCGCCGTCTCCTTCGGCATCGCCGATGCTTCTCGTCCACTTTCCCCCGCTGTCGTATTCGATCACCCGGTCGTTGCCTTTGTCCGCGACGAACAGCCGGTCGTCCGCCGCGACGAACAAGTCGCTCGGCTGCTTCATCGCCTGCTCGCCTTTCCCGACGATCGTCATTCCGACGGTGTATACGTCCTGCATCCCATACGTTCTCGTGCTTGCTCCCCCGGTTCCGTGGGAGACGTAGAACGTATCGTAGGGCTGCCAAGCGGAAGCTTGCATCGGGAACAAAAGAAGGACGGCCAGCAGCACCGGGACGGATCTCGCCATCGTTCGCATCATCATACATTCGCCTCGTTTCGTTCTACTTCACGCCCGAATGGACCATCGTCTCCATGATCCTTCTTTGCGCCAGCAGGAAGATGATCAGATTCGGCAGAAACAGCAGCAACCCGGCGGCCGCCGCCATTCCCTGGCCCGCAACCGTATTCGCCGCGCCGCTCGTAAGCGTCATCATATAGTACGGCAGCGTCTTCATCGTCTCGTCCTGCATGAACAGCGTCGATGCGGACGTATCGCCCCACACGCCCTGGAACGTGATGATCGAGATCGTGGCGATGGCGGGCATCGCCAACGGAACGATGATGCGGGCGAATACCCGGAATTCCGACGCTCCGTCGATTTTGGCCGCCTCCAGCAGTTCGTTCGGAATTTGGTCGATGAACTGCTTGATCAGGAACACCGCGACCGGAGAGGCGACGACCGGCAGAACGTGACCGAAATAAGTATTGTTCAAGTTCAGCCAACCGATGATCAGATAGCGGGGGATCGCCACGGTCTCGGCCGCGTACATGAGCGCCAGCATGATCGCGCCCATCACGATCCGCTTCGGTCCGAACTTCAGCTTGGACAGCACGTACGCGGCCATGCAACTGGACAGGATGACGGCGGCCATCGCCAGCGCGGACACGAGCACGCTGTTGTACAGATAGCGCGAGAACGGCACGATCGTCGCCCCCGGACGCAGGAACAGGTCGTAAAAATTCGTCAGCGTCGGCTCCTTCGCGAGGAACGTCGGCGGGAACAAGAACAGCTCGTGAAAAGGCTTGAAAGCATGGTTCGCGATGAAGACGATCGGCAGCGACATGAAGGCGGCCAGCAGCAGCAAGCCCATCAGCAGCAGCGTTTCGAACGGCGTCATCTTTCGCAGTTGCTTCGCGATCGTTCCCATCTTCAGTCCCCCTCCTTCGGGCCGAACAGCCGATAGCTAAACCTCATGGCGGCATAGGAGAACAGAAGCAGCACGACCGAGAGCATCGACGCGTAACCGAGCTCGAACCGGATAAAGGCATAATCGTCGATATGATTCAGCATTAAATGTCCGGCATATTGCTTCGTAATCGGCAGCCCCGTCAACTGAACGGAGATGGCTCCCGCCTTAAGCGTTCCGACGATCGCCATCACGGCGCTGAACAGCATTTGCGGTTTCATCGACGGAACGGTAATGTAGAACACTTCCTGAAGCCGGTTCGCGATGCCGTCGATGCGTCCCGCTTCGTAAAGCTCCCGATTGACCGTGTCGAAGCCGGCGAGCATCGCCAGAAACCCGACGCCGAAGCTCATCCAGATCGTGACCAGGATCATGACGTTCAGCAGATACTTCGGATCCTGCAGCCACAGCACCGGCGTCTGAATCCAATCCATTCGCATCAGGAAATTGTTGAGATAGCCGACGTAATCGCCGCTGAAGGCGGCCTGCCACACGACGACGAGCGCGACGCCCCCTGCCATCGACGGGGCGTACATCGCGAGCGTGACGATATCCCGCACGCTTTTGGGCAGCTGGTAAATAAGCCAGGCAAGGAAAAACGTGAGCAAATACCCGATCGGACCGACAAAAAAAGCGAACTTCAACGTGTTGGGCAACGCGTATTTCATGAAGATCGTGTCTTGGGTCAGGAGCGCCGCGTAGTTTTTGAAACCGATCATGTGCGGGGACCGGAACGCGTCGTAAGACGTGAAGCTCATCAGAATCGCCATGAATACCGGCAGCAGGATGAACGACGCGAAGCAGAGCAGGAACGGCGCCATGAACGCGTAAGCGATCCGCTCGCTCCACATTCTGCGCAACAGAGACAGCTTCATGGCCTCGCCTCCCCCCAATCGTAGGGCCGAACGATGACGGGAAAAGCCAACCGATCGTCATCGCGAAGCCCGAGGTCCTTCCTCTTCCTCGCCATCTCCCGTTCCAACGCCGTGAACGAACGATCCAGCGAATCTTTCGCCGGAACTCTCTGAACGACCGTCCGGTTCCAAGCGAATTCCATTTCCCGCGCCAGCAAATAACCGCCCGGCAGGAACGGCACGTTGCGTACCCAGCGGTTCTGTTCTTTGATCGCCGCCATGTCGTCGGCCGGCCAAGGCGCGAGCGCCATCGCTTTCATATTCGCGGTGTTCCAGCGGTACTCCGGGCCGTAGAACGATTCCATCGCATTGCCGTATTGCAGTTGGACGTCGTCTCGCGTCCACCATTCAAGGAATCGCCAGGCCTGCTCTTTCTTGTCGCTTTTGTTCAGAATCATCGCCGCCGTCATCGTATTCATTGCCCAGCGCGCCACCTCTCCGCCGTCTTGAAGGGTACCCGGCATCGGCGCGATTCCCCAGTCGCCGCGTATTTCCGGCGCGGACGTGAGCAGTTGAACGTACGTGTTGAAATCCGCTACGCCGATCGGCATCGTCCCCAGCTTGAAATGCTGGAAAAAAGCCGGCACCTCCTGAGGCAAGTCGTATTTGCCGAACAACTCCGTCCATTGGGCGAACGCTTCGTAAGCTCTATCCGTGTCGAACGCGGGACGGGCGCCGTCCGGCGTATAAAACTCCGCGCCCCGCTGATAGAAGAACGGCACGAAATCTTTGGCATTGAAATAAAACTTCATCCCGCTCTCCTGCAGCGTCGGCAGCAGCTTCCGCAAATCCTCCCAGGTGTCGGGCACGGTCAACCCCAACTCGTTCAGGATGCTCTTGCGATAAAACAGCAAAGGGTAGGACTGGGTTTCCGGCAGCGCGTACACCCCTTCCCCATACCCGAACGAACGCATAACGCCCGGGTGGAATCGCGATGCGACGTCTTTGAAGTCGGAAAATTCCGACAAATCTGCCGATGCCTCCCTCATCGCGTAATCGACCGGCGTATCCTGAGCCAGCCCCAGCGCCACGTCCGGTTGATCGCCCCCGGCATTGCTGAGCGTGAGCGCGCCGGCATCCGGCATGAAATTGACGTTTACCGCGACCCCCGTCTCCGGCGTAAAGCTCTGATCGATCATTTCCTGCAGCAAGGAAGCGTAGTCCCGGCCCCTGCCGACCCACACCTCGAGCGCATTGTCGTCGTTCAGGGATCTGGCGTTGTAATTCAAATAGAACGTCCTCGCGAAATTGACCGCCGTATACGGGATCTTGTTCAACGTCGTCGATTCCTTCAGGGAAGGATGGGCACCGGGCTCGCGAACGACGAGAAAGTCGATCGACATGCCGCCGTTGGCGAGCGTATCCATCCAGGTGCCGATCCGCATCTGAAGATCGGGGAACCGTCCCAGCTTGTTCGGAACGGCGTCGACGTCCCGGAGCAGATCGTCCAGAATCGAGATGCCGATTCGCAGAGATTGGGTCGCGTCCGTCTTGCTTCCGCTCAGGCCGTCCAGATAGTTCATCGCGGTCTGCAGCCTATCGCGAATGGCTTCCAGCCGTTCGCCGATATCGGGCATGAAACCCTCGATGTCCCATGTACGGAAAGCGTCGCCCGAATTGGCTCCGTAGTCCCCCGTCAGCTTGCGCAGCTTCTGCTCGAGGCCGTACAATTCCCGAACGGTGTCTTGCAACGATAGAAGCGCCGGATATTGAGGCGAAGTATCGGCCACGAACCGGATCGTATGCTCGCCCGCCGCAAGGCGGAACTTAAAAGGAGCGCCGCCTAAGCCGCCCAACGTATGAACCTCCAGCCGATCGTTGTACGCGAACGGATAATGCAGCAACTCGCGGAACGGCGTCCCGCCGTCGATCAGCACGGTGCGATAGGCGTTCGCTTTCCCGACGAAACGCTGGAAATATTTCACGTCGATCTCGTACCAGCCTTCGGACGGCACTTCGAACGTCCACTCCGCCCATTCGCCCGCCCTTTTCCAGCGCAAGCCGTCCAAAATGTTGTAAACGAACCGGCCTTCGCCGTCCGGGGACACGTAAGGCTCGTTCTGCGTGCCCGTCTGCACGGACGGATGGGACTTCAGCGAATACCGCTCCCCTTCGATCAGCGAGAACCACGCCTCGTCCCCCGCGGAAGCGGAGACGACGGTCGCCGAAGGTTCCGATGCGCCGCCGGTCGCGGTATTTCCCGTTTCCACGGCAGCCGAATATTCGGCATAATCCGGTATCGGATCCGGCGCGCGCAGACGGATCGCTCCCCATGCCATCGGCTCGTTCCGGGCCGTGAAACGCAGCGTATGAACGCCTGCGGTCAGCCGGAACTTCAAGGGCTCCGACGAGACGGCGTAGTTCGTCATCCGGGCGGTCAGCCATGCGGAGGACTCCGCTTGCATCGAGCGGATTTCGTTGCCGATCGCGTCTTTGCGGTAAGGGACGTCCTTGTCGCGCCACCGCTTGACGAATTCCAGGTTGCCCGCCTCCGAGAACGGCGATTGTCCGTCGATCTCCAGCGCGTAGAAGATCGAGCTGCTGCTGTCTTGTTTCATCGACTTATAGGTGAATTCAAGCTCGTAGACACCGTCCGCCGGCACCTCCACCTTCCATTCCGTCCAGCCGGAGCCGTTCTCCCAGAAGAGCGCGCGGCTACCCAATTCCGCATCCGGCCCCGTAGAAAGGACCGCATCGGGAGAAGCGGCGGCATAGCCGGACGGATCGATCTCGATCGCTTCTCCCGCGAAGAAGGGCGGGCCTTCCGCCTCCAGGCGATTAGCCGCGGCGGCATAATACGGCACGCCGTTCTCGTCTCCCGCGACGGCATCGATCGCCGATGCGGCGACGGCCGGGTAGAACGACTCGTCTTGCCCCCAGGACCGGATGGCGTATCCGGCCGCGACGGCGGCGAGCAGAATCGTATATAGGATCCATTTACGTAGCCTCATTCCGTCTTCCCGCCTTCCGCCAGTTAAAAGATTCCGAGATTTCGACCGGTTTCCCCGTCGAAGAAGTGCGCTTTCTCCATCCGGAAGCCGATGTCTATTTTGTCCGCCGCGTGATATCGGGAACCCGACTCCACGACCCTGGAGATCAGCCGAATGTCGCCAAGGCTCATATATAAGTAGGAATCGGCGCCCATCATCTCGATGATGTCGATCTGGGCTTCCACCGTCTCGTCCGTCCTATCCGACGCTTGACGAGGCTCCATCTCCACATGCTCCGGCCGAATTCCCATGACGATCTTGCCGAACTTCGCCGAGGTGACGAACGCCCGATATTGGTCGGGCAACCGCAGGCGCAGACGCTTGTTCCGGAAGTAATACTTGCCCTCCTCTTCCGTAATCGCCCCTTCGATCAGATTCATCGCCGGCGAGCCGATGAAACCGGCTACGAACAAATTGGCCGGGTAGCCGTATATTCTTTCCGGCGTATCCGCCTGTTGAATGACGCCGTCCTTCATCACGACGATACGAGATCCCATCGTCATCGCCTCGGTCTGGTCGTGCGTGACATAGACGGTCGTCGTGCGAAGCTCCCTGTGGAGCCGGATGAGCTCCGCCCGCGTCTGCGTCCTCAGCTTGGCGTCGAGATTGGACAGCGGTTCGTCCATCAGGAACACCTCGGGCTCGCGAACGATCGCCCGGCCGAGGGCGACGCGCTGCTTCTGTCCGCCCGACAGTTGACTCGGCTTCTTGTGCAGCAAGCCGGCGATCTCGAGCGTTTTGGCCGCTTTTTTCACCCGTAGCTCGACCTCGTGTTTGGCCGTCTTCCGCAGCTTCAAGCCGAGCGCCATGTTCTCGTAAACCGACAGGTTCGGATACAGCGCATAGTTCTGGAACACCATGGCGATGTCCCGATCCTTCGGCGACACATAGTTGATGAACCGGTCCCCGATATAGATCTCGCCTTCCGTGATGTCCTCCAATCCAGACAGCATGCGCAGCGTCGTCGTTTTGCCGCAGCCGGAAGGGCCGACCAGCACGACGAACTCTCCGTCTGCGATCTCGAGGTGAAAGTCGACGACGGAAGGTTTCTTCTCGGCGCGATACTGCTTGCTGACGTGATGGAACGAGACGTTCGCCATGCTAATCTCCTCTTCCCGGTCGAATTTGATATCGGGCAGCCTTATAATCGGGCTTGCCGAAGAGGCTTGCGAGACCGCAAACCTACTCCTTATCTTGGCGAATGATGCTTGGTGCCGGCGGATTATCCCGCCCGTTATTTGTATTTGAGGTGCGCGGTCTTCAGTTCTTCGGCGATCTGGACGTAGTCCGCCGACGAGACCAGTCGATTCACGTACTGATCCCAGTCCTCTTCGGACAGCACGCCCATGACGAACTTTACCTTGTTGCGCTCGAGATCCCGGGTCAGATCCCCCCACTTGTTGACCAGCGAAGGCGAATACAGATTAAATGCCGGATTCGAGTAGGTCGATTTCAACTGCGAATCGTCGAATACTTCCTTATACCATCGCAGCCTGTCGGGATCGGCATCCCAGAGCAGGTAATTGTCCGCCCCCGTGTAGGTACCGTCGTTCCACGTGTACGCTTCGATGCCTTCGTTTCTATACTTGTCGTTACGTTCCACGGCGCCGTTCTTCGTCGCGTAATGAACGCCTTCGATGCCGTACAGCGCCAATCGCTGGTAGACGGGCGACGAGGTGAAGTCAATGAGCTTCAGCAGGCGCGGAATGTCGGATTCCGGCACGCGCGAGCCGATCATCAGGTTCGTCCACGAGCCCGTCGCCATGCTGGTTGCGTAGCCTTGCGGCCCCTTCAGCACTTTAAGCGTCAGCACGTCCGCTCCCGGCGCGTTCTCCTTAAGCCTCGCCAGCCAATCCGGAATCGTGAACATGTGCGTATTGGCAGCCACCGCCACGTATTTGCCCGTTTTGAACAGATCCGTCTCGCTGCCTTCGACGATCGGGAACTCGGGGTGAATCGCGCCCGCGTCGTACAGCTGTTTGAGCCATCGCATATAAATTTTGAAGGCCGGCATAAAGTCGCGATACTTGAAATTTCCTTCGCCGTCGACTTCCCAATTCTGGATGCCGGTAATCGCGTTCGCGATCACGTCGGCGCTCGACGTCGATTTCATCGCCAATCCGTACAAACCGGGAGGATCGCTTAGCTCCAAGAGCACTTCCGTCAATTCTTCCCAAGTCGTCGGCGCGGGCAGTCCCGCCCGGTCCAGCAAATCTTTGCGGATATGCACCGTCGTGAAAATCGGCGGATTCGGATGCCGGGGTATGCCCCATATCTTCCCGTTATACGTCATGTTGTCCCAGATCGCGGACGGATACGCCGCGAGATTCGGGTATTTCTTCAGATTGTCCCCGGTCAGATAAGGGGTCAAGTCGTGGAATACGCCGGCTTGGATCGCTTCGTTCGTTGCCGTCTCATAGATCGGATTGCTGGTCGGCACTTGGGTGATGTCCGCTAAGTCCCCGGTATTGAGCGCCACGTTCAATCGCTCCTTATACCCGTTAAGCGGCACCCATTGCCAACTGATCTTCGTGTTCGTCTCCGCCTCGATGCGTTGACCGACGGCATCTCCTCCCGGCGGGGGAGCGCCGTAAGCGATGTTCATCCACGAGACTTCGAGCGGAGGGCTCGCGTTGGCGCTGCTCCCTTCCGAAGATTCGGACGAAGTCGAACAAGCGCTCAAAACGGCAGTGGCGGAGATAAGCAACAGTACGACGGATTTCCGGAAAACGCGGACACGTCTCATAGGTAACCTCCCGGGATTCGACCGCCGCGCGTCCGTCCGACACGGCGGCTTCCGGCGATCTCGTCTTGATAGTATCGTAAATCGCGAAGGCGAACGGCGCTATGGCGGTTTGCTTACTTTCATGCCGTTTTGAACACCACTTGACGAGATTTCGGCCTCGGCCGCCTTCCTCCATAGTATAATGGATACGAGCCATGAAATCGCTTTCCCCGATTAGGAGGACCCGGAATGCCGGTTAAAATGACGATTTTCCGCAGACTGATTCTGATGCTGATTCTGCTCATTCTGCCGATTCTGGGGCTGTATATGTATTCCAATCAAGTGAGCGTGGGCGTCGTGCGCAACGAGGTCAAGGAGTCGAACCTGCAGCATCTGTCCTTTCTGTTGCGGCAAGCGGAAATGACGGTAGAGCAGTTAACCCTCGCCGCCAACACGATCGGACGTTTCCAAGTCGTCGACGATCTGATCCATATCGACGAGAAACGGAGCAACTACGAGAAAGTCGTGATCAAGCAGGACATTATCGAGAAGCTGAGATTATCCGGCGCTTCCAGCAACTGGACGAACCAATTCACCGTCTATGCCCCGTCGGCCGGCACCGGGGTCACCACTTTGAACTCTGCGGACTACGGCGCCATGTTCGCTAAGGACGCGATCACGAAAGAATGGAAATACCGGGAGACGTCCGAGAACGGCATGCCGGTCAAACAATTCGTCAGGCATACCGTATACCCCGGTTCGCGGATCATCGTAGAAGTCAGCTTCACGGCGGACAACATCCGAAACATGCTCGATCAGATCAAGATGAAGGGGAAAAACGATCCGTTTTTTTACCATCCGGGCGATCTGCCGATTTTGAACCGAACGGCAAACGGAACGTTGATCGAAGGCGTCGTCGACTATTTGAACGGACGCAAGGTGGACGCGGGCGGCGCGGAAAGCGGCACCGAATACGTCCGGCTGCAAGGCCGTCAATACATGATCAACTACGTCAAGTCGGAAACGCTCAACTGGGTGCTCGTCGACTACGTCCCGACGGAATACCGGCTAAGCCCGATCAAGAACAGTTCCTTGCTCTTCTACGCTTGCATCGGCATGCTGCTCGCCATGAGCATCGCCTTCGCCCTGCTGCTGTATCGCAACGTGCAGATGCCGGTGTCTCAATTGCTTCACGGCGTGCGCAATATGGAACGCGGCCAGTTCTCCGTTCGTTTGACTAACAAGCAGAAGAACGAATTCAGCTATTTGTTCCACCGCTTCAACCAGATGGCGTCCCAGATCGAGCAATTGATCGAGAACGTGTTCGCCGAGCGGCTTCGTTCGAAGGAAGCGACGCTGAAGCAATTGCAATCCCAGATCAACCCGCACTTTCTGTACAATTCTCTGGCTTTCATCAAGAGCATGACGGAGCTGGAAGAGAAAGAAGCCGTTATCGCGATGACGCTGAACTTGAGCCAGTATTACCGGTATACGACGCGCGTGGAAAATCAGGAAGCGACGTTGGGCGAGGAGCTTGAGCTGGTACGCAATTATTTGACGATCCAGAGCCTGCAAATGCAGCGTTTCGATTTCGAGCTGGACGTCCCGGTCGACATGCTGGATATCCGGATACCGCGGCTGATTCTGCAGCCGATCGCGGAGAACGCGATCCTGCATGGGCTCGAGCCTCGGATGGAATGGGGATTGCTGCGGATCGCCGGCGAACGGGACTGCGCGGGCAACCGTCTGATCGTCGAGGACAACGGAGTCGGTCTTCCCGAAGACGAGTTGGAGAAGCTGCGGATCAAGTTGGATACGCCGCTCGACAACGAATCGGGCTGCGGATTGTGGAACGTGCATCAACGGCTGAAATTCCGTTTCGGCCCGGAGTCGGGGGTTCAAATATCCCCCTCCCCGAGCGGCGGATTGCGCACCGTCTTGCATTGGACGGATCATGTAAACAAGGGAGGCCCCTCATGATGCATCAGGTACTGATCGTCGACGACCATCCCCATCTGGTAGACAGTATGGCCCATACGCTCCCCTGGGAGGAAATGGGCGTGATCGGCGTTCACAAGGCCTATTCCGCCCACGAAGCGCTTCAGACGCTGGACATCGTTCCCGTCGATCTAGTCATTACGGACATTCGGATGCCAGTCATGTCCGGACTGGAACTGATTCGGGAAATCCGCAGACGATGGAAGGACATTAAAATCATTCTGATGTCCGGGTACGCCGATTTCGAATATGCCAAAGAGGCGTTGCGGCAAGATGTCGAGGACTACTTGCTGAAACCGGTGCCGAACGACGAACTGATCCGGTCGATCCGCGGCGTTCTCGACAAAAAAGCGGCCGAATGGCAAGCCGTTATTTCCAGCCAACGGGTGCTGAACACGTTCCGGGAGCATCTTCCCGCGCTGAAGACGGGTTTCCTGCTGGAGCTGCTGCGAGGCCGCCGGTTGCCGGACGATCTGCTGCAGGAAAAACTCGACCTGTACGAGCTTCCCTTCTCGGTCCGGGAGAAAGCGGCGCTCGTGCTCGTTCGGCTGGAGGAGCCGCTTGCCGGGTACGACCAGCGGAGCGTATCGCTGCTGGAATACGCGATCGCCAACATCGCCGAAGAGCTGTTCCGCGGCGATTTCCGGATATGGAGTTGCCTCGACGACTACGGCTATTTAACCTTCCTCGTATGTCCCGGCTCAGGAACGACGGACTTGTCCGAGCCGGAGCGACAGCGGATGCTGGAACAGTGCGCGGCGCATCTCCAGCATTATGTCGGCATCTATCTCAAAGGAAGCATTTCCGCGCTCGTTAGCGATTGGTTCGAGTTCCCCGAGACCGTCGCGGACCGCTATCAGCAATGCTTGTTTGCGTTCCGTCAGCGGATCGGGAGCGAGCGGTCGTTCTTCATGACGATCGGCAAAACGGAGGAGGTCCAGAAGACGGCGTTCCTGTCCAGCCTGTACGAACCTCCGACGCTGAAGATGACCATCGAAGCCGGACAGTGGAACGAACTGCGCGGGAAACTGGATCGGATCTTCGAGGAGCTGCTGCAGGACGAATTCCAGTTCGAGGAGCACATTCTGGAAGTTTACCTCGAAATATGCGGGATGCTTGCGTATATCGCGCACAAAAATCGCCGCAGGCTGGCGGAATTGATCGGGGACGAATACGAGAAAGTAGCCGGAGGTTTGCCGTTCAAGACAGTTAAGCCGCTGCGGGAATGGACGTTCCGCATTCTCGATCGGCTTTTCGAGCTCGTCGACCGGGAACGCCAGCACTCCCGCGCCGTCATCGTCAAACAGGTGAAGGAATACGTCATGGATAACCTCGGCAAAGATGTATCGATCCAAACGGTCGCCAACCGCGTCTTTCTGCATCCCTCCTACTTATCCCGGATCTACAAATCGGAATCGGGCGAGAGCTTCAGCGACTTCGTGCTGCGCGTCCGAATGGAGAAAGCCGTCGCTCTGCTTAAGAATAAAGGGATTAAAGTGTATGATATTTCCGGTGAACTCGGTTATAACCAGACGCAGCATTTTATCAAAATGTTCAAAAAACATTACGGCCTGACGCCACAGGAGTATCGGGAACGCCTGCTTTGAGTTCCGCGCTGATCGCTTAACTAACCGCTACTCTGCAGAACGTCCGGATTAACAAGCGGTTGCCGACTTGGATAATCTTTACCCGCTTCCCTTAGCAGCAGTAATCCGATTAACAAGGAGACCACGCCGATAATGATCAGCAGCGCCCCCAACTCCTGACCGTAAGCCGTTAGCGCGCCATCCCGAAAAGCCATCCCGCGTATGAGCCGGTTAAGCCAATTCATTGGCAAAGCCCATGCAATAATTTGAAAAGGCTCGGGAAACGCAAGCGGAGTCAGTTGAATTCCGGTAGCAAGAAACGACGGATACAATACGAAATTGGTTCGCAAATTGACTTTGGACAGGTCTTTGGCCGAATAGCCGATCAACAGGCCCATAAGCGACAAGGCCATGGAATAAACAACCAGCGGGACGATAAAAAGATAAGGCTCCACTTCAAACCGCATTCCCCCGACCTGCTTAAGTAATCCGTAGCTTAGGAACAGCGAAAGGGTGGTCAGGACAGCGTAAGGTACGCTACGAATCCAGAGCTGCAAAGGCGACCTTCCGTTCGCGAAGAGCTTCCCTTCCCGACGCAAACGAGGTACGATCGAGCCCGCCGCGCTTGTCGTGATCATCAAAACCACAATATTCACGAATCCAAGCACCATAAAGCCGACATAACTCGTGGTCGGATTAAACAGCATCCGCTGTTGAAGCGACAACGGAGAAACAATCCCTTTAGCCGTTTCCGCATCCATCCCTTTTTGAACCAGACGGGTCATGGAAAAGGTCATATTTTCCGTTTGGACGATTTCCTGAATCGCGGTTCGGATGCCGGTTAGCCCCGAAGGCATCGCGTTGTCCATTAAGATGCCGATATTCGTCGATATCCCCTGCTGCTGACGCAGCTCCAACTCATTGGGAAGCATGATGACCGCTACAGCCCGCTCGTTTGCCAGTAAGATTTCCGGGTTCATGCGGCTGGAATATACGTTGGTGACGTTCATGTACTGCGATGCGTTAATCTTAGAGATTAGCTGCCGTGAATAAGAGCTGTGATCCTCATCTATGACAACGACAGGCGATTCGCTGATTTGATTGTGCGAGAACATTAATCCAAAGAATAAGGCCGCAATAAGCGGGCCAATGAAGATCAGGCGCGAATATTTACTGCCCGATACGTACTTCCACTCGTCAATCAGCGATTTCATCAAGTTTCACCTCCGCCGTCATACCCGGAAGCAAATCCGCACTCGAATCCATGGATACCCGGACAAGAAACATGCTTAAATCCGCTTGTCCTTTTTCGCGCGTCATGCGCAAGTTCGCAAATTGAGGGGCGGCCGAGATCGAAGTAACGACGCCGGTCACCTGCGTTGGGTGATCCAGGTATGGAAAATGAACGCCAATGCTTTGATTAACCTCGAGTTTCTGGATTTCGCTTTCCTGTATGTAGAGGTCTGCATAATAGTTATTCTTCTGCAGAACCGCCATCGGCGCACCTTGCCGTACTTGATCCCCCGGCTTTACGACAATTCTGTTAATCAATCCGTCGTGCGGAGCGAGTACTTCCGTTTCTCCCTCCTCGGCAGACTTAACTTTGAATAACACATCCCCCTGTTTCATAGAATCGCCTACAGCCGCGCCAACCTCTACAATGGACCCTGATCCCTTCTGATAAAAAATCGTCGATTGCTCCGCCTCGAGCATTCCTTGTTTCCTGTTCTCGGCCTGACTGACGGCATCCTTCCCTTTCACGGCAAGAAGCGAACCTCCAACGATCAGCGCTAACGCAATTCCGATATAAAAACCTGCTTTTGTTTTCATTCTTCAATCTCTCCCATTCCGTTTGTCGTAAAATATGATGATCGAAATATATTATAACCATCATATTTAAGAAACGTCAACAGCCGGATTTGGCCTCTCTTGAGCTAACGGTTATCGGATCGCTAAATTGACAGGTTTTATTATGACGACTATAATATTTTAAAGATAGAATTACGAAGCTATGGAGTGATTACAATACCGTACCCCAAAGGTCATAAGCTGAAAGTGCGGAATAAGATCGTTGAAAGCGCTGCGCAAGCTTTTCGCGCGAATGGTATCCACGATGTAAGCGTTCCGTTCATTATGAAGGGGGCCGGATTGACCCATGGCGGTTTTTATGCGCACTTCGACAACAAAGATCAGCTGATCGCCGAAGCCTGCCGGTATGCTATCGGCGATACGATCGAACTTCTTCAGAAAGTCGCTGACGAGGAACGGCAGAATCCCAAAATCTATGCCGTCATCGATTATTATCTAAGCGCTTATCACCGCGACAAAACGGAGATGGGCTGCATTCTTCCTGCCCTTTCCGCCGAAATATCCCGTTCTTCGGACGAGGTTCGGCAGGTGTTCACCCGTGAACTGGAGCGGATGATCGCTTTTATCTCCAACCTGGCGGACATTGACGCGTCCAGAGCTGGCGCGCTGTTCAGTAATATGGTCGGCTCCCTTGTTCTAGCACGGTCCGTCGTTGATCCCGAACTGAGCGACAACCTTCTCTCGGCAGGCAAGCAGCATGCCAAAGAGCTGGTAAATCCATAACACGCATGACATGTTCCATGAGCCCGTAATACCTAACGCCAACGCAAAAAACACGCCATTTGTTTGGCGTGTTTTGCGTTGTGCCGAGTCTATCTCAATCTTCGAACTCCCACTCCGGATTCCAGGCTACTTCCCACAAATGTCCGTCCGGATCAAGGGTAACGGAAGTACGCAATCTCAAGCGCCAGAATTCAATTCAGATGCATGCCAAAACGCCTTCGGCGCGGTGGTAATCCCATCGCATCGGAAGGCGTTTGGCGTACGCTATTCGATTTTCGTTTCTCCGCCTTCGGCGCGAGGCTCAAAGACATGGTTCTTGGAAGCTTCCTCGATAGCACCGAATGCCCAATGTTTCTTCGGAACGTCAGGCCAGCTTGGTACCGTTACTCCGTACAGCGGACCGCGCTTCAGCAGCCGATTGAGGATCGTGACCGCTTCCGCACGCGTCAGCGGCTGATTCGGCTTGAAGTTGCCATTCGGATAACCGGTCATGGCGCCGGCTTTCATAACGCGGGCAATCGTCTGCTCCGCCCAGTGGCCCTTCGTATCCTTTGCCTTCGGCGCCGCCGCGTCATTCAACTTCAGCCATTTCATGACAATGACAGCCATTTCGGCTCGCGTGATTTGGTTATCCGGCTTGAACGTTCCGTTCGGATAGCCGTTCATCAGGCCCATGCGCTGTACGTCCATAACGCTCTGGTATGCCCAGTATTTGCCGGGCACGTCTGGAAACACAGATGCGCTGCTCTGTCCCGCTTCGTGCACACGGACGAGCAAGGAGGCCATTTCGGCTCGCCTGATATTGTTGTCTGGCTTGAACGTTCCGTCCGGGTAGCCCTTCACGTAGGCCGTATGCTTGTCCTTGGCTCCGGTTTGGCTATCGGAGCCGTTTCCGCCGTTGCCGTTGCCATTACCATTGCCGTTGCCATTACCATTGCCGTTGCCATTCCCGTTTCCGTTTCCGTTTCCGTTGCCTGACGAGCCTAGCAGAACTAGCGCAAACGTACTGAACTTGCCGATTTCGATCTCGATCCCGTAGGGCGATCCGTCCCGATTCACAATCGTACCGGCGACGAGTTCCTTCTCGCCGTCGTGGTGCTCGATGTAGACGCGAAGCGCGTTCAAGAACGACGCCGAATCACGAGCAGGCACGATACCGTTAAATGGAATAAGCAGCTTCGTTCTGTAGCTTGTATAGTTTGTCTCGATCTTCTGCGGGGTGCCGACCACTTCTGCGTTCGTACCGCCCGCCGTCTGCCGCACGACCGGGTCCC
Organism: Cohnella herbarum; assembly: GCF_012849095.1. Taxonomy (NCBI): domain Bacteria; kingdom Bacillati; phylum Bacillota; class Bacilli; order Caryophanales; family Paenibacillaceae; genus Cohnella; species Cohnella herbarum. The sequence goes on from NZ_CP051680.1 coordinate 3,836,446, forward strand.
CGACGATCTGGCTCGCGAGCGCTTCCCGCTGGGGTGCGCTCCGTACCGGTACGATGCGGAAGTACAAATCCATCGCCTGCTTGCGCATTTCCTTCAACACGTCGTTCGCGATCGTAAGCACCGCAGTCTCGCTTTCCAGTTGGAATGTCATGCCGTAGTTCGCCAACGTCGAGACGCTGCCCGCCTGAACTTCTACCGCCAGCTCATCCGACACGTCGCCTGGCAATTGTTCCATGAGAAGCCGGGAATACTTCTGTCCAGTTTCCTGCCCCCGATCGACGATCTGATCCACCGATAATACGTCCACAATCGTTTTATCGATTTTTGTGCCGTCGGACATCACAATGCGGGTAATACCGAGCGGCTTGGAATAGCCGCCCGTTTCCCCTACGACATTCACCGTACGGACGTTGTCCGTAACCGACAATTTACTTGCCGTTTTGCTTTTGACGATGAGCAGGAACGGTCGCTGAGCTTTCTTATCGCCCTTGGATACAGTGGCGGTAATGACAACGCTCCGCTCATCGTCCTGCCGTTTGACCTGGCCTTTGATGTTCGTTCCCTGCGGCTCTCCGATCGCAATGACGTCCGGATGACTCGAAACCCAGGAAACTTGCGTGTCATGCTTCCCGACGGACAGCATGAACAAATCCGAGGTGACGCTTTCCCACGTATCCCCATTGCTGAATCCGATGGTTAAGCTGTTTAAGGCGTCCTCTACTTCATATTCTTCGTTGGACGCTCCCCGCTTCAGAACTAGAAACGTCGTTCGGGCAACATCGCTGCCGTAACCAGAGATGACCTTATACCGACCCAACTCGGCGTCTGCAGCCAACGTAAATTCCGTCTTATATTGACCGCCCGCGACCTGAACGGAGCGGACATAATAGACGTCATCGGTCGGTCCGAAAACTTTGACGATGACGTCAGGTGCCGCCGACGTACCTGTAATGACGACGTGATCGCCCTGATACTTATCAGCGACGGACGCCACCGTCGTACCGGTCTGACCGGCCTGTACAGGGCCGGCCAAAGCGAACAGCAGCGCTGCCGTGACGAGTAACGTAATGAATGTTCTAATATTGAAAGATGATTTCATAGGCATAACCTCCCGATTGCGTGTTTCTCTGTTTGTCATAAGGTTACCGTCGCTTCGTCCGACAAGCTGTAGCCGACGTCGCTGCGGGTGTTAGCCGGTTTGCTTGCGATGACAATGTGCAGCTTGTCTCCGGCGATCGCCTTGTCGAGTTCAAACGGGAATTCCGCCGGAATGTTTTTCAAATCGATTTTGTAGCTCTTGACGTATACCGGTGTATCTCCGCGGATACCTTGGATGATCAGGTATGCGGTCTCGACGTCCGGATTAGTGCCTGGCTTCGGCTTGACTGTCACCTTGATCGTCTTGTCCTTAACTTCCGTCTCTACGTCATACAACTTACGGCTTGGTACGGTTGCAGGCACTTTGCCGCTCTCTTTTTTGCCGGGCTCCGTCTGCGTCACTTGGACGATATCTCCTGGCAGCAACGGCTTCTTCGGCTTCAGTGGAACGACGACCTTCGCAGGCACGCTGCCCGGATTGGATGCCGTACCGATCAGGTTGCCTTCTTCGTCGTAGACGTTGACGGTCGTTCCAGCGGGAACGTTCGGCACCTCGACTTCGTCGCTCGCCTGGCGCACGAACGCGCCTTTCGGCGGCAAGCTCGTATCTTTGTCTTTCGTCGCTGTCTTTTCGGTCTTATCGCTCTCGCGTTTTCCCGGCTCTGTGAGCGTAGCGTGAATGACGTCGCCTTCCTTCAGATCAGGCGCGGAGATCACGACCGGCCCAGGCCCTGGTCCGGGATTAGTGCCTTCTCCGATGACCTTGCCGTCCTTGTCGTAAATCTTCACCTTGCCGCCCGGAGGAACATCCTTCACCGTTACCGTCTTCTTGTCGGACTCAGGCTCGATCTGCTCCGGCTTCAACTTATTGCTGACAAGGTCGTCCCTTGTGACGGTTTTGCTCGTCTTGCTGCTTTCCTTGAGCCCTGGCTCGGTAGCAGTCAAATGAATAACGTCGCCTTCCTTGATCACATATGGCGCAATTACCTTAATTACAATCGTGCCGGTGCCTGGGCCAGGATTCGTTCCGGTGCCGATGACGTTGCCGTCTTTGTCGTAGATCTTGATCGTCGCACCCGGCAATACGTCGAGGATTTTCACTTCATTGCTGTCCGGGTCGGCCAACACTTTCGGTGGAGGAACAGGTAAGCTTGTATCCTTGTCCTTCCGCACCGTCTTGTCTTCCGGATCGCCTTCCTTCTTGCCAGGTTCGGTCAACGTGACGTGAATCACTTCGCCTTCCTTGATGACATGCGGCTCGATGATGTTGATCACGATCGGTCCAGCATTCGGTCCCGGATTTACTCCTTCGCCAATAACGCCGCCCTTGTCATCATAGATAATGACTTTGCCTCCAGGAGGCACGTCCTTCACCGTTACCTGTTTCTTGTCTGCTTCAGGCTCGACGTCCTCCGGCTTCAACTTCCGGCTAGGCTCCATAGGCTTGAACTTAACCGTTGCCGTCTGAGCGATATTAACGTTGTCAGTCATATCCTTGGCACTGTATGTCACTTGTTCTTCAACATTGTTTTTGACCGTGAAAATCGCCTGTCCTTGCGCATCGCTGACCACTTCGCCCGCCGGCGCGATAATCGAGTTGCCGCCGCTTGCAATAAGTTTCACCTTCTTGCCGACGACCGGCTGGCCGTTGGCGTTGCGCAGCGTAACCGTTACCGTTGACGTTTCAATGCCATTACCGATGATATCAGCCGGTGAAGCTGTCACCGTTGAACGTGCCACGCTCGTTTTTTGCTCGCCCGTTACGGTGTTCGCAAGGAACGTAACGTTTACTTTTTGCGCGATGCTTACGTTATCCGTCGTATCTTTGGCACTGTAAGTCACTTGCTCCGCATACGCGTCGCTAACGCGGAAAAGAACTTTTCCTTGCGCATCGCTAACATCCGTGCCTACCTTCGCGATCGTCGAACGTCCGCCATTCGCAGTAAGCGTAACCTTCTTGCCGACGACCGACTGGCCGTTGGTGTTGAGAAGCGTAACCGTCACTGTCGCGTAAGTTTCTCCATCGGCCGTTATACGACCCGGCGAAACCGTCACCGTCGAGCGCGTAACGCTTGACTTGCCGCTGCCCGTACCTGCGTTGGCCAAGAACGTTACCTTCGCCGTTTGCGCAATACTTACATTATCTGTCATATCTTTAGCGCTGTAGATCACTTGCTCTGCATACACATTCGTGACCTTGAACATAACCTGCCCTTGCTCGTCGCTGACGACTTCACCCGCCGAAGTGATGACGGAGTGGCCGTTAGCGGCGGTCAGCTTCACTTCTTTGCCGGCGACCGGCTGGCCAACCGCATTGAGAAGCGTTACCGTAACCGTTGCGGTTGCCGTGCCGTCGGCGTTAACCCGATCCGGCGTCGCCGTCACGGTGGAGCGCGCAACGCTAGTTGTCGGCGTACCCGACGTCGGTACCGTCTGGAAGGTCACCGTCGCCGTCTGCGCGATAACCGTATCACTCGTTTCGGCGCGATAGGTCACTTGTCCGGCCAATAGACTCGTTACTTTGAATTCGGCTATGCCTTGCTCATTCGTTACCGCATTGACCGGAGTGATCGTCGAATTGCCGCCATCCGCAGTCAATGTTACCGTTTGACCCGCAACAGGAACGCCGTTTACGTCATTAAGCGTGACGGTAACCGTCGACGCCGAAACGCCGTTCGCCAATACCGTCTGCGGAGTCGCTTTTACATTGGAGTTAAGCACGCTGACGTTTGATCCTGTCGAACCGCCGCCGCTAGCAATCGTTTCGAACGTTACCGTTGCTGTTTGCACCAACCTAGCATTGTCCGATACAACAGCAGCCGTGTAAGTCACTTGCTCCGCCTTCGTATTCGTTACGGAGAATATTGCTTGGCCATTGACGTCGGTTATCGCTTGAATATCGACAATCACCGAGCTGCCGCTGACTGCTGTCAGGCTGACCGTCTTGCCAACCATCGCATTACCATCTGTATCTTTGAGAGTTACCGTAATCAGCGACGATTGTACGCCATCCGCCGTTACTTGTGCCGGCGTCGCCGTAACCGTCGATTTCACCACGCTGATGCCCGGCGCTCCCGTTCCTCCCGAACCACCGCCCGGCGGCGTTTCGAAGATTACTATCGCCGTTTGCGCGATCGTCACGTTCGGCGCTACATGCGCCGTATACGTCACTCGCTCGGCCTGAGCATTCTTAACGAGGAATAATGCTTCGCCATTATCGTTGCTGGTTGCAACGCTTGCCGTGCCGTACACGGCATCAATGACCGAGAAACCGCTGCTAGCAGTCAAACTCACGTTTAACCCTTTGATCGGCTCGCCGATTGCATTAAGCAGCTGCACTTTTACAGTTGAAGCTTGAACGCCGTCGGCATCAACTACTTCCGGAGTCGCCGTTACCGTCGAGCGAATTACGCTAATGTCCGCAATTGCCGTGTTGCCCGTACCCGTCGATTCGAACGTTACCGTTGCGCGCTGGGCGATCGTAGCTTTATCCTCTGCGACCGCAGCCGTATAGGCAACAGATTCCGCTTTCGTACCGGTTACTTGGAACGTCGCAATGCCATTCGCGTCGGTTTTCGCATTCACTGCCGTGACGAGCGAGCTAGCGCTACTTCCCGTTACGCTGACTGTCTTTCCGACAACCGGCTTGCCGGACGTATCTATCAATACAACGGTAATCGTCGAGAATGCTGTTCCGTCCGCCGCCACTGTAATCGGAGACGCGGTTACGGTCGATTGAGACACGCTCGTCGCTAGGGACGTCTGCGACGTCTCGAATGTCACCTTCGCTCGCTGCACCAACGTCGCATCGTCAGCCTTCGCCGTGTACGTCACCTGTTCCGCCTTGACATCCGTCACTGTGAACGTAGCCACGCCATCAGATCCGCTTATGACGCTTCCCGCAGGGGAGATGACCGAACGGCTACCGGCGTTCGCTTCCAGCGTTACCGATCTGCCTGCAATCGGATTGCCGCTCGCATCTTCCAGCGTGACGGCAATTGTCGCTGTTGCCCTGCCGTTAGCGGCGACAATTGTAGGCGATGCCGTAACCGTCGATTTCACAATGCTGACGGTAGGTGTTCCCGCCCCTCCTGAAGCATCGGATTCGAACGTGACGGTAGCGCGTTGCGCCAGCGCTACGCCATCCTCAGTCACATGCGCCGTGTAGGTTGCTTGTTCAGATTTGCTGTCGGTTACCGTGAATTTCGCCACGCCATCCGCTCCGCTAATGACTCCGTCGGCCGGCGCAATGACCGAGCTGCCGCCGACGTTGGCCGTTAACGTCACCTTCTTGCCGGTGATCGGCTGACCGCTGGCGTTGAGCAAAGTAACCGTAAGGGTTGAAGCCTCAGCACCGTCGGCCCTCACTTGCTCGGGCGATGCCTTTACGGTCGAGTCGACTACGCTGACGACGGTATCTGCAATTGCTCCGCCTGTCGACGATTCGAACGTGACGGTGGCACGCTGTGCCAGCGTCACACCCTCAGCCTCGATGCTGGCCGTATATGCCACCTGCTCGGCGGTTTTATTTTTGACTGTAAACACGGCTTGGCCTTGACCGTTCGTGACGGCGTTCACCGCCGCGATAACGGAACTGCCGCCGTCGGCGGATAGCTTAACCTTTTTGCCGACTGCCGCCGTACCACTTACGTCCTTCAACGTCACCGTAATCGTCGAGAACGAAGAGCCGTTCGCCGTCACGACAATCGGGTTTGCTACGACGCGAGAGTTCTGCACACTGATACCCGGTTCTCCCGATCCGCCGTTCGCCGGCGATTCGAACGTTACCGTCGCACGCTCCGCCAGCATCACGCCTTCACCGATCACCTGAGCGGAATAAGTCACTTGCTCGGCTTTCGTATTCGTAACTTCGAAATTTACTGTGCCGTCGGATCCGCTCTTACCGCCGCCAAGCGCGGCGATTATCGAGCTCCCAGTGCCCGCGGTCAGCTTGACCGTCTTGTCGGCAATCGGGGAGCCGCTCGCATCAACCAACTTCACCGTAACTGTCGACTTCGTCGTTCCATCCGCCGTCACGACATCCGGATTCGCGACTACCGTCGATTTCGTTACGCTGATTACTTTCTCATCTGGGCTTCCGCTGCTCGCATAGTCGAACGTAACTGCCGCCCGCTGCGCGACCGTTACTTGGTCAGCCGCCACCTTCGCGGTAAACGACACTTTTTCCGCATAATAGTTTCTCACCTTGAACGTCGCTTCGCCCCGCTCATTCGTTACGCCTGCGAGCGTCGTCAGCACGACGCGAGGCGAATCGGCAGCAAGACTGACCGTCTTGCCGGACAACGGATTGCCGTCCGCTTTCTTGATCACAACGGTTATCGTCGAGAAATCGATCCCGTCCGCTTTCACATTATCGGGCGCTGCCGTAACCGTCGACTTCAGCACGCTCGCACGTGGCGTTTCCGCCCCAGACAAGTCTGCTTCGAACACGACCGACGCGCGCTGCGCCAATGTAACTCCATCGCTCGGTACTTGGGCCGTATACGTTACCCGTTCCGCTACAGCATCCGTTACCTTGAACGTCGCTTGGCCTGCATCATCGCTCTCGCCTATACCGATCGGCTCAATAACCGAGCTTCCGCCATCCGCGTACAACGTTATCTTTTTGCCGAGAACCGGATCACCTTTAGCGTTATTCAGCGTGACTGTGATGATCGAGAACGACTTGCCATTCGCCGCCACCGTCACCGGAGAAGCAACGACCTTGGAATGGACAACGCTGACGTCGGAAGAGCCGCTGTCCGCACCCGCCGTCTCGAACGTAACTGTCGCCCGCTGTGCCAGCGTGACATTGTCCGTCGTCAGTTTGGCGGTGTAGGTCAGTTGTTCGCCGTGAACATTGGTCACCCGGAATTTCACTTGACCGTTCGCGTCGCTAGCATCTGTGCCATCCGGTACGATTTCCGAACTGCCGCCGTCCGCAACAAGCGTCACTCGCTTGCCGCTAACCGCTGCGCCGCTTGCGTCTTTCAGCGTGACCGTAATCAACGAGGAATCGAACCCATTCGCTGTCACCTGCTCAGGCGAAGCGATCACCATGGAATCCAGCACGCTGACGATCGGTCCGCCAGCTCCGCTTCCGGAAGATTCGAACGTAACTATGGCCCGCTGCGCCAGCGTTACGCCGTCGGCTTCAATCGCCGCCGTGTACTCCACTTGTTCTGCATGTGCGTTTCTCACTCTGAATGTCACTTGGCCTGCGGCATTACTGGTGCCTCCGTCGACCACCTCGATCACCGAACTGCCGTCATTCGTCGTCAGAGTAACTTGTTTGTTGGCAATCGGCTGCTTGTCCTTACTTCTAAGCGTTACCGTCACCGTCGAGAACGACGAACCGTCCGCCGCCACTGTATCCGGCGAAGCAACGACCATCGACTCCAGCACGCTGACCGGCGCTCCCGCCCCGTCGCTCGCCGCCGTCTCGAACGTTACCGTCGCCCGCTGCGCCAACGTCACGCCGTCTGTTTCATCCTTAGCCGTGTATACAATTTGTTCGGCTTTCGCGTTTTTAACCTTGAACTTAACCTGGCCGGACGCATCGGTAACGACAATGCCTGCCTCGGCTTCGATGACCGAGCTGCCGACGTTCGCCGTCAAGCTGACCGTCTTGCCGGACACAGGCAATCCATCGACGTCCTTCAACGTTACCGTAATCGTCGAGACGTCCGTTCCATTAGCCGTCACGACCTCCGGGGAAGCGACAACTGTGGAATCGAGCACGCTTGTCTTGCTGCCTCCCGCTTTTATCGGCGCGCTCTCGAACGTGACGATCGCTTGCTGCGACAACGTCGCGCCTGACTCCGTCAAATGCGCCGTGTACGTGACCTGCTCCGCCGTCTCGCTCGTTACCGTAAACCGCACGACGCCCAAGCTGTCGCTGACATCGTTGCCGAACACGATGTGGGAGCTGCCTCTTTGCGTCAGACCGACTTTCTTGCCGGACACCGGAATTCCGTTCTCGTCCCGCAACCTCACTACAATTTCTGCCGACGACGTTCCGTTAGCCGTCACAACCGTCGGGTTGGACGTTACGCTGGAACGCAGCACGCTGACGTTCGTTCCGCTCGGACCATCGCTGTTCTCGGACTCGAATGTCACCTTCGCACGCTGCGATAGCGTTACTCCACCCGCCTCCAGGCTGGCGGAGTACGATACCGGTTCCGCTTTCGTATTCGTTACTTTGAATACCGCTTCACCGTCCGTATCGGTCGTCTCGCGTATCGTCGTCACGGTGGAACTGCCGCCATCTTTCGCCAGCGCGACTTTTTTGCCGAAGATCGGCTTGCCGCCCTCGTCTCGCAGCGTCACTGTCAGTACTGCGAACGATTTGCCATCCGCTGTCACGACAACCGGCGACGCCTCAATGGACGACTTCACCACGCTGACCGAAGGCGCTGCCGGATCGGACGAACGCGGCGATTCGAACGTTACGGACGCCTTATCCGCCACCGTCACGTTGTCGTTGACGACCTTGGCTGTGAACGTTACTCTCTCCGCCTTGGCGTTCTTGACGGTGAACACCGCTTTACCTTCATCGTCGCTGATGTCACGTACGATGGCGATAACGCTGCTGCCGCCGTCAGCCGTCAAATTGACTTTCTTGCCTGTTACTGCCGTACCGTCGGCATCGCGCAGCATCACCGTAACCGTCGAGAAGTCGGTTCCGTTGGCCGTCACGACCGTCGGGGAAGCAATGATCCGCGATTGGAGCACGCTCGCCTTCGGCCCATCGCCGCTACCCGGCACAGGTGTCTCGAAGTTAACCGTCGCTTGCTGCTGCAAAATCAGACTGCCTGTTCGCGCAGTGTAAACGACTTGCTCGGCAACCTGGTTTTTAACTAGGAACACTGCTTTGCCGGACATATCCGTCACCGGTTGCACCGCATCGATGGAGGAGCTGCCTGCCCCCGGAGTCAAGCTGACCGTCTGTCCCGGATTGCCGTGACCATAAGCATCCTTCAGCGTTACCGCAATGACCGACGTCGTTTTTCCGTCAGCCGGAACGCTGGCCGGAGCAGCCTTAACCGTCGATACCGCACCGTTGATCGGTCCCGCGACGAAATTGACGGCTGCCGTTTGCTTGATCGTCGTCGTTCCCGCTTTGGCGCTGTAGACGACTTTTTCAACTTCTCTGTCCTTCACTTTGAAAATCGCTTGTCCCGCAGCATCCGTTATCGCTTGAGCCGGCGCGATAACGGAGCTGCCGCCGCTCGCCGACAGCGTTACTGTCCGTCCCGCGATCGTCCGCTTCTGATCGTCCCGCAACGTCACCGTAATCGTGGAAGTGGTCGTACCGTCCGCGATAACTTGCGTTGGCGAGGCGACGACTGTCGATTCGACATCGCTGAGCAAATATTCCGTCGTGAATTTCCAGGCGGAGCTCATTCCTCTATGCTCATTGCCTGCCAAATCCTTGAACGCTCCGTAATCCAGGGCAACGATATATTCTGTGCCGTAATCAAGACCTGAAGGCAACTTGTTCTTCAGCCCCGCCGTCACCGTCCGGCCCGCTACCGTCATTTCGTCGACCGGAAGAGTCGCAATCGGCGTTCCGCCGCCGCTCTTGAACAGCTTGATCGTTTTTCCGGCAACGGCCGTCACTTTCTCGTCAAAGGTGAGGACCAGGCTGTCGGTATTCACGGCCACTTGCTTGGCGCCGTTGGCTGGCGTCAGCGTCACAAGCTCCGGAGCCGTCGTATCCGGGGCCGTCGTGAACGCCCACGTCGCGCTGTCCGCGAAGCCGGCGTAGCTGTTGCCCTTCAAATCCTGGAAAGCCCCGGCATCCACCTTCATATAATAGTCGGTTAACGACTCGAGCGACACCGACGGCGTCAATATCGCATTGACGTCACTCACCACAACCCGGTTGCCCTTCACCGGAATCGTATCGACAAGCTCGTTCGTTCCTTTTTTGTACAGGCTCACATGGCCTACTCCGGCTTTGATCGGTTCGTTGAATTCAAGCGCCATCAGCGTCTTAACCGGAACTCCTGCAGAGCCGTTAGCAGGCGTCAGGCCGACCAGCTTCGGCGGATCGCGATCCGGCCCGGTGCGGAACGCCCACGTCGTGCCGTCGGATATGCCCGCATAATCATTCCCTTGACGATTGCCAATATCGGCGCCATCCTGCACAAACCCGCTATCGATATTGAAGTAGTAATCGGTATCGTATTCAAGCGGATAATTCAGCTTGAATTCAATGGCGACGTAACCGGCGCGACCGAAGCCTTCGTCGGCATAGTCCTTGAAAGCAATGAGACCGAACTGGTTCTGTCGATGAATTCTCTCGACAAGCGTTCCGTCTTTTTTGTAAATCGAGTAATACTTATCCACATTAGCCGCATGAACCAGCTCGCTAAAGTCCATTCTCAGCACCGGGGTTATCGATACGTCCGCAGCTCCGTTCGCCGGCGAATACTGAGTCACGAATGGAGGCAGCGTGTCTTTGACCGTTGTGAACGTCCAGCTCATATACTGGATCAATGCGGACGGATTGCCGGCCTGGTCGACCAGGGCGCCTGCATCAACGTTAACTTGAACATTGAAATTGTAAGGCAACGTTTTCGCTAGCGTCACCGTCACCGTATCCCCGTTCACCTCAACGCCTGGACCTCCAAGGTCTAATATTTCCTGATCCTGATAGTTGTAATGTATCATCACCTTCTTGCCGGCGACCGGGAGCACGGGCTCGCTGAACTTGAGCGTCAGCTTCGTGTCCCGCGGCACGTCCACCGCCTGATGCGCCGGACTCAGCGACACGATCTTCGGCGGAATCATGTCCTTGAGCGTCTTAAAGTTCCAATCCGCCGACGTCAACAATCCGGCGTAATCGTTACCGCTTTCGTCCTCGAACGCACCCTTCGGAACGATGACGTAATAGCTCGTATCGTTCAGCAGGGCGGCCGCTGGCGTAATCGTCGCCTTGTTGCCCGAAACGGCTACCCTCGTCTTATTGCTTGCTTTGATCGACTCGACCAAATCCCCATTTGATTTGTACAAATCGATGAACGCATCCGATGCGACGATCGGCTCGTTGAACGTCAGTGTCAGTTTCGTATCGAGTGCCACTTCCGTTGCATTGTCTGACGGCGACAGGGTAATCAGAGAAGGCGCCGTGACGTCCGCTACGGTTTTGAAGCTCCATTCCTTTACCGGAGAATCGTTCGTACCCGCATAAAGATTTCCGTCCAAATCCTTGAACGCGCCAGGTTCGATTTCAACATAATACTCCGTGCCGTATTTTAGCTTTGTAGAGGGCTTAATGACCGCTTTCTTATACGATACGGTAACCTGACTCACATCAGAAGCCGAAATGCTGCCGAGCAGCGCGTCGTCTCCGACTCTCTTCAGGTTAATTTTCCCGCTGCCTGGTAAGACAATTTCATTAAACGTCACTTCCAGACCTGTATCGATCGATACGTCCACGGTACCGGTTGCCGGTGTAAATTGCGTCGCAAGCGGTGCGACTGTGTCAGCTCCGTACTTCTCGATATACCCACTGCTGTTCAAATAACCGGAATACAGTAAGCCGCTGACCGAATCGCGATACACGGAAACGAAGTTATAGCCGCCTTGCAAGTTGCTACCCAGCGGCTCCAGCGCCGTTCCCGTGCTTTTCATGACGATGCCCGGAATTGTGACATATGCCCCCGAACTATCGACAAACACATCGAGATACTTTCCTTCTACGGCTCCCCAAATGGAACCACCGCTTGGCAACGTGTATTCCCCTTGCGATATCCATTGGGAGCCCTCATACCGCTTAAGTACGATTTTATTGTCTTCATTATTGGATTGGATGCCATCGTCGTAATAAGCGAGATAGGGTTGACCACCGTAAACGGATAAGGCGATCTGCTTCACCGTGTTGGGCGCGATGCCGATACTGTTCGCCATCGTGCTTCCTTCGTTTTGCACGACGACGCCGACGCCGCCGAACGGCTTGCTGTCTACCATCGCCGCATACGTTTTGCCTGATCCAGATGCGACCGAAATGTAGTTGGTTGCGTATTTAAGCCCGTTATTCGGCAGGATGTTCTTTCCCAAATCAAGATTTACCGGAGAAAAAGAATCGTTCTGGAACTTGAACGCCCAAGCTTCATTGGTCGGGTATTTGACGGCTCCAAAGTAAGGAGTGCCGTCGTCGCTTATATTCATATCAAAGTTCAGATAGTCAGCTTTGGCGCCTGGAGAGTAGTAGGAACAATTATAGTCCGTTGAGTCCGGAACGCACTTCACCAGCGTAAACTCGTTAGGGAATGTACCACTCGGATAATTCGTAAAGGCCACATATACGATGCCATTGTGAACCTTCATCGCCATTTTTCCGATTTTCCCAATACCGGATAACAACTTTTTCGAAGTAATACTTTTCCATTTTTGTCCATCATACGATTGGATGGACAACTCTTCATTAGAGCTGCTGATCGTGGCGAATGAAGCAGCGTAAAGCACGCCGTTGTCCATCGCGGATGCAAACCCGGAAGTCGTGCGAAACGCGCTGTTTGGACCGATGTACCTCCAGTCCGTTCCCGTATCCGCCGCCGAAGCTTGCGATGGCCCCCATGCCGGGATCATAAGCAGCATCGCCATCATAATTAGAAACGCTCGTTTGAATGTGAGACTTTTCCTGTTGTTCATCATGCATGTAATCCCCTTTCATATTGAACGAAACCCGGTCAACCTGATATGATGGCTCCCAAAGTTCGTATTTACCACAAATTACCAATTTCTTCGCAGATCGACACCATTTTACAAGATACCGCTTAACAAACACTGAAAACTGAACGGCACCTTCCACCGATTGCTCCCGCTCTGCGCGTGAACGCCAAAAAACGGCTCGCCCACCGAAGTGGATGAACCGTTTTATGTAGATAACTACTTTATTATACTCATGATAATATTTCCTTTCACGCTCGGATCCGTTAAAGAGGTAGCGGTAATCGTAACTGTTCGAGCAGTGCGGTCATTATAGATCTTGAAATCAAAAGTGTTGGGACGAGTTCCCCCGAAGGAGGAGTCGACTAAGTAATCGTTAACGCCGGTACTATCGTGACTCCAAGTCAGTCTTTCCGATCCCATTACCTCTCCGAATTGGTCCCGAACCTGGGCCATAAGCGTGACATGAGAAGTCTCCCCCGCGTATTGCGGAAACAGGAAGTACGGGTTGCTTCCCGAGATTAGGTTTATAACAATACTTGTGACTATCCTAACTATCAAGGAATGAAGTGCATCGTTAATGGCGACGGCTTTAATGGCCTTCTCTTCCAGAGTCGTTTGAGGAAGGGCCAACGCACCTTGCAGGGTGGCCCAAGTCGAAGACGTGTACGTGCTTCCGGTTAACGAACTCGCTTCATCGATGGCTTCTTGTAGCGCTATAACGATATTGAGCGCATCCTGAGCATCGTCTATCGTAGCTTGTACAGCGGTCAGCCTGGCTTCCAACGCGATCTTCGCCGTGCTGCTTGGCAAGGCCGTTACCAAACCCGATGCGGTATCCTGATCCGTTTGCGCCGTATCGATAGCGTTTTGCGCGTCGGATCCATCCCCGATTAATCCTGCTGCCGTCGTCTCGACCGCGACTACCGATGCCGTCGCTGCGATTACGGCATCCAAATCGGACTGCGCGTCGTCTATCGTTGCTTGCGCAGCGATCAGTCTGGCTTCCAATGCCGTCTTCGACGTGCTGCTTGGCAATGCCGTTACTAAGCCCGAGGCTGTATCATAATCCGTTTGAGCCGTGTCGATGGCACCTTGCGTATCGGTTCCATCGCCCGCTAGTCCACCAGCGGTCGTCTCTGCAGCCAGTACCGATGCCGTTGCGATAACGACGATATCCACTACATCCTGAGCATCGTCTATGGTGGTTTGTACAGTGACTAGTCTTGTTTCCAGTCCTGTCTTCGCCGTGCTGTTTGGCAATACCGTCACCAAGCCCGACGCTGTATCATGGCTCGTTTGCGCCGCATCGACGGCCCCTTGCGTGTCGCTTCCATCGCCCATTAATCCGTCTGCCGCCGTCTCCGCCGCAATGACCGATACCGTCGCTGCGATTACCGCATCCAAGACTGACTGAACATCATCTATCGTGGCTTGAACAACTGTTAATCTGGCTTCTAATGCCGTCTTCGCCGTACTGCTTGGCAAGGTCGACACCAATCCCGATGCGGTATCATGATTTGTTTGGGCGGTATCGATGGCTCCTTGCGTGTCGGTTCCATCGCCGATTAATCCTGCTGTCGTCGTCTCGGCTGCGCCTACCGACGCCGTTGCCGCGATTACATCATCCAGATCGGATTGCGCGTCATCTATCGCGGCTTGTACAGCCGATAGTCTAGCTTCCAACGCCGTCTTCGACGTACTGTTTGGCAAGGCCGTCACCAAAGCCGATGCGGAATCATGATCCGTTTGGGCCGTATCGATAGCGTCTTGCGCGTCGGTTCCATCGCCCGCTAGTCCGTCCGCCGTCGTCTCGGCGACCGCTACCGATCCCGTTGCGGTGACTACGATATTCACTACTGCCTGGGCATCGTCGATTGTGATTTGTACAGTGACTAGTCTTGCTCCCAGCGCTGTCTTCACCGTACTATCCGGCAAGGCCGTCGCCAAAACCGATGCGGTTTCATGGTTCGTTTGCGCCGCGTCGATAGCACCTTGCGTATCGCTTCCATCGCCCATTAATCCGTCTGCCGCCGTCTCAGCCGTCACGACCGATGCCGTCGCCGCGATGACCGCATCCAGATCGGACTGCGCATCATCTATCGTTGCTTGTACAACTGTTAATCTGGCTTCTAATGCCGTCTTCGCCATGCTGCTCGGCAAGGCAGTCACCAAAACCGATGCGGTATCGCGGTTCGTTTGGGCCGTATCTATAACGCTCTGCGTATCGGTACCATCGCCGAGCAAATCCGCCGCCACCCCTTCGGCGGTCACGACGGACGCCGTCGCCGCGATGACATCATCCAGATTCGACTGCGCTTCGTCGATTTTCGCTTGCACGTTCGCTAATCTAGTAACCAACGCCGTCTTCGCCGTGCTGTTCGGCAAGGCCGTCACCAAGACCGATGACGTATCATGGTTCGTTTGGACCGTATCGATAACGTCTTGCGCGTCGGTTCCATCGCCTGCTAGTCCGTCTGCCGTCGTCTCGGCGACGGCTACCGATGCCGTTGCGGTGACTACGATATTCACTATATCCTGGGCATCGTCGATTGCGGTTTGTACTGTGACTAGTCTTGCTCCCAGCGCTATCTTCACCGTACTATCCGGCAAGGCCGTCACTAGTGCCGATGCGGTATTATGGTTCGATTGGGCCGCATCGATGACGCCTTGCGTATCGCTGCCGTCGCCCAGCAAGCCGTTCGCTGCCGTCTCGGCAGCGACGACCGATGCCGTCGCTGCCATGACCGCATCCAGACTGCTCTGCGCATCGTCGATATTCACTTGCACGGCGGCAAGTCTCGCGGCCAATACCGTCTTCGCCGTGCTGCTTGGCAACGCCGTCACCAAGCCCGATGCCGTATCGTGCTTCGTCTGGGCCGTATCGATGACGCTTTGCACATCGGTTCCATCGCCTGCCAGTCCGTCCGCTGTCGTCTCGGCGACGACTACCGATTCCGCTGCGGTAACGACGGTATCCACTACATCCTGAGCATCGTCGATCGTCGCTTGCACGGCGGCAAGTCTCGCGGCCAATGCCGTCTTCGCCGTGCTGCTTGGCAAGGCCGTCACCATGCCCGATGCCGTATCATGGTTCGTTTGGGCCCCGTCGATGGCACCTTGCGTGTCGCTTCCATCGCTCATTAATCCGTCTGCCGCCGCCTCCGCCGTGACTACCGATGCCGTCGCCGCGATTACGGCATCCAAAACAGACTGAGCATCATCTATCGTTGCTTGTACAGTTGTTAATCTGGCTGCCAATGCGGTCTTCGACGTGCTGCTCGGCAACGCCGTAACCAAGACCGATGCAATATCATGATCCGTTTGCGCCGTATCGATCGCATCTTGCGTGTCGGTTCCGTCGCCCGCTAACTCGTCCGCACCCGCCTCGGCCGTCGCGACCGACGTCGTTGCCGCGATAAGGGCATCCCCGACATCCTGGGCGCCGTCGATTGCCGATTGCACCGCAGCAAGTCTGGCTTCCAGCGCCGTCTTCGACACGCTGTCCGGCAGATCCGTCACCGAAGCCGATGCCGCATCCTTCTTTGTCTGCGCCGCATCGATCGCGCCTTGCGTATCGGTTCCGTCGCCCGCCAGTTCGTCTGCAGCGGTCTCCGCTAAGACAACCGATTCCGTTACCACAGCTACCGCGTCCACGACATCCTGCACATCGTCGATCATCGCTTGCACGGCGGCAAGTCTGGCTTCCAACGCCGTCTTCGCCGTGCTGTCCGGCAGAGCCATCACCAAGCCCGATGCCGTATCCCGTTTCGCTTGCGCCGCATCGACAGCGCCTTGCCCGTCGGTGCCGTCGCCCGCGAGCCCGTCTGCCGCCGTCTCGGCAACCTCTACCGAAATCGTTGCCGCAAGGACGGCATCCATATCGGATTTCGCATCTCCGATAGCCGATTGCACCGTTGCCAGTCTGACTCCCAACGCCGTCTTCGCCGTGCTGCTCGGCAATGCCTCTACCAGCTCCAATGCCTCATCGTAACCCGTTACGGCCGTATCGATCGCGCTCTGCTCGTCGGTTCCGTCGCCCGCTAACTCGTTAGCAGCCGCCTCGGCAGCCGCTACCGAAGCCGTCGCCGCGATTACGGCATCCAGATCCGATTGCGCATTGTCGATCGTTGCCTGTACGACGGTCAATCTCGCTTCCAATGCCGTCTTCGCCGTGCTGCTCGGCAAGCCCGTCACCGCATCCACTGCCTCATCGTGATCCGCTTGGGCCATATCGATAGCCCCCTGCGCGTCGGTGCCGTCGCCCGTCAGTCCGTTCGCCGTCGTCTCGGCGACAACAACCGATGCCGCCGCGGCAACGACGGTGTCCACGATTTCCTGGACATCGTCGATAACAGGTTGTACCGCTGCCAGCCTTACTTGCAACGCTGTCTTCACCGTACTGTCCGGCAAGGCCTCGACTAATCCCGATGCGGTATCATGGTTCGTTTGGGCCGCGTCGATGGCCCCTTGCGTGTCACTTCCATCGCCCATTAATCCGCCTGCCGCCGTAATCGCGGCGACGACCGATGCCGTCGCCGCGATTACGGCATCCAAAACAGACTGAGTATCACCTATCAGTGCTTGTACAACTGTTAATCTGGCCGCCAACGCCGTCTTCGCAGTGCTGTTCGGCAATGCCGTCACCAAACCCGATGCCGTATCATGATCCGTTTGAACCGCATCGATGGTCTCTTGCTCGTCGGTGCCGTCCCCCGCAAGCACGGCTGCGGTCGTCTCTGCCACCCCGACCGATTCCGTCGCGTTGCTTACCGCATCCAGATCGGCCTGCGCGTCGTCTATCTTTGTTTGTACAACGGTCAATCTGGCTGCCAATGCCGTCTTCGACGTGCCGCTCGGCAAAGCCGTTATCAATTCGGAGGCGGCCTCCTTCTTCGATAGAGCTGCATCGATGGCGCTCTGCGCGTCGGTTCCGTCTCCGGCAAGTCCGCCCGCCATCGTCTCGGCGGCGACTACCGCCGCCGTTGCCGCTACTTCCTGGGCGGAAGGCCCCGAAGGCGCGGATGGACCTGACGGTCCCGAAGCTCCGCCGCCGCTTGGAGCGCTCCCTACCTTCTCCCCGCCTACGTTCGCAACCACTCCGTCTTTTACTTCCAATGTCGTCGGCTTTTTCTCGAGAGCAGATCCGTTAACGTTGATTGTTGCTTTATCAACTTGACCTGCTCCCGCTACTTTCGTAACAGCGTCTAACACCAACGCGACAATGCCAGCTTCTTTGCCGATTTCGATATTCGTATCCACGGCCGACGGCGCAACATGCAAATTCCGCACCGATCCTTCCGGAATCGAGATGCGAATCCTTTGGGATAAAACATCAACCGTTTCGAATGTGCCTGCCAGAACGACGTTGCTATTCTCGGGCAACAACTCCGAAAGCACGACCGTATCGATTCCTCTGCCGCTAGCCTCCTTATATTCCAGTATCGCACCGGATTGCAGAACGATCTCTTGGATCGTAGACGTTCCCTCTACAACGATACGAACGCTGCCGTCTTTTTTATTAACGATAACCTTGGCCAAAACCGAATTCTCGAAGTGGACGCTGTTCACGCCCCCGCCTTCTACGGTAGTGTTACCCTTTACGGTTACCCCTTTGAGACGAGCTTCTCCCTCGCCTATATCGGCGCCAAGCCGCAAATCCCCCTTGATCGCGAGGTTCTGCAAGGTGACGCCCGCGGCCTTAATCATCACACTGCCGTCAATCGCCTGATTGCCTTGAGTGGGACCGTAAGTCCCAGGCTTATCGTAGATGGTAACGATATTCCCTTTCAGCTTTAAGGCCTTGTCCAGAATGACGATAACCTCTGCCCGGGTTGCGAGTTTCAGAGGCTTGAACGTCCGATCGGCGAATCCGCCCATCACCTTCGCGTCGATGACCGCACCGATTGCCCCCTTGCTCCATTCCGGGCTATTCCTCGTATCCTCGTAATTCTGATAAGACTCCGAAGAGGATAGTTTTAACAATTTGGCCGTAATCGCCGCCAACTCTTGTCGGCTGATCTTCTCGTTCGGCTTGAAGGTTCCGTCAGGATAACCCGACATATAGCCCGCTGCCGTTGCGGTTATTGCGTCTTTGTAAAACCAATCGCTCGTTCGAACATCCTTAAATGTAGACGAAGAATCGCCAGTAATGCCGAAAGCACGATTAATTAACGCCACGACCTCCGCTCTGGAAATCGTTTGATTCGGTTTAAAGCTCCCATCCGCATACCCTTTTACTAGCCCTCTAGCTATCCATGAAGAAATCGTATCCTTTGCCCAGCTATTCTCGATATCCGATGAAGTCTTGGCAAGGGCGAACCCCGATGATGAACCGAACAGGTATACAACGGACAAAAATAAAACGATGATACCCTTTAGAGATTTTTTCAACTGGGCACTTCCTTTTTATTCTATTATTTTGGACGACATGCTCCACTAAATACTAAATGCCTAAGGTAAAATGGCGGTAAAACGACAACATATTTCAACAAAAAAAGACCGAAAGCCCTAAGGACTTTCGGATCTCGCATGATAAGTTTATTTCCCTGCGCCCACTACCGGCAACGTGAAATAAAATCGACTTCCTTTCCCCGGCTCGCTCTCTGCCCAAATCTCGCCGCCATGCGTCTCGACGATTTCCTTGGCAATCGCGAGACCGAGTCCGCTGCCTTGCGCTTCGCCTTCCTTGTAGTGTCGCTGGAAGATGTGCGTCACTTGCTCCGCCCCGATTCCATGACCCGTATCTCCTACCATGATGCAGACGGAATGCTTCTCTAACGAAGCCTGCAAAGTAATCGTGCCGTTCGGCAGGGTAAACTTGCAAGCGTTGTCGACCAGATTGGATAACACGCGCTTGATTAAGAAGGGATCCATCCAGACATCCGCATCCGTTTCGAATGGCGGAATCGCAAGCACGCATCGCCGACCGGTATATTCGATGTCTGCCGCCAATTCCTTGCCTATCTCCTCGAACCAATCATAGAAAATGACCATCCGCAAATCAGCGCTTCCCGAAGCGACCTCGCTGCGGCTTAAGGCCAAAAAATCGTCGATAAACCGATTGATATCGAGAACCTTATCATGAACGTTTCGCAAGATTCGTTCCTGATGCTCCGGCCTCGTTTCGAACTTATGGATCAGCGCTCCAATGCCGCTCTGTACATAAGAGAGAGGACTGCGAACGTCGTGCGAAATATTTTGCAGCATTTGCGAGCGGAAGGTTTCCGATACGATCAGCTCATCGTTAGCGCGTTTCAAGCTTTCCGTTCGTTCATCCACCGTTTTCTTCAAATTTACGTTCCAATCGGAGAGCGTTTGTACCAGCTCTTGCTGCGCGTTTTCTTCCTTCTTGCGCATTTGATTCATGAGCGCGTACATCAAAATCGCGATAAATATAAAGTCGCCGAGCAAACCGAATTGCGAAGCGAAACGAGTGAACGTATTATTGGGCAGCAGGCCGTAAAGCAGCAACGCTTTAGGCACGATAGCGAATAGAATAACCGGTATTTTGGGAATCGCCAGATAGAAGGCGATACGGTCCCCTTTTCTCGCGCATAGAACGACAATAACTATCGCCAAGAATAAACTGCCATACTTGAACCAAAATAAAAATTGCGCCATGCCCAGCGGATAGAAAAATAGGATGCTTATACAAATAATCGGGCAGATTACGTTCAAGAAACGGCAAATCCACTTAGCCGTTGGAGAGTCGGTGCGGGGAAACAAAATTTTCGCTAAAAATAAGGTACCGAACCAGCGACCCAGCACGTAGAAGAAATCATATACGGCGGACGGACTGTGCCATATTCCCTCTCCCATCTCCTGTCCTATCAATCGACCGGTGCCGAATAAAGGCAGCATAAACCCGTTCCAGGTTAACATGACCGTACAAAAGACCGCCACATTAAGCATATAGTACAAGTAAGCTCTATTGCGCGTATACAAGAAAAGCACGATCTGGAACACCGCAATAACCGTAATCATCCCATAGTAGAATCCATAAAACAGCAATTCATTGGACATCTTGTCGTACATAGACGACTGCGCCATTAAACGAAGCGGAATGATCATCGAACCATACGTCTCGAAGCGCATGTAAATCGTCGTTTTTTGTCCTTGCGGCAAGGTGATCTCATAGGAAGGATAAAGCCGGTTTTTCGTGATTAGCGTTTTCGTAGGATAGATATCGATTTTGTCCATTATCGAATTGATTACGGAGAGTTCCCATCTATCGTTAGAGGATTCATTGTTAATCGTGACGCGGACCCAATACGCGGATGAAGTATAACCAAAGGAGGATTTACCTCTCGCCGGTTGAAACTGATTCTGCAACTCGGGAGATTGCAAATCGTCCATGGTCCATTGTCGCTGAGCGTCTTCCAATACGTCCATTCGCGCGTTGATCGAATAACCGGATTCGTTATCCGCTAACGAAAGTTCGGATCCTCCCGTAGTTCCCATAGCGTTAATGGCGGGAGAGAACGCTACCGAGCAGAAAACATATAACATGATCATGATATACAGGATTCGCATGATCATTTTCCCCTCCGAAAGCTTCCTAGTTACTTTGAATTCTAGCAATAATTCGTAGATTTACAACCCCTTAACGCGCGTCCTTCTTTTATTCCGACAAAATTGATAAAATAAGAAGCAAAACAATATTCTCATTTTATAGAAGAGGATGTTAGCATTCATGACGGCAACCATTTTAACCGTTGACGACGATATTCAAATGCAAGAAATGCTACATTTATTTCTGACGAACGCAGGCTTCCATGTGCTGCAAGCTTATAACGGCGAACAATGCCTTGCTCATCTTCGAAGTAAACAACCGGATCTTATTCTGCTGGACATTCAAATGCCGGATATGGATGGCATCACGTTATGCCGCCGCATCAGAAGCCTGTTTCAGCTTCCGATCTTGTTTCTGACGGGAAAACTGCAGATTGAAGATAAATTAAACTCCCTGCAGTCCGGGGGTGACGATTATATGACCAAACCGTTCGATCCTCTGGAATTGATCGCCAGAGTCAAATCCCATTTGCGCTGGGGGATGCTTCTTGCAGAAACGAAGGAACCCGGCCGCAAGCTGGTCTTTCCCGGACTCGAAATCGATATGGAGCGATTGATGGTTACAGCGAACGGGAAACCCGTCATTTTGCTGGCTAAAGAGATGCATCTGCTGCTGACGCTCGCGCAAAACCAGCACAGGGTTTATCATCCGAGGCAGCTCTACGAGTTAATTTGGATCGATCCGGCTGGGTATTCGTCCGATATTATCAAAGTTCACATCAATAGGTTGCGCAAAAAAATAGAAGTCGATCCGATGACACCGAAATTCATCCACACGGTCAGAGGTTTTGGCTACAAATTCGATTCGACCGAATATTAAGCGACACTCCGCCTCTTCCGCGAGCTACACCAAAAGAAATAGAGGGGCTTCCGCCCCTCTATTTCGCTATATCAGATTCGATTTTTGCAACAATCTCTGTACCATGGTTGCAACTTCGGCGCGGGTCATATAACCCTTCGGTACTAGTAAATCCCCTTCTCTCCCAATGACAATGCCAGCCTGCACAATGTCCGCAACGCTGCTTCGCGCCCATGAGGACACTCCGCTCGCATCTTCGAACGGGTGAAGCGTAGCGTCTGCCGATTGTTCGATCAGCTTATCTTTCAGATCGGTTATCGCCATCGCCTTCGACAGAATAACCATTGCCTGTTCTCTCGTAATTTTGTCATTCGGTCGGAACGTACCGTCTTCCAAGCCGCTGATAAGCCGATGCGAATAAGCCGTACTGATAGCGCTGCTATACCAAATCTCCGACTTCACATCCGAGTATGGCGTTACTCCACTCTCCAGCTTAAGTCCTAATCCGCGTACGAGGATGGCGGCAAATTCGGCGCGGGTAATTTCTAAGTTAGGACTGAAAATCCTGTTACCCGTTCCGTAGACGACCATCCGGGACCCCATGTCGTTAACGGCATTTTTCGCCCAATGTTTCTCCGCATCGCTGAATTCGATTGGATGCCATACGACCGCATATGCGCTATTGGTTAAGCTGTTGATTTGGGCCTCGTACTTCCCGTTAATATTTCGGACCTTTGTCGGTACATGTCGTACCGATCCGTCCTGCTCAACGACGACTCCCGTCGTAATCTTGCTTGAATCGGCCTCATCCGGGATCGTAATCGTTCTCTCCACATAGGAGGCGAAATTCGTTACGTCTACGATCTTATCTCCATAAATGGCTCTCACCGTAAAGCTCAGCGGCTGAGCGACAAGCGTGAGCCGATCTTTGACTGCGGCGTTCTCCACAACCTTCAACGTATCCGCCGTCGGTATGGCAATTTCAATCCGCACCTTAATGTCTTGTAAATGAATTAATTCGCCGACTTGTTCGGATATCGCGCGGATATTGATCTGTTGAGCTGGTAGCGTGTACGTCGCATGGTCGGTTTTGAACTCCAGAACGGCTTGCTTGTCCTCCATGTTCTTCACCATTTGACCGTTCAGTTCACCAACGGTAATATCGAATCTTTGGTTGATCGGAATCGTGACTATGGCATGCTGCCCTTCCGCCGCGAGTCTCTCATCCAGCTTTTTCTGATCCACTGCGACGGTCATTACGGTGTGATTGTCTCGCTTAGAGATCGTTGCAATTCCGGCATTTTCGACTTTCCCGTTAACAAGGATATCCACGCCTTCGTTCGTTGCCGACGGTGCCGTTGGAGTCGAAGGCTGAGACGGCGTAGAGTTGCCGTTATCGCCGGATGGCGGTGCTTTCGGAACAATTGCGTTAGACTGTGCGGAAGCCGTGCTTTTCCCCGCGCTATTGATCGCTTTTACGGTAAAGGTATAGCTTGTTCCATTCGTCAATCCTGTGAGCGTAATCGGACTTGCTCCTCCGATCACGACCGCATTTCCCGGCGAAGCGGTCACTTCATATCCCGTAATCGGACTTCCGCCGTTATCGATCGGAGGCGTAAACGTAATAACAGCTTGTCCATTACCTGCTTCTGCCGTCACATTAGTCGGCGTTCCCGGTAAGGTTGACGGAGTCGCGCCGATTTGATTCGAAGCCGCGCTCAAGCCCCCCGGGTTTTCTGCTTTAACGATAAAGTAATAGGTAATGCCGTTAACCAAGTTCGGTACGCTATAGGTAGCAGAAGTTACGGTAGCAACCTCGACCATGCTGGCTTGGCTCGCATCCGTTGCCATGTAAATACGATAATTCGTCGCATCCGATACTGTATTCCAGCTCAGAGAAACTTGACGGTCTCCGCCCGCGGCCACAAGATTTTGCGGATTCGCGGGAGCATTCGGCAAGTTCACCGCTTGCGTTACGGTAAACTTTACAGGCATCAATTGATCCGCGGATACATTGACCGTTGTCGTATAAGTTCCCGCAGGCAATCCGTCTTTGGCGTGAATGTCAAAGCTTGTCGATCCGCCCCTTGTTAAAGAGGTAGAGTCTAGCTGCGTCATTACAAAATCATTGGCATTCATACCGCTAAGATTTACGGACAGGTTGTTCAAGCTTACGGTACCCGAATTCAAAATCGTGATGGATTTATTCTCCTGCGCACCTGAAATATAACCCTGAGTAAGCGCCGTTAACGTCTGATTCCCGATTGCAGCGATTGAATAGATAGGGGCCTCGGTAACCATAATGACGGCTGTTCCCGTCTTGCTGCTATCGAAATTCGAAGTAGCGGTAATCGTATAGTTCTTCGGCATTGCGTCCGCTGCGACAGTTACATTACCGGTGTTGTCCACTGCAACTTGTTCGGGATCGCTGCTTGTCCACGTTACCGTCTCATCCGCGTCTCCGACCGCATCAACCGCGACATCTAATTGCTTGCTTGTTCCTTGCATTACGTTTTCCGTACTTGGGGTGACGATGACGCTGTTAATTACCGGCGTTTCGACGACCGTGATCGTAGCTATTCCGACTTTACTGCTATCGAAAACCGAGGTGGCTTTAATCATATAATTGCCCAAATCCGCACCCGCCGCAACGGTTACTTTCCCATAGTTGTCCACCGCTACGTCTCCGTCGCTCGGTGACCATGTGACAGTCTCATCCGCTCCGCCTGCCGCATCTACCTGAGCGGTAAGTTGCGTCTCTCCGCCTCGCGCAACATTTTTGCTGCTCGGGGAGACGATGACGCTTCTAATCGCCGGAGCTTCGGTAACCGTAATGACGGCTTCTCCCGTCTTGCTATTATCAAAATTCGAAGTAGCGGTAATCGTATAGTTCTTCGGCGTTGCGTCCGCTGCGACAGTTATATTGCCGGTGTTGTCCACTGCAACTTGTTCGGGATCGCTGCTTGTCCACGTTACCGTCTCATCCGCGTCTCCGACCGCATCAACCGCGACATCTAATTGCTTGCTTGTTCCTTGCATCACGTTTTCCGTACTTGGGGTGACTGTAACACTCCTAATTTCCGGAGCTTGCGTAACCGTAATGACCGCCTCTCCCGTCTTGCTGCTATCGAAATTCGAAGTAGCGGTAATCGTATACTCCTTCAGCGTAGCCTCTGCTTCGACAGTTACGTTACCGGTGCTGTCCACTGCAACTTGATCGGGGTCGCTGCTTGTCCACTTTACCGTCTCATCCGCGTCTCCTACAGCATCTACCGTGGCTTCCAGTTGTAAGCTATTTCCTTGCGCCACATTCTCCGCGCTTGGATTGACGGTGACGCTGTTAATTGCCGGCGTTTCGACGACCGTGATCGTAGCTATTCCGACTTTATTGCTATCGAAAACCGAGGTGGCTTTAATCGTATAATTGCCCAAATCCGCACCCGGAGCAACGGTTACTTTCCCTGTGTTGTCCACCGCTACGTCTCCGTCGCTTGTTGACCAAGTGACAGTCTTATCCGCTCCGCCCACGGCATTTACCTTGACTTCGAGTTGCTTTTCTCCTCCTCTAACCATGCTTACACTGCCAGGAGTAACTGTCACACTGTTAACTCCCGGCGGTACTGCCGTAACCGTAATCGTGGCAGTTCCATATTTACTCCCGTTTACCGTCGACGTTGCCGTAATCGTATATTGTCCCGGAGCAGTATCCTCTGCTACGGTTACTTTCCCTGTTTCGCTTACTGTTACCTTGCCGTCATTGCTTGTCCATTCGACCGTCTTCGCCGCTCCCCCAACCGCAGCTACAGTCGCCGTAAATTGTTCGCTCCCTCCCTGCTCCACGCTTGCCGTAGGCGGGTTAACGGTTACGCTGTTAATAGCAGGCGGCGCTGCCGTAACCGTAATAATAGAGGTACCGAATTTACTATTATCAAAAGTTGACGTTGCCGTGATCGTATATGGGCCCGGAGCGGCATCCCCGTCAACGAGAACTTTCCCTGCGGAGCTAACCGTTACCTTGTTGTTAACGTCGTTGCTCTTCCATGTTACCGTCTTCGTTGCTCCTCCATTTTCACTGACGTTGGCAGTAAGTTGTCTTTCTTCTCCTTGAACTAAGTTTGCTGCGCTCGGGCTTACCGTTACGCGAGTTATTGAAACAGCAACAACCCTAATCGTGGCAATTGCGAACTTACTGCTATCTACCGTCGATGTTGCCCTGATCTCATATTCTCCCGGGGTAGCATCCGCCGCAATCTTTATTGTCCCTGTCTGATCTACTGTCACTTTATTGTTAGCGTCGTTACTCGTCCACATTACCGTATTCGCTGCGTCTCCTACCGTATTTACGGTCGCGATAAGCTGATCGGATTTCCCCTGGAAAATGCCTATGTTGGAAATATTGAAGGTTACGCTAATAACGGCAGGCGGCAACTGTTTCGCAACTCTAATTTGATTTGCATTTCCGCTTTTCTCTTGCCATGCTACGAACAGTTGGTTGTTCATTACTGCTGCATCTGGATTAAGTGCAGCGACTTCAGCATTTTTGTTCAGGCCGTTAGGACCGCCTCCATCAGCGCTTGTCCACTTTGTACCATCATATTTTTTAACTCGGATATGTTGGATAATAGTCAAAGCTTTTACTTCTTGCCATATCGCATATAAATGATTGTTGAATTCAGCTAATTCAACGTTAGCTGCCCTGAACCCAGAATTTATATTTAATCCATACTGATCGCCGCCGTCAACGCTTGTCCAACCGGGTTCGTCATACCTCTTAACTCGGATTTGATAATCTAGTCTATCAACATTATTTTCTTCCCATGCCACATATAGTTTATCGTTATATATTGCCAGTGAAGGTTCAACTGCAATACTTGAAGGTTTGATATTCAGACCGCCTGGGACTCCATTGTCTAAACTCGTCCAACTTACCCCGTCATACTTCTTGCCTCGAAGATGATAAGCGTCCGAATCCAATTCAGACCACATCACATACAAAGCATTATTAGATGCAATCATGCTAGGGGAGGTGGCGCCTTTGGAGTTCAATCCTGTTGAACCCTCCTCCTCGGCGCTCGTCCAATTGGTTCCATCAAACTTCTTGACTCGAATCTGCCCGTTTTCTGACCATGACGCATACAAAGCATTGCCGAGAACGGCTAGACTAGGAGCAAAGGCTGCTTTGGCAGGATCTACGTTTAATCCGTCTACATTTCCAGTGACATTCTCCCAGGCCGAGCCTGCGTTGGTATATCTACTGATCCGGATTTTATCCGCATCGTTACCATTATAAGTACCCAGTTCTTTCCATGCAGCATATACAGCCCCATTAAAGACGGCAAGAGTAGGGTTGCCTGCCATTTTAGATGCATTTATGTTAATACCATTAGGACCACTAATAGTCGTCCAAGTCGCATCTTTATACTTCCTGACGTGAATTTGATTAACATTTCTTCCGTCAACATTGTTCGTTTCCTGCCATGCTGCATAGATCTCATTATTAAACGCAACTATGGAAGGATCGTTGGCTGCTCTGGTTGGAATCACATTCACCCCGTTTGCTCCGCCGCCATCTACAAAAGTAAAGCCTCCTACCGATGCCGAAGCCATACTTCCCCCTTGGAATAATAAAGGCATCGTCAACACAAAGGCGAGCAATAGATGTACCGTTTTTCGGATACTATCGTAGGTTTTGCTTAATCTCAATTCCGGGATCAATTGTCATCTTCCTCTCGTGGTCGTAGTCGTACTTCCTAGGTCCCGCATTTTCCACCCATCATATCCGATCGCACCTTAAAAAAACCTTAAAAATCGACAATTTTCCCTATAGCCGAACAAGCCCCCATCAAATCGATGAGGGCCTGTTCCATTGCTTGGTACAACGCGTCAAACCCGTGATTCCGGAATGCGTATGACAACTTTCGTGCCGAGCCCCGGCTCGCTTTCCAGTTCCAGCGAAGTCCCGTATTCGTATTTCAGCCGTTTGTTAATATTCCGCAAGCCTACCCCTTGAACTTCGTCCCCATCGGTTCGTTCAAGCAACGTCTTCAACCGATCGGGCGCGATCCCCACGCCATCATCGGCGACAATAAACCGCCAGTGCCCAACCGTTTGCTCCGCCGTAATCGTCACCGTGCCGCCTTCCATACGATTGCCGATGCCATGACGAATCGCATTCTCGACAAGAGGCTGCAACAAAAGCGGCGGCATACGCAAGCTATTAACAGCCTCGGGGAGATCGTACTCGAAGCGAATACGATCTTTGAATCGAGCTCGCTCGATCTCCACATAAGTTCGAATGAGGCTAAACTCTTCTGCAAACCCGATGCGTTCCTCCGTATTGCTGAACCGGAAGCTCCCACGCAAGTAATCGGCTAGATCGGCAATCATTTTCCGCGCGCGCTCCGCATCCGTATAGCTTGATGCCACAATACTGTTCAGCACGTTGTACAGAAAATGCGGCTTGATCTGCGATTGCAGAAACGCCACTTCCATGTGGACCGCCCGACCGAGCGATTCCTTCATCGCGAGCAGGCTGCCGATTCTGGCCTTCAGCTCTTCCAGATCGAACGGCTTAGGCAAGTAATCGTTCGCTCCCGCTTGGAAGGCCGCCACCTTATCCTGCGGCTGAATAGCTGCCGTTACCATCAAGACGGGCAGCTCCAATAACGAATACCTTTTGCGAATTTCCTGACACACCTCATAACCCGACATGCCAGGCATCATTAGATCGAGAATAACAAGATCGATTCTGCCCCACTGATTGATCTGCTCCAGCGCCTCATACCCGTTCTTGACCGCGATGACGTGATATTCCGGAGTCTGAAGCGCATCCAGCAACACCTTGAGGTTAATATATTGATCGTCAACGATCAGTATCGTATGCTTACCGCTCTGATTCGAATGAAGTGGCGTAGCGAAAGAATATTCCGCCTCTTTGGGTACGAACGCGCTCCCGGACACGGATGACAACTCATCTTTTACTTGATTTGCGATGGGAAGCGTAATCGTAAATGTGGAGCCGACGCCCGGCGTGGAAGCAACCGAAAGCGTGCCGTTTTGCAGCTCGACCAATTGTTTGGCAATCGGCAGCCCTAATCCGAAGCCGCGGCGATTATCTCCCTCAAGCGACTTAAACGGTTCAAAAATAAAAGGAATGTCTTGGGGTTCGATGCCTTCTCCTGTATCCTGCACGGCAATTTCGAGCCTACCGCCATACTCCCTGCCGGTAATGACAATCCTTCCGTTCTCCGTATGCTTAATCGCATTGTCCAGCAAATTTCCGATCACCTGGCTCAGGCGGATTTCATCGGCTAAAGCGGAGGGCAACTCCGCAGGCACATTATTCACCAGTTGAATATGATTTTCCGTGCACAGATACGAATAGAAGCGCACTTGCACCTCTACGACAGAACGAACGTCGATTGGCTTCGGAACGATTCTCAGTTCGCCTTGCTTCAGCTTCGATAAGTCCAAAATATCGTAAACGAGCTGTGAAAGCTTCCTCATAATGTCGGTAATCAACTGAAGCTTTTCCCTTTGTTCGGCTGATGGCGGTTGCGAGGCATCATCCAGCAACGACCGGGAAATATTCATCACGCCGTGCAGCGGCGTTTTGAACTCGTGCGAGGTTCGGGCTAGAAAATCATCTTTTAGCTTATCTGCCTGCAACAATTGCCCGGACAGCTCTTCGATTTTCCGGAAAGCGTTCGAGAAACGGAGCGACATCAGCAAGCCAAGCATCAGCAGAACAAGAAAAGGTTCGATCGGGGGCAGTTCATAGATCGGCACGCCGAAGTAAACGTTCATATTCTGGTTCAGCGCCAGCGCATTCAAAGCCATGGCAGCCACGGCCAAATACCCGCTGCCCGCTACTTTGTGCAGGACCGTATACACGAATACATACGTTGCGTACAGCAACGAGACCGTAACGTATAACGACGTCAATTGACGAAACGGTCCTGTTGAAAGCTGGGAAGCGAAGCCGATATTCAGCACGGCAAGTATGACCCCTAAAGCCAACCCGCCTCGCGTGAACCACTTAAAGCAATAGGGCCGGAAAGCGGTATACACATAAAGTAAAAAGCCAACGCCTACGCCAACCGTCGCAGCCATCTGAATGCGGAAATAAAGCCAGAACGGAAACGGGCCCACCGCATCGAATAGCACTCTTTCGCCGCTAACGCTTGTAAATAAAGCGATACATATGCAAACGAAGCCGAATACCGCAAGCGAATAATCGTTTCTACGTTGAGCAAATAATCCGATGAAATATAATCCCATGATCAGGAAGGCGGTTAACCCGATCCAATCATGAGCCGTCGCTCGATCGCGAACTCCGGCAATTTGGTCGGCCTTGCCCAAGAGGAGGGATTCTCTGATCCCGCTGCCTACGTGAAATTCATAATTGGCTACCTCTACCAAAATTTCATTCCAGCCCGGTTGCAGCGTAAAGTAGCTAACATACGGTTTGTTAAGCGCTTTGTAATGTTGCTTCTCGGCCGGATTCCCGCTTGATCCGACGATTTGACCATTGACGATAAGTCGATTGGAAATCAGCACGGCAGCTGTTTTTAATCCATACACCGCGCTTGCATTATCGACTCGGAGCTGCAATCGGTAGGTTGCCATGCCGATCGTATCCATCTGCGTTGACCACGTTCCGGGAACTTGAATTATCGCATGCGCTCCCCTTGCAACAGGAGAGGAAAGGGAAGACTGATGGGATAACAGCTGATTCGGATATAACTCCCACTGCCCGTCCAATCGGATGACTCCAGCTTCTTCGAACTTCCACGCCGTTAAGTCCATTAATCCGTTCACCGCTAAAGGCAGGGGCTTCTTATGAAAATTGACGTAGGACAATAAAATTCCATAGGTTGCAAACAATAGAGAGAACGTGATCAGCGCCGCCGCAACTTTTTTTCTCATCGGACTCGCCGCTCTGTCTTGTCTTTCGTTTGTTCGAATAGCCGCAATGTCTCTTCCTCCAGCCCTGCTCCTAATTGAAAGCGAACCGCTTGTTCCAATTGCAAACAGGCCCGATAAGCCTCGTTACGATTACCTATGCTAAGATGCAGCTTGATTAACTCGCGACCGTCAATCTCGGAATCAGGGGCAAGCGACAATAGGTTTTGCATGCTGTCTACCGCTAGCGCAAAATTGCCCTGACTTCGAAAATACGCGCACCATTTACGAAGCACTCGGACAAAAGAGGCTTTAATCTCCAACTGTTTGGCGGTAGCCCAACCGAAATCGCAGCCTTCCATATATTCGCCTGTATACTTCTGATTCATTTTGACGTAAGACTTCTCATCCATTTCCTCTTCGGCCATGATGTTGCTCAGTAGCAGCTCAAATTCGGTTACATCGACGGTCGGCCCATCCATTACAGCTACGAAACCTTGATCTGCTTTGCGTATATGTATCGCAATATGGTGCTCGGCCAAGCTTTTCCTTAAATAGGACAAGCACGTATATAAATAGGTTTTCGCCTTGTTCAGATCGTATCCCGGCCATATCGCTTCGATGATCGATGCCGTATTCACGGATTTTCCCGCATAATGGATCAGAAACGCGCAAAGCTCCTTTTCCTTCTTTGTCTTCCATGTTAGCGTCTTGCTCGCATCACCCGGCAATCCAATATGGAAGCCGCCCAGACAATAGACCGTCGGGGTAATGCTATCGTTCTGACGCGCTTGATTGACAGACTCGGGTAACGATTGTTGAATGCGCGCAACCGTGTTCTGCAATCTATCTATCGTTAACGGTTTCAGCAGGTAATCGGTAGATTGAATTTCAAACGCTTCGACCGCGTATTCCGCATATGCCGTCGTGAATACGATAGGTATTCGCGGAATCATGCTTCTGATTACTCTGGCAGCTTCCGTGCCCTTCATTCCCGGCATCTGGTTATCCATGAACACTGCATCTACTGCGGAATTACCTAAAGCTTCAATCGCTTGAACCGGATTGATATACCTGCCTACTACTTTGACATTCCCAATTTGTCCAAGCAAAATTTCCAATAAATCCAGCGCATCTTCCTCATCATCAATGAGCATTACACGAATCATAGGCTCTCGTCTCCTTAACGCTTATTGCCTGTATCCCTTGCTGCACGGAGAACATGTATTCATATATTTACTATAAACAAAAAAGAGCAACAGAAATAGACTCTGAAACATGATCTTGAAAAAAGCCGCTTCCGCCATCGTCTGAAAAACGTTGGTCGAAAGCGGCTTTCTATTGATTCTAAATGCTAGATTAGACCCGATTGCTTCAACAATCGGCTGATGACGACCGCTACCTCCGCCCGGGTCATGTAGGCCTTCGGCGCAAGAGTCGTTTCGTTTCTTCCTGTCAGGATGCCAGCCTGCACGGTGTCCGCCGCTCCGCTTCTTGCCCAACCGGACAGGGCGGAAATGTCCGAGTATCCTTTTAGAAGGGCATCTTCGGACTTCGCAGGAAGCTTCTCCTTTAATCCGGTTATCGCCATCGCTTTCGCGATGATCAGCATTGCTTGTTCCCGCGTAATTTGGTCATTCGGATGGAACTTGCCACTTTCCACCCCGTCGATCAAACCGTATTTGTACGCCGCATTCACCGCGCCGGCGTACCAGTCGGATGCCGCTACGTCCGCGAATGGCGTCGCGCCTTTTGCCAGCTTGAGTCCCAGTCCGCGAACGACAATCGCCGCAAACTCGGCTCGCGTGATGTCACGATCCGGGCTGAACTTGCCGCTGCCCGTTCCCTCGATCACCATGCGCGAACCCATATCGTTCACCTCGGCTTGCGCCCAATGTTTCGTCATATCGCTGTATGAGATCGGATGCCATACGACCGAATACGTGCTGTTCGTCAAGCTGTTGATTTGCGCATAATGCTTGCCGTCCACGACGATGATCTTAGTCGGAACGTGACGCACCTTGCCATCCGAGTCCACGACGATTCCCGTTGTAATTCGGCTCGGATCTACGCCTGCCGGTATCGCAATCGTCCTTTGTACGAACGCGTTAAACTTCGTTATCTCGACGGTTTTGTCGCCATGCAAGCTTGTGATCTTGAAATCAACAGGCGGAGCGACTATCGTAAATTCCCCTTTGGCTGCTGCGTCTTTCACCAGTTGTGCAATATTTGCCGCAGATGCGGAAATTTCGATGCGAATTATAATGTCGCTTAATGCGACTGCAGCGCCGATTTGCTTGGAGATGGCGTCAATATCGATTTGTAGAGCAGGCACGGTATAAGTGCCTCGATTCGTGCGAATTTCCAGAACCGCCTGCCGGTTCTCCATGTTTTTGATCATTTGACCGTTCAATTCGCCGATAACGACGTCGGAGTCTCCGCTAACCGGGATCGTAACGACCGCACGATCTCCTTCCGCCGCTAGACGCTTGTCCAGTTTGGCAGCGTCAACCGTTATCGTTGTTACCTTCCGGTTGTTCACCGTAGTCGTCGTTGCTTTGCCTGCGCTCTCCGCTTTACCGTTTACGAGAATCTCTGCATCGCTCTCCCCATTGTTCACAGCAGGGGGCGTCGGTCCCGAACCCGATGGCCCTGATCCACTGCCCGATTCGGAGTTCACCGTCAGCAGTGCCGCATTCGACGTCGTCGATTGCGTACCGCTGGCGATTACGACCCGATACTGGTAACCGCTCATAGAAGTCGTGACATTGGAAAGCGTAAGCGTCGAGTTCGTCGCTCCGTTTATATTTTCGAACCCTGCCCCTCTATTCACTTGCCACTGGTACGTCAATCCCGTTCCCGTCGCCGTCACGCTGAAGCTGGCGCTGCCATTCGCTGTCACCGTTGTGTCCGATGGGTGTGTCGTGATGGATGGCGCTATCGATTCACTACGCAAAACTTGGATACGGTTGTTCCCGGTATCCGCGACATAGACATTACCGTTAATGTCTACCGCTATACCATATGGAAGGCGGAATTGTCCTTCATCGCTGCCCCACGTTCCCCACGCTGCCCAAGTCTCCAGATGTCGCCCTTCGGAATCAAACTTCTGAATCCGAGATTTATACGTATCGGCTACATAGACGTTGCCGGCTACGTCCACGGCGATCCCGGCCGGATCAATAAATTGACCTTCCGAAGTGCCAGGCCCTCCCCATTCTCCAATTAATTCCCCATCACTATTTAATTTCTTTATTTTACTGTTACCGGTGTTGAGAACGTAGACATTGCCTTCGCCGTCAACCCCCAAACTTGAAGGATTGTAAAATTGTTCGGACCCGTTGCCTGGAGAACTTCCCCACGTTTGTAGAACGTTACCGCTGTCATCGAGCACCTTAATTCTTGAAGTTTGTTCCGCGACATATAATCTACCTCTTGTCTCGTCTACGGCTATTGCGAGCGGAGTGTTGAACTGAGAACGATCGCCCAGCACGCCCAACAAGCTCCCGTTGGAATCATAATAAGACACTCGGTGATTTTTGTTATCGACCGCATAGACTGTTCCAGTTACTGTAACGGCAATGCCCGAAGGTTTTCCGGTGCTAAATAACGGAAACCCAGTGTCGAATTGTCCCAATTCAGTCACAAACGCGCCGTGCTTATCGAATTTGAGAATTTCACTTTTGCTACTGTATCCAGCCCCGTCTTCAGCATTCTCGACATAGACATTCCCGTCGCGATCCACCGCCACCCCTACCGCGAAGTTAAACTCGCCGGACACGAAGTTTTTAAAACCCGCCTTAGGCGTTACGCCGCTTGTTGGAGTCGATGCTACCGAAGTTCCCGACGCATTCTTCGCCGTCACGGTGAACGTGTAGCTTTGTCCGTTCGTCAGACCTGTTACCTTGATTGGGCTAGCGCTGCCCGTCTTCGTGATTCCTTCCGGACTCGACGTTACGGTATATTCCGTTATCGGGCTGCCTCCGTTGCTCGCCGGCGGATCGAACTTAATCATCGCTCCTCCATCACCTGCATCAGCCTTCACGTTCTGCGGGGCGTCGGGAGCTTGGAACACAGGCATCCGCGCGACACGCACCTGGTTCTTGCCGTCGTACTTCTCCGTCCATACCGCAAACAATTTGCCATTATATACGGCGAGCGAAGGATTATTGGCGACCGAGCCAATTCGGGCGTTGAGCCCATGGTCGCTGTCGGCGGTCGTCCAGTTGTTGCCATCGTACTTCTTCGCCCTGATGGTACCGGACTCGACCCAAACGGCATACAAATAGCCGTCGTACGCGATTAATTTCGGTAAGTCAATGCTATTGCTAGCGGTGTAATTTAATCCGGCGTTGTTATCCGCCCATTGCCACCCGCTCTGTTCGTCATAGGACTTGACCCGGATAGCCCGATTGTTATCCGACCAAGCGACGTACATTTTGTTCTCGAATACAGCCACGTTCGGACGTTGGATATTCGTACCCCCATCGACGCCAAAGCCTCCTTCGTCTATCGGTACCCAGTCTGTTCCTCCGGCATAGCGGCTCACCTTGATCTCTTGCACGCCCGGAGTGCCCGTTTCTTCACGCCACACGGCATACAAAGAACCGTCGTATGCGGCCAATTGAGGTTGCGCTGCCCCATTTACGCTCAGACTCGAGCTCGGAGAGACGATTTGCCATTCCGTTCCTGTACCATCGTGCTTTTTTACCTGAATTTTGGAGTTTTCTTGCCATATCGCATACAGCTCATCGTTAAAAATCGTTATTCGCGGATCATACGTCAGTTCATCCGCCACATTAAGCGTACCGCCGTCTACGGTCGTCCAATTATCCCCGTCAAACTGTCTGACTCTGGCTTGCAAGTTGATCCCCAAATATCCTTCGTGCCAAGCGGCATATAATTTTTCCTTATAAACGGCAAGCGACGGAGAATCCGCTCGATTGCCTAGTTTATTTTCGGCTCCGTGCGCATTCAAGCAACCGGAAGGGATGCATCCCGATTGAGGTTCGTCCACGGAGAGCCAACCCGTTCCATCGTATTTCATCGCGTGCATTTGCGAAGTGCCGCTGGCTTCTTCCGACCATAAGACATATAGGTTCCCCTTATACTCGATAAGGTCGGCTTTATAAGAAGCTTGTGTCGTATTTTTGGCAAGTCCGCCGTCGTCCACAAGCATCCAACTACTCGTGTCGGATGCCGCTTGAGCGACATTCCCTCCCGCCAGTACCGGCAACGCCAATAGAAATGCAAGAACAAAGCAAATCGCCATCTTGCTTCTCTGCCCGAACCAATTGCCGATCCGTTTCTCTTTGCTTATCAACATCATATAGCCTCCCATTCGATTCTACGATTCTTCCGCCCTTCATTATAGAAGAGTGGGATAAACGCAGAATAAACAGAGAAAGCCGCGAAATTTGTCGCAAACAAAAGATCCACTGTCCTCAATAAGCTCTCAATGGAAGTCATAACCGAAACGGCAAAGAGCTCAAGCAGCCAGCTTGAGCTCTTTGCTTTCATGTCTATTGGCACCCGGCTTAAATATTATTACTTGCTCTGTAGCGCCAGCATTTTCATCAGTACCGTTACAGCCTCTGCCCTTGTCGCATTGTCTTGAGGGCCGCTTTTCCCTTGTATGATACCTGCTTGCTTCACGATCGCAACGCTGCCTTTTGCCCAAGCCCGAATGTCCTTATCATCCGCGAAGCCGGTTACGGCATTGGCTTCGATCGGTTGTCGCAATGCGTTAGCGATCATCGCCGCCATCTCGGCACGCGTACCCCAATGTCCCGCGATATCGCCGAATTTAACTTCTGCATCGATGCCCGTTGGTTCCTTTGGTTGCTCCGGTTCAGGTACAACTACCGTTGGATCTACTACGATTACCGCAAACTTCGTAAAATGATCAACATCTACGCTAATTCGATTTCCGTTAATCTTGCCGCCCTTAACTTCCACCCATACCTTCTTCACTTCATCATAGTAGAATATGGCTGGCCTTTGATCTTTCTTCACGCTTGCTGGATCGAACACGAAGGTCAGCGTGACCGGCTTACCGAAGTTCTCCGGGAAGTTCTTCAGAATCTCATAGATTGAGGTTGCTAGAACTTGTTTATTCGTTACAAGACTTTGAGTATCTAGTAATTTGGTTATCGTTAATTTCAGCTCTTTGTCTGTCGCACCTGTCGGAATAGAGACCGTGACCGCATCTCCTGGCCTATTACTCGTTAGCCCCGTTATTGTATAACCGTTACCGTCTATGTTTCCTAAAAAATGATAATCGACGTCGCCTATCCGCACCCAACCCTCTTCCTGATTATAGGGACTTACATCTAGATCAATATCAGCTGTCAATATGAAATACTTGTCTGCATCTAAATGATTTCTGACAAACTATTAAAAAAAACCTAACGAAAGTTAGTATTTCGCAAAAAAAAGTCGAAAAAAGCCAACAATTAAGCGCATGAACCAGCATCGTCACGAATTCAGCGCGGGTAATGCTGCTTTCCGGAGCAAATTTAGTATTCGAAAACGATTAGTTCCTTTCAGAACTCCTCTTACAGTCTCCACTTAACTTGAGTGTTGTTCACTGTTCTGCTAGGCTAATATTGAATGTCATACTAGAGGAGTTCTACGGATGAACATACATTTCTTACGAGATTTTCCATTCTTCGAGCATCTTGATGATGAGCATATCGCTGAGATTTCTAAGTTATGTAGTACGCGTATTTATAAAAAAGGGGAGTCCATCTTCTTTGAAGGCGATGAAGGGGATGAGCTCTTTCTGGTTATATCAGGGGTTATTCAAATCTATCAAAATAACAGCTCTAGGGACGTGATCTTTTCTATTTTTAGAGAAGGCGATTTCTTTGGAGAGATGGCTTTGTTGCAAAATGAAAGAGTTCGCTCTGCTTCTGCAAGAACGATCGAGAAATCCACCTTATGCGTATTAAAAAAACGCGATTTCATTCCCTTATTAAAAAGCAAGCCTGAAATCATGATCGGCATATTGGAAACAACCTTGGATCGTCTACGTGATGCCAATAAATTAATAACGGAATTGACCATAATCGATGTACGAACGCGCATTGCTCACATGTTGATACGACTATCTGAACAATATGGCCTCCCATCTTCTGATGGTATTTTAATTGATGTGAAACTAACGCATCAGCAGATGGCAGATATGACGGGAACCGCGAGGGAGACAGTGACCAAATCATTGCTTGAATTACAACAAGAGCAATTCATTCGTATTGATCAGAAGAAAATACTCGTGTGTAACATTGATGCCCTTAGAACTATGTTTGGCGCAGTTTGATTATCATTTCCCTACGGCTCGAATACGCAAAGCTTGCCCGCATCGTGTGCAATATCTGCTATTCGGCGGAGAATACGTGCCACACCCATTACAAACCAAATCTGCACGACTCGATGAGCCTCCGACTCGCGTATCTTCTGGATTCAAAGCACGTAATGTGCCAAATTCAAGCTGGCGTCCTCGTCGAATAAGCCCCAATAATAAACCAATACCGATAGCCCCAATAGCTCCCATTGCAAGCAGTCTAAAACTTCCTGATGGGTACGAATAATTCCATAACGTATGCAGGCCTAAAGAGACAGCGAATAAACCAGAAAACATCCCTATTTTTGCCCATTGATTACGTGGCTGAATTTGTAGTGTCGTATGTTTCGCTAAACCCATCCATAATCCAACCGCGGCAATCGCTGTCCACGTACCGTGTCCGAATGGAGAAAGCAACGTACGCACCCACAAGACAACGAGCATCGATAATGAAGAATCGGATTGTAAATTTGTCCAGCCATATAATATACTCTCGATCGCTGCAAACCCCATACCTGCCGCAGCGCCAAACACAATAGCATCCATCAAAAATCGAACCTGATGTCTACGCAAAAGAATGAAAAAAACGAGCAGCTTACAGCATTCCTCCACAATCGCTACGATTATCGGGTTATAGAAAGAACCTAGAAACGGCGGAGCAACAGATGGAGCGACCATCCATAATCGTTCCAAAGCAAAAGCAGCCGGAATCGCCACAAGTCCAGTCAATAGAAATATCATCGCTAAGCGATAACCGCGAAACCCGAGAATTTGTTGATTTCTTACATATGCCACGAACGTAACAGGTCCAAACAAGCCACCCATGAGCAACACTGCGATTCGTATCCCAAGATTCGAAACAAAAAAGGCTAGAATTGATAATCCGACAAATCCACAGCCTAACAACAGTAAGTATGTAATCCACTTGTCTTTGGCTTGCGGCAGCTGATTTTGCTTATCTAGTTCTGCAGGTTGCAATTCTTCCGGATTATAGGGTACAACGACGGACTTCAATAATGCTGGATTCCGAATGCTTAACATGGTCAATAATTGATGCTTCACAGGCTTATAATAAGTTAATATCGAATGAAAGAACGACTGGTCCAGCGTTAATAGTTCACAATCTTCAAGCACTTTCACTTCATAAAATGCCGGTAAATCGGTCAGCAATTCCGTTTCCCCGAAAAAATCGCCTTCCCGAAGGACCGCATGTTTCCCTTTACTTCGTATTTCTACGCTTCCGCTACTAATCATATACAGGGAGGTTATCGTTTCACCTTTACGCACGATCGTGTGTCCTTGCTTGAGCGATTCTAATTGCGTGATCTCAGCAATTCCTCTTAATTCCGAATCAGGAATCGTCGACCAAATCGTCGCTTTTCTTAATAAGCTATGGATATAGCGCAATCGCACATTAACTAGCATACTTTGATAGAACAACGGACTTTGATCAGCTAACCGTTCAAATAAGCTATAATCAAGCCGAATTGCTACCACCTGCTCCATAGCTTCAATCGAAGCCGAGCGAGGTGCTCGTCGAAGGAGTCCCATCTCGCCAACGATTTCACCCGCTCCCAGCTCCGCTAGAGTTAGAGTCTGTCCGACAAGATTCCGACTGGTAACGCTCACACGTCCTTGCACAAGTATATAACAATCCGAAGAGGGGTCATTCTCTACAAATAAATACGATTCTGGCTCGAAGGTGTGGACTTCGATTGAACGTGCAACCATCTCGATCTCATTGTCCGGAATCCCTTGTAACAAAGGATGTTGTCGAAGCCATTTCTCTATAGCGTCTAAGTCCACTCATTCCCTCTCCCTACCCTACTTATATGCCTATTTTACTATGTATCGATGTTAGAGTGTATACAACGTAAATAGGATTGCAGGGCATGTATACTAGATACAAGACCTACAATCCTATTCTCTTCACTCGTGCAAACCAGATTAGCGCATATTCCCAATAATCGAGCTGCGAGAATCCTGCATCTTTTTAACGAAATTAGTCATGACATCAAAAGCTTCGTTACGTTTGTTCGACAATGACTGTAACCTAAGCATTTCCATTTGTTGACTATTAGAAAGCGCATCAATCGATTGTTTTACAGAGCTAATATGCGCATCTACCTCGCTCTTCGTCTTCGGTATTTCCTTTAATCCGGCAGCCGAATACAATTGACTTAAATCACTCTGTTCTTTGCTAGTGACCGCTGCATTAGCTGGCGCACTCGCGCCGAACCTGCCTTTTACTTGATACAATCCCGCCAGCACATAATTCAATTTTGCTACCTTTTCATTATTCGATTGTACAGCAGATATTTGCGATTTCAGTTGATCTTCTAGTAGCTTTGCGCGTTGCGATTGTACCGCCGCCATGGCTGATACAATATCCATTGTTTGTAAATCCGCTGTAGTAATTGCCCCTACCGTGTTTTGCAAGTCCTCTCCCGTGATTGTTTTCTTCACCGCACTGTACACATCGTCGTTATACAACAGTGCTCCCCCCACCAATATGCCTACTACAAAAGTGCCTAATGAGGATAAAATCATTTTTTTGTTCATGTCGTACTCCTTTTGAAAGTTATTCGCTTTTTATATCATATTACATTTTACTGTTTTTTTCTGTAACGGGGGCTACAAAATGAATGCGTGCCTCTGGGCACGCTTCAAAAAAGAAGCGAGACTTTGCCTGCTCCGTTGCTGAGTGGACGTAACTGATTAGTCCCTTTTCGCTCAAGCAAAGTCCGGTTTAAGAATGATAAGGTTAGAAGAAAAAGACAACCATCAAGGTTGTCTTCTCCTGTCATATCTTATTAAATTCCTGCTAAGCCTTCAGGAAAACCGTTTTAATCGAAGTGAAGAACTCGATGGCCGCCTGCCCTTGCTCTCTCGAGTGAGAGCTGGATTGCTTCATTCCGCCGAACGGAGCTTGCAGCTCGACGCCTGCCGTTTCAGCATTAATGCGGACTAAGCCTGCATCCATATCGGCGATAAAAGCGAGAATGTTCCCGATATTTTGCGTGAAAATGGAGGCGCTTAGTCCGTATTCCACGTCGTTTGCAAGCGAGATCGCTTCCTCCAAATCATTGAAAGGGATAAGCGCCAGCACCGGCCCGAAGATTTCCTCTTGAGCGATCGTCATCTTCGAAGTCACCCCGTCGAATACGGTCGGTTGCACGTAATAACCGCTCTTTAATTCCTCGTCGGCAGGGACGCCTCCCCCGCAAAGCAAGCTCGCGCCTTCCGCGATCCCCTTGTCGATGTAAGAGAGAACGGTATCGCGCTGTCTTTCGTTCGCGCAAGGTCCCATCCACGTCGCGGAATCGTTTCCGTTCCCCAGCTTCAGCCGCTTCACTTGATCCACCAGCTTGGCACGGAAAATTTCATAGACCGAAGCCTGTACGAGAATTCTGCTCGTTGCGGTACACTTCTGTCCGGTTGATTTCAATCCGCCGCTGATCGCCGCTTCTACCGCCAGATCGAGGTTCGCGTCTTCCGCGACGATAAGCGGATTTTTCCCGCCCATTTCCAATTGATACTTCGCGCCGCGGGATAGAGCGGTTTGTCCGATCTGTTTTCCTACCTTGTTGGAACCCGTAAAGGTGATGCCTTGAATATCGGGATGCCGCGCAATGCCGCCGCCGATCGTTGCTCCGTCGCCGGTAACCATATTGACAACGCCCGGCGGAAGACCCGCTTCTTCAAAACAAGCCAGAAGCTTGGCAGCCGTAATGGACGTTTCGATAGCCGGTTTTATCACGACCGTATTCCCGTAGATAAGCGCCGGCGCCATTTTCCACATCGGGATCGCGACCGGGAAATTCCACGGCGTTATGACGCCTACGACCCCAAGAGGCACCCGAGTGGTGAACATCATGGCTTCATTGTCTGTCGATGGAATAACGTCGCCGATCTTCCGCATGCCTTCCCCGGCATAATAACGGAGAATCGCGACGCCGCGAGCCGTTTCGCCCTTGCATTCGGCTAAGGTTTTGCCCATCTCGCGCATCATCGTTTCGGCGATATCGGCTAACCTCGCCTCCAACAGATTGGCCGCCTTGAATAGATAATCGCCCCGCGCCGCGCCAGAGAGCTTACGCCATGCCCCCTTGGCACGATTGGCCGCGCTCACCGCAAGCTCGAGATCCGCTTCGCCGGAATCTTGCACATAGCCGACGATGTCTTTCGTATCGGCCGGATTAAGGCTCGCGGTCACCCTTCCCGTTACGGAT
Organism: Cohnella herbarum; assembly: GCF_012849095.1. NCBI lineage: Bacteria > Bacillati > Bacillota > Bacilli > Caryophanales > Paenibacillaceae > Cohnella > Cohnella herbarum. The sequence goes on from NZ_CP051680.1 coordinate 3,879,077, forward strand.
GGGCTCCATTTCCCGTCGATATAGTTCAGATAAGTTTGCTCTATCGTCATTTTTTCTATTCCCTCCATAAAGCTTGGTTAAAGCATTAGTCGACGGCAGGAATTCCCAAGCCTTTAGCGAACTTGCCGGATTGAACGGCAACGGAATTATGCCGTTCCAGCAATTGCAGACCCAGATGGGCTCTGTTCACTTTTTCCATGCATTGGATTCTGGCCACCTCTTTGTTATGAGCCCCTGCAGGGTAAACGCTAGTCGCGTTGCGCAGACCGAATTTCAAGTAAACCGGCGAGGCGATTCTTACGATTTCCGGAATCTCGTAATTCCGAATAAACCCGCCCATATCGTCCGGCGACTCGATATAGAGATCAACGGGCGCGTCAACGACCGTACGAATCGAAGACAATTGCGGAAGCGTAATATCTCCGGTCAAATTCAACGTATTGCCGCCAAGCTCCGTTATGATTTTTGCGCTTACCGGGTTAGTCGGACTCATCATCGCGGAGATCTTGACGACCAAGTCGGTCGGCAATTGTCCTTTGTTTTTGGCTTGATCGATCAGCGATACTAAGCCTTCGTCAGCGACAAGTACGCTGCGAATGCCTAGATCCGTCGCGCGAAATACATCTTCCAACGCGTAGAGCAGTTGATCCATCCCCGCATGTCTTCCCCCAAGCACCTTACCGCTGGCGCTAAGAGCCATCCCGCCGATATCGAAGCTCATTCGAGGACCGACGAAGAGGCACACTTCCATCCCTTCCGTATTCCCCATCTGAGCCATGTCGCGGATCTCGGAGTCGCTTAACAGCATAATGCCGCTGCCCTGGGATACCCGATTCACCGTTATCCCGAATTTCCTGGACTCGGCGATGACGCTTTCCAATATTGCGGGTCCTTCCACGGAAGGAATCTCCACCCGGTAATGCGCACCGTCTTCGAATCTCTTTTCGCTTGTCGGGAGTTGGTACTGATCTTTGTCCGGCAGGCCAAGACTGGCCGCGAATGCTTGTGCTCTATTCATCGCTATTTCCTCCAAAGTCATCATCCGATTAGAACGGCTGACTGATTTAACTATCCTCTTCCTACGGTCGGTTCGACGAATGGAACTTCATCTTCGGAAGCCGGACGCAGGTTGTCGAGATCGCAGCCTTCGTCGGCTTGCAAGACATGATCCGCGTACATCCGCATATATCCGCGTTTGTGCAAGCGAGCAGGCGACCAAGCTTTCATTCGCTCGCTTATTTCCGCGTCTGTAAGCTCGACATGAAGCGTTCCCCGTTCCAAATCGACCTCGATCCAATCCCCGCTGTGGATCGCCGCGAGCGGTCCTCCGAGCTGAGCTTCCGGAGAAACGTGAAGGATATTGGTTCCGAAGCTTGTTCCGCTCATTCGCGCATCGCTAATTCTGACCATATCCCGCACGCCCTGCTTCAACAGCTTTTTCGGAATCGGCAGCGCTCCCCATTCGGGCATCCCGGCGCCGACCGGACCGCAATTTCGCAGAACGAGCACCGACGTCTCGTCTACTTCCAGTTCTTCGCTATCTATTCGTTCATGCATGTCTTCATAACTATCGAATACGATCGCTTGACCCCTGTGCTTCCCGTTGATAAACGAACTCGCGGAGCGTTTCAGGATCGCGCCGGAAGGCGCCAAATTACCCGTGAGCACGGCAAGGCCGACATCCGTTTTGAAGGGTTCGCCTAATGTGGAAATGATATCGTCGCGGTAAGAGGGCGCATCGCGATAGGCTTCTTCAAGCGTAGTTCCCATAGCGGTAAGACGGGTCGCGTCCAATTGAGGAAGCAACCTGCCGATCACGGCGCCAAGCCCGCCCGCTTCGAAAAAATCGTCCATGCTGTGCTCGCCGCTCGGCTGAAGATTAACCATCAACGGAATGCCCGCGGACAGTTCTTCATAACGCTTCAAGGGAATGCGAATGCCCAGGCGCCCCGCGATCGCGGTCAAGTGGATAACCGCATTGGTGGAGCCCCCGATCGCCGCGAGCAGCTTGATGGCGTTATCGAATGCGGCTTCCGTCATCAGGCTGGACGGAGTCAATCCCTCCTTGACCATCGCTACGATTCGTTTCCCCGTCTCTTCCGCCGCCCATTTGCGGCTTGCATGCGTAGCCGGAATCGTGGACGTGCCCGGAAGCATCATGCCGAGCATCTCGGACAAGCATTTCATGCTGGAGGAGGTCCCCATAACGGGGCACCCTCCCTGCGTGCACGAAATGCATTTTTCCAGCTCCGTCCATTCCTCTTCGGTTAACAGTCCGGCATTGTAATCATCCATTAACCGCCATAGATCGGTACCGTAATTCACTTTCTTCCCGCGAAAAGTTCCCGACGCCCGATGCCCGGCGGCAAGCTGAAGCGACGGGATATTGCTGCTGGCCGCGCCCATAAGCTGGGCGGGAGTCGTCTTGTCGCATTCGCAGAGCATGACCGCGCCGTCGATCGGCAATGCCCGTATGGATTCCTCGAAGTCCATCGCCATCAAGTTGCGATAAGGCAGATCCGAAGGTTTCATAAAATCCGCGGGAGCCGTAATCGTATGCATCTCCAGCGGATAACCTCCGGCGAGCAGCACCCCGCGTTTGACGAATTCGACTAACTCTTTATGAGGCGCATTGCAGCTATTCAAATCGCTCCACGAGTTGAATATGCCGATAATGGGTTTGCCTACGAAGGATTCCGGAACATGTCCATTCGCCCTCATGGCGGACAAATGCTGGAATCGCGTTTCCTTGGACGGATGTTTGAACCACCGATCGCTGCGCAAAGACATGTCTAGATCACCTCTTCAATCCGAATCCGCGTTATCGTCTGGGCTTGTTCGCCGGGCCGAAGAACGCGGAAACCGGTCAATTCCTCCGGAAGCTGCCGCAAATTGGGCGCGTTCGTGATCCAAGTATACGGCTCCGGACAAAGATAACCTTGTTTGGAATCGTGATTGTAAACCACCCAATGTTTGAACTGCTCGTCGGCGCCGTATACGACGCGAATTCCGGAGCCCGAATCCGTCAACACCGCTTCGTTCGCTCCGGCGTCGGCCGTAAGGAAAGCATCGTCCAGCGCGTGCCCGACAAGGCTTTTCCCCTCGCGCAATTGTTCCGAATACGGGATATCTACGAGCCCTCCGGTCGGCAGAAACCGTTCGTCCAACACCCATTGTTTGTCCGCATTAAGCGCGAACCGGCACGACGCCAAATCCCCTGAACCGTTAAACGGGAAATTAAAAGTCGTATGATAACCGAGCCCCCAAGGAAAGGGAGCGCTATCCCGGTTGCTAACCGTCGCTTCGACGGTTAGCGACGTCTGCTCCAAAACGTACTTCATATGAACGGTAAAGAGATGAGGAAATTGCGCTAGAATCCCTTCGTGTTCCTCCGAGTGAATGATCGTCTCCAGCACGATTCGTTCTCCCTCGGCTTCGGCTCTCAGGAGCTTCCACGGCGCGTCGAACAACAAACCATGGGTATGATTGTGTTCCGAAGGGTCATTGATATTAAAGCGATACTCCCTGCCGTTATATTCGAACCTGCCGTCGGCTATCCGATTCGGAGGGAATAGAATCGGCAATCCGTACATGAACGGATCCGCTTCGTACTCTTCCCGGCATTGCGGGAATCGCAGCAAATCAAGGTTTTTGCTTAGGGAGCGCAAAGACAATAAATTGCTCCCCCATGACGGGACTAAAACGATTTCCAGTTCCTCGTTCCGCGCTCTTATCGCGGTTTCGCCGTAAAGGTCAAACCGTTCGATTACCATATCGCCAGCCCCTTCAGTTGAAATGCCGTCTCATCGCGGCAAGGCTCGGCAGTTGAAGAATCTCGTCCAACAGCGCCCGCGCCTGTTGTTCGGAACGGGTCCACGGATCCATTAGAATTAATTGAACAAGATCTTCATAGCTTCCGCTTTCGTAAGCTTGCAGCTCCATCTCGACGGGGGCGACGCGATCGCGCAGCGCATATTGAATGACGGGCTTAGTCAAGCCTTTGGTTTTAATGCCTTGAACGCCTATTCCGCTGACGTAACAAGGAATCTCCACTTGAAAATCCAGCGGAATGCCAGGCACGTAATTGCTGTCGTTCAAAATATTGAGGATCATCACCCTAGGAACATCGCACGCGATCGCTTCGATAAACGGGATCATCGGTTCCGTCGAATGCACCGGCGGGAAGCTATCCATCACTTTCTCGGCCGTATTCTCGGAAACTCTCCGAATTTTCTCTACGCCCGCGGCTCCGCCCGCGAAGTAAAGGTCGCGCCACCAAGCCTCGGGATCTTCCTTATAGAAGCGCTCCGTCTCTTCGTCCGCGTGATGCCAGGCGGGCCAAGCGCCGCCTCCCGGATTTCCCGTATCGCCGATCGGGAATACGCCGAACTTCTTGTATAGATCGAGCGCTTTCGGTCCCAACCAATCGCATGTACCGCATTGCTCGATATAAGCCGCCGATTTTTCTTCGATCCAGCGATCCAGAATGGGGAACGCGTCTTCGCCTTTGTAGCGGAACTCCGTCAACCAGATGAAATGGTTGACGCCCGGAATTTCGTACGTAATATGTGCCGGGTCGAGCCCGATGACTTCGGCGACGGCCCGTATTCCGTTCGAACCGTGACAGAAGCCCGCGAGCTTGGCTTGCGGATACTTGCGCTGCAAATAGGTCACGCCGGCCATGACCGGATTGGATACGAGCATATACCAAGCATTCGGACAGATTTCCAGAATGTCTTGCATCACCGACTCCATTAATTGCAACTGATCGAAGTTGATCCAGAATCCTTCATCATGCATGACGTGGAGGCTTCCGCCAAAACGATACCCGTGCTTCCGAGCGATGTCCCATCCGTCTTTCAGACGTTGATGTCCTCCGATCAGCGCCGCGAGCATGACGAAGTCCGCTCCGCGAAGCGATTCTCTCCGATCCGTCGTTTTTTCCAGAACCAGAGAAATATTAGCCTCTTTGGCATACCGCTCGCAAAGCGAATAGGCGCTGTTCAGACGCTGCTCGTCGATGTCCATGAAGCTGATTACGCTGCCTTCAAGGGAAGGCGTAAGGCAAATATCTTTAATAAGGCTTAGGGAAAACATAGCCGAGCCGGCTCCGATAATACTGATTTTAGGCATGAGAAATCCTCCAATATCGTTATTTATTAAGAAATCGTCGACCTCAGATCGCGGCCGATGCCGCTCCGTCGATGCTCAGATTAGAGCCGTTGACGACGACGGATTCATCCGAGGCCAGGAACAGTACCGCGTAGGCCACTTCGCGCGTCGTAGCCATTCTTCCGAGCGGCTGCTGCTGTTTGATAATCGGATACAATTTATCCATGCCTCCCATGCTATCGGCGAGCCGGACGTTCATATCCGTTTCGACCCACCCCGGAGAAATGGCGTTGCAGCGAATGCCTTTCTCGGCATACGAGACGGCGATTTCCTTCGTTAAGCCGATAATGCCCGCTTTAGAAGCGGAGTAGGCGGTATAACCCGGCTCCGTCAGCGAAGCCATCACGGACGACGTATTGATAATGGAGCCGCCGTTTCCTTTGAGCATCTCGGGAATCGCTTTTTTGCACATCAGGAACATCGATTTCAAGTTGACCTGCAACACTTCGTCCCACGTTTCTTCGGGATAATCCTGAATATCGCCGACGGGCATGATGCCTGCATTGTTGAACAAGATATCGAGCTGGCCGTAGGCGTCGACCGCGCGGGCCACCGCGCGTTCCGCGGTTGCCATCAAGCCGACGTTCCCGCATACGATTTCGCAGCTTCCGCCCGCTTCGCGGATTTCCGCGGCGACTTCGTTCAGCTTTTCTTCGTGCAAGTCGACCAGCACAAGCTTCGCGCCCTCTTCGGCGAAGAGCAGCGCGGTTCCTTTGCCGATTCCCGCTGCCGCCCCCGTGACGATGGCTACTTTCGAATAAAGGCGACCTTGCTTCGTTTGATTCGTACTCATGAGCATGACTTCCTTTCTTGTCCTCATTCGGTTTAGATTATTTGACGGCTCCGATGACCAAGCCCTTGCGGATGAAACCTTGGAAAATAATATAAATGGCGATCGGCGGCAACGAGGCCAGCAGCAATCCGGACAGCAACAACGGATAATCGGAGCTGAACCTGTTAAGCACGGTCGCTACGGCCACGGTTACCGTCTTCAGATGATCGGACTGCAAATAGATCAGCGGGGTCAACAGATCGTTCCACCAATTCGTCGCGTTAAAGATCGATACCGTGACTACGCCGGGAAGACTCATGGGAAGAACGACTTTAATCATCGCCTGGTGATATTTCGCGCCGTCCATTTTGATCGCTTCAAGCACTTCGTCGGGCATCCCCCTCATCAAGGAGGTAAGCAGGAATACCGTGCTCGGAATGGCGGAGACGGCCCAAATGACGACAACGGACACGATATGGTCGGTCCAGCCGATTCTGGACATCAACAAGTAGTTCGGAATGATAAAGGTGACGCCCGGAATCGTCATCGTGGCAATCATCGCGACGTAAAACCCGTTTCTGAACCTGAATTTCAATTTGGCAAAAGCGTATGCCGCCGGAACGGAGACGACGAGGCAAGCCACCATGCTAAGCCCCACGTATAAGACCGTGTTGCCGAATAAGCGAACCAAGGAAAACCGATAAAACAAAGCTTTGAAATTATCGAAATACCACGTTTCGGGAAGCGCGATCGGGTGTTTGATATACTCGATCGTCGGCTTCATGCTGCTGAACGCCATGTAAAAAAGAGGATACATGGACATAATGGCGATGAGGGCGAGAACGATAAAAATCAGCAATCTAATCATTTTTGTCGAGGCCGTTTTCATCTTGTCCTCCTACTGCTCCAAGCGCTTGGATATTTTCAACTGAATCCAGGTAATCAACATGACGATGAAAAACAGAAAAACCGAAAGCGCGCTCGCGTAACCCATATTGCCGCTTCTGAAGGCTTGAATGTAAATCATGTAATCGATCGGCGTCGTTTCGTAACCCGGGCCCCCGCCCGTAATCGAATAAACCAACCCGAACAGTCCCACGAACACGTAAATGACGTTAACGATCGTAAAATAAAAGATGGCCGGGTACAGGGACGGGATGACGATGTAAAACAGGCGCTGCCGCCAAGTCGTGCCGTCGATTTTCGCGGCATCGAACAATTCGTTGGAAATGGAGGAAAGCCCCGATAGAAAGATAAGCGTGCCTTGACCAAGCGTTTGCCAGTAAAAGCAAAGGATCAAGATCATAAATTCGGTCGGGACCGTATTCAGCCAATCCACGGTAAAACGACCGAGTCCGATATTTTCAAGAAGGGTATTCACGACGCCCCTATTGGTAAACATGGATTTCGCCAAGAAGCCGATAACTACCGACGAGAGAATGGCAGGCAGATAATAAACGGAACGAAAGAAACGCCAGCCGCGAACCTCCTCGTGCAACAGTACCGATACCGTGAGCGAGATCAACAAGATACCCGGAACGGATAATAAAAAGATCAAATTATTGCGCAACATAAGCGGCAAATCCCCGTTGCTTACGATGTTCTTGAAGTTATCCAGCCCTATGAACGCGGAATTGACCCCGTCCCATTCCGTAAAGCTATGAAAGAACGTATTAAACATCGGATAGCCCACGAATATCGCCAATAGCAGAAAAGCCGGCAGCAAGGAGAACCAACCTACCCAGCGCTCTTGCTTAAGACTCATTCCCATCTACCTCCTTGCCTTTTGTAAAAGCGACCTCCCTTAGCGGGAGGTCATTTTGTCTTACTTGCTCTTGTTTTTCAGAAGATCGTCGCGTTTCTGATCGATCTTCTTCATGAATTCTTCCGCCGTCATTTTCCCGCTGGACACCAGGGACTGCAGCGACATCATCTCGCTTGTCAACTCTGCGGGATAGACGTTATCCGGCCAGAAAATCGTGCTCGGTTCGTTCGCCATATCCTGCATCGTCTTGACTAAGGGATCGGATACGTATTCGTTCACGTCGACGTCGTTGACTACGGTAATGCGCGCTTCGCCGGATTTGATCTTGTTGATTTGTTCTTCCTTGCTCATCAGGAACTTGACGAACTCGGCCGCTTCTTTCGCGTTCTCCGAGTAATTCGTCACGACGAACGCCGCGCCGACGCCGCCGGGACCGCCATCGTGGATTTTGACGTCCTCGCTGAAATCCGGAATTTTCATGAAGCCGACGTTATCGCCCATCTCTTCGCTGAAGTTCGTGATGTCCGAATTGGCTCCCACGCTCATGCCGAGCTGGCCTTGAATGAACAATTGGCGAATGGAATCGTCCGCAATGACCAAATCTTTGTCGAAGAGCTCATGCCAGCCCTTCATGACGTTCACCAGCTTAGGATCGGAGAAGTTCGACGTGCCTTTGACCAGGCTGTCCAGACCCGGAATATCTACCGTCTGAGCAATCCAGTAGTCGGGGACATGGAGGAAGCTGTCTTTGAACAATCCGAGCGGCGTCACGTTTTGCGCTTTGATCTTCTCGAGCATGGCCACGAATTCCTGGAAGTTTTTGGGACGCTGCGCGACCGGATCGACCCCCGCGTCGGCAAAGATCTTCTTGTTGTAAGCCAGGAGGAACGTGCCGTCCGTTCCGAACGGAACGCCGTAGGCTTTGCCGTCGTTCGTGAAGTCTTCCGTCGTTGCGCTCCAACCGACGATTCGGGCTCTTTCTTCCGCCGTGAAGTACGGATCCATCGGCTCCAAAAACTGCTTAAAGCGGAGCATGTACGAACCGGACCAGAGTACGGTCAGATCGGGACCGTTCTTGGCGATGCTGGCCGTTTGGAACTTGGCGAACAGCTCGTCTCCCGAAGGAACGTCCTGCACGTCGATTTTGACGTTCGGATGCAGCTTCTGATAACGTTCCACCGCCTGGGAAATATAGAAGTCTTCCTTTTTCTTGGATTTGTTATTCTCATCAATGGTGGCAAACCCCGAATTCCAGAAAACAAGTTTGATTTGCTTCTCCCCGTTGCCGCTGGAAGAAGCGCTTTCATTTGTACCACTGCTGCACGCGTTAAGCACGAGTGCCATTACCATGATCAATGTTGCGGTTACAACCGACCCTCTTCTTAGTTTCATGGATGCTTCCCTCTTTCGTTAGTTGATGTCTTGAAGCCAAGTATAGTAGCTTTCCTTAAGCAGATGAATGTCCTGAGCCAACCATTTGGTTTATCACTTTATATCCGTTGAGCAGCTGGTTTATCATTTTTTTAAGAAGGCATTGACATCTTTTAAACCGCTTTCATCATCTCCATCCTAACTTTTTATCCCTTAACGCTTCCCATGACCAAACCTTTGGTAAAATGCTTCTGCAAAAAGGGATACACCATCAACACGGGTAAGGTGGCGACGAAAATCTGGGCGGCGCGGGTGGTCTGGTCCGAGATCAGTCGCATTGTCATTAAATCCTTGGAGGTAATCGTTTTGGCATCGTATGCGGTAATCGCTTTTTGCAAGAAGCTTTGCAAAGGATAGTTCTTGGGATGGTTCATGTACAAAATCCCGTCGAACCACGAGTTCCAATGTCCCACGATGCAGAACAGCGCAATGGTTGCGATAGCGGGCGTCGCCAACGGCAGGACGACTCTGAACAAGCTTGTTAAGGGTCCCGCGCCGTCAATGCTTGCCGCCTCTTCCATCTCCGCGGGTAAATCGCGAATAAAGTTCATCAACAAAATGACGGAAAAGATGGGTACCAAACCGGGCAACACCAAAACCCATAGATTGTTGACAAGTCCATATTTCATAAACGTCATATACTCGGGGATAAGTCCGCCTCCAAAAAGCATCGGGATAAGCATGAAGTAAGTGTAAAACTCCCTCCCCTTGAACTTTTGGCTGCTTTTCGCCATCGGATACGCCGTGATAAACACAATAAACAACGTGAGCGGCACGGCGAGAGCCAGACGTTTGAGCGTAACGACGAATGCGTGCCAGAACGCCGCGTTTTGTAACACGTACTTATAAGACTCCAATGTTGCATCTACCGGCCAGATCCCGACTTTTCCGCTGGAAGCAGCGAAAGAGGAGCTAAATGAAAGGGCGAGTATATGCACTAGGGGAAGGATGCATATTAGCGAGATCAAGCTCAGAAAGATGAGGTTGCACGCCATGAACGCTTTTCTCTGCCAACTGGTTTGTATTCCGTTCTTCGCCTTTTTTGTTTTCATAACGGCTCCTAAAAAATTTTATATTCGGTTAAGCGATAGGCCAGCCTATAGGAGATAACGATCAATACGAAGGAGACGATCGACTTGATCAGGCTCACGGCAGTCGATATCGAAAACAACATATCCTTGATACCTAATCGGTAGACGAACGTATCCAGGATATCTCCCGTTTCATACACGACCGGATTGTACAAGTTATAAATTTGATCGAATCCGGCATCCAGGATGCTGCCGATGGAGAGCACCGTCATGAGCACCACGATATTGGTGATTCCCGGCAGCGTGATATGACGCATCTGCTGATAATAGTTGGCTCCATCCACTTTGGCCGCCTCGTACAAAGAAGGGTCTATGCTCGTAAGGGCTGCCAAATATACGATGGTCCCGAATCCGAAACTTTTCCAAGTATCGGTGATGATGATCACGTTGGGGAACCAACTTTTATCCCCCAAGAAGAAAATCGGGTCGATACCGAAAATTTTCAACGCATGATTGACCAACCCGTTAGAAGGAGACAGGATCTCGATAAAGACGCCCGCCAATATGACCCAGCTCAGAAAATAAGGAAGATAGACGATGGTTTGTACCGAACGGACGAATAATCGGTTACGCACCTCGTTCAGCAGCAGCGCGAACAGGATCGGCACCAGCAAACCGAGAATAATCTTCATGATCGAAATATAAAGCGTGTTGAACATGACCTGCTGAATGTTGTCCAGCGTGAACAGACGTACGAAATTGTCAAACCCCACGAAGCTCGAGCCGAAAATTCCGTCGGTCGGAGTAAAATCTTGAAAAGCCATGATGATGCCGAACATAGGCACATAAGAAAATAGGATGAGGAAAACGCAAGCCGGCAGCATAAGACCATGATAGGTAAGCTGCGTTTTCAACACATACCGGTTTAAGCTTTTGTGCGGGATCTGCGCTTGTCTCTGCTTCACGGTTGCACCTCTCTACTTATTCCCATGTACGGATTCTCGCACTTCTTTTACAACCTGACCGCCGCCGCTGGACTCCCAGTCTTTGACGAAATCATCGAACGCATCGATTGGCGCTTCGCCCATAATCATCTTTACATAGGCTTCGAGCTGCTTCGTTTCAAGCACGCCCCATTTCTTTTTCATCGTCTCCGTACCGGTGCTATAATATTGTTCCTGCAGGACCAGACCGTTTTTCATATAATCGTTCAGAATACCGCTTGCGCTATCGGGTCCATACATTTTGTAGGTCATATAGTCGTCTTCGTTGGGATTCGTCATGTAACGCAACACGCCTTCGTAATACATCTCGTTGGAGGGGAACATTTCGCCCACGTCCTTGCCCGCCAGCTTCTCTAGAATTTTAAGGTGATACCCGATGTCCTCATGGGCAAGCCACGGTTTGACTTGACTAAACTTGGCTGGCATTTCCCCTTTTGCGTTCTTGTGATATTTGAGGATATCTTCCTTACTGCCATAGGCTTTCTCGAACCAGAGATTGAACATATTAACAAGCGCTTCGGGATGTTCATAGCCTTTGCGAACGACATAGTAAGTGTCCGGACCTGCAACTCCCATGACCTTGGCGTCGCCTCCGTCAGCACCGAAGATCTTGACGGGTATCCATTCTGCGCCCATCTCGCGGTGAGAAGCCCCTAGCGGCCAATCGACCGCATACCAAGGCAACCAGGCCATGCCTGCTTTGTTGCCGTCGATTGCCTTGGTAAACTGGTTCCAGTCATTGGCGCCGAATTCGCGATTGATCAAGCCTTCTTGGAAAGCTTTATTCAGGAATGCAAGCGCGGCTTTCGTTTCCGGCTGCGTGCCGCCGTACACGATTTCCCCGTCGGCGTTTTTCACCCAAGACTTGGGATGCGAACCGAAGCTGTCGAACAAACCGATCAACTCATCCAACGTGTTGCTTGTCGTAAAGGCGTAAGTGTCCTTCAATCCGTTACGGTCAGGGTCGTCATTCGTAAAGGCTCTCATGATCTTTACTAGATCGTCGAAGGTTTGGGGAACTTCCAACTTCAAATGATCCAACCAATCTTTGCGCAGCCAGGTGATGACTCCGGCGCTTTCAAGGTACCCCTGCGTAGCGGGCAGCGCATACAGACTTCCATTGATTTTGGACATATCCATGCAAATGCCGCCGTCAGCGACAAGATACTCCTTCGTTTTTTCGCTGGCATACTCTTCGTAAGCCTCGGTCAAATCCGCGGCCAAACCCGATTTAACCAGCATTTCAAACTGCTTGCGGTTTACGGACATCAAGTCGGGGATTTGGCCTGAAGCGATTTGCAGGTTCAGTTTCTCTTCCAGTTGCGAGCTGCTTACGACGAACATATCTTCGAATTTGATCCCTAGCTCGTCCCGGTAGGCATCGATCCAAACATTGTCTTCCTGCGTTTGGCCGTCGATATTGTCGCTAGAAGGGTCGGACTCCGCGGTTCCAACCGTTAGGATAATATCGGGCTCGTATTTGCCCGTCGTCTCGTTCCAGTTGGATAAACCTTTACTTTGACTGTTGCCCGGCGAACCCGTGCAAGCCGTTAAAGAGAACAGAGCCGCTGCTATGATCGCGCTTACAAACCGACGTTTCATTGATATCCTCCTTGTATGCTCGTACTTGTCAATCGCTTTGGATTACCTTAATGGTAAAGCGTTTTCGACTTGAGAAATAGTTACGTTTACTTTGTATTTATGTCCTTTTCGTTGGACGTTAATTGGGACTGTTCCGCCGGACTCTTACTCGATTGAAAGGTGTTTTCGGTATTCTTGAGGCGTAATTCCGGTCATTTTCTTGAAGAAACGGCTGAAATACGAAGCATTGTCATAGCCCACGTTGCGAGCAATCTCGTGTATCTTATATTTGGGGTTCGTCAGCATTTCTTTGCAAATCCGAATCCGTTCGACCTTTACGTAATCGGAGAGGTTCATTCCCACCTGCTGTTTGAACAAATGGGACAGGTAAGAGGAATTTAAGTACGCGACATCCGCAAGCCTGATGAGCGATAAATCCTTGTCCATGTTTTGATGGATATATTTAAGTAAGATTCCGATTTCTCTGCTGATTCCATTGGTCGCATGAGAGGAGTAGGAGGCTTCATATTCGGTCGTTTCGGGTAAGAGGATAGAACAATCCAAATCGCGGCACTTTTGCATCGTTTCCTTGAATTGAATATACTTTGCGTGTAAACTCGCCGCGCTCACGGCCTGCGTGGAATAGATGATGTTGACGTACTGGTCTGTCAAACGGTAATAACTTTCCTGCGTATTTTCGTACATAACGAAGAGGGATTTTAAGAATATGGCGGCTTCCCCGTAGACTTCGGCAACATTTTTGAACTGTGCCAGCAATGTAACCTCCGACACGCCCGTCTCCACCATTTCATAAGTGAAATGAGGTTTCAGAAATTCCGCCAGCGAAGCCTCCAGAGCCATCAACGCAAAGGCTCGCCGCGAGACATCCCGCACATCGATGGCCAGCAACGCCATTTCCACAGGACGCGAAAAATCCAATGAACCGTCTACTCTTGCAGCGAGCTCGTCCAAACCGATTTCACCAAACAACAGACGCTGCAGATGGCTGTTTTTTATAGCCCCCTCCCACTTTTGAGACTGCAGTTTTAGTTTTTCCGTCAGGCTAAACAGCTCTTGGTCGCTTTCCGCCTCAGCAATCGCTTTTTCCATAGCTTCGAATAAAACCTCGTCGCCCTCGCTTTTTAGCACGTACGCCGTCACCTCGAAGTCGATGGCTCTTTTGGCATACTCGAAATTGTCATGAGCGGATAACGCTAGTTTTTTCGTTTTCGGATAATAAACTGAAACCGCTTTCAATAAGTCGAGGCCGGATACTAAGGGCATACTGATGTCCGTTAACAAAATATGAAAACTCCCCATGGCCATTAAGTCGAGGCATTCATCCGCGGAATAAGCTTTGTATACCTCGACCTTCCCGACAAAATGTTCGGAAATGGCTTGTTCAAGCCAATCGGTTATGGCCGCTTCATCGTCGACTACGATCATTCGATACATGCTGCTACACCTCTCGTTTCAGCGTCCTGCGAGCTATAGGGGATCTTGATCTCTACTTGGCATCCTCCGCTTGCGCCATTGGTTACGGACACGCCATAATCGGTTCCGAACTTGATTTTTAACCGCTTGTTGATGTTAAAGACGGCAGAGTCGGATGGTGCATCCGGCAGCAAAAGTTCTTTCTGGAATTTTCGTAGAAGGTCCTCCTCTATCCCTTTGCCATTGTCGGAGATGCGGATGATAAGTTCATGGCCTTCCCGCCTAATCGTTAAAGCAACCTCCAGACTTTCGCGTTTGTACCCGATCCCGTACATAAAGATATTTTCTACGAAGGGCTGAAGAATCAACCGCGGCACCTCTACTTGCAAAATGGATGGATCTTCAACAAACACGGCAATGGATACTCTGGAGCCGTAACGTTTTTTCATGATGTTCATGTACGCTTCCGTGTGCAGCACTTCTTCCTCCAACAGCACATCGCTGCTCGAATTTTTGGTCAGGAATTTATAGTACCGACTTAAACCGATCGAGAATTCCTCGGCGTTCTCGTTGTCCCCCTCTTTAATCATGCGATGCAAAACATAAAAGCTGTTGTATAAAAAGTGCGGGTTGATTTGCGATTGCAATTGCCGGTAAATCGCGCGTTGCGCATAGATTTCTTTGATATAGTTCTCGGTAATCAAGTCGCTTAGCCTCGCGGACATGGTGTTGAAGTTCCCGTACAGATAAGAAATTTCATCCTTGCTCTTGCGTTCCAGCCGAGTAGAAAAATCTCCTTTCTCTACTTGCTTAAAACCGTCTATCAAGATCCGAATCGGTTTTTTAATAAGCTTCCCGACCACGATAAAGTAAGAGGCAATCGACGCCACCGTACAAAAGAGCACGATAAACATTAGGGTATAGAAACGTTCTAAAAAGGAGTACAGGCTAGATGTAGGCACGAAGCTATAAACGGTAAAATCGCCCAGGGAAGAGGAAGTTCGAATCAATAAGTGTTGTGGACCGTCCGTATTCCGAATAGCAAAGCCGGATGATATCAACTCCCTTGCAACCTCGCTCGCCGTATCGTACAAGTACGTTTCCTCGTTGCCATGGAAAGCAAAGATGATTTCCTCCTTCGCGAAGCTCTTCCGGGTTTCCACAAGCCGCCATAATTTTTGCATATCGATTTCCGCTGCTAAATTCACTGCCTCATCTTCCGAATATCCGCTTTTTGACGCAATAAACCTTCTCCCGTCCCACTCCACGACGCGCTTGTAGTCACGGTAGAAAGACCTGATCTTGTTCTCCTCATCCGCATTGAAGTCTTCCAAGCCATTTTTAGCCGAAAAGCGCCGATTAACGGAAGGGATATTCGCCCAAATATCCGAAAAGAGCCGGCTGGTATCCATGGTGTTCTGGAATCTTTCCCGGAAACGATTGATCGCGGAAATTCCGCTATAGTCGATCCCGCCGGGACGGCTAGTATTAAGCTCGTTCCAGTCGCTCATGTTGGATATTTTGAATAATTGTTGCTTTACATAATCGATATCGCTCTCCACCGTCTTCATCAACTCGCTCTGATTTTGCTGGATGGATTCAATTGCGTTGACTTTTAATGAAGACATGCTTTGGTAAAAAAAGAGGAGCATACCGATGACTACCGGTATATTTACCAGCAGCAGGATCACGATCAATTTGGAAAAAAACGAATTTCGGAGCCTATTCATTCGCTGTCATCCCCATCCCTCTTCCTCCTTGCGTTTTATTAAAATGACCTCCCTTAGCGGGAGGTCATTTTGTCTTAGTTGCTTTTGCTCTTGAGAAGCTCGTCGCGTTTCCGATCGATCTTCTTCATGAATTCTTCCGCCGTCATTTTCCCGCTGGACACCAGGGACTGGAGCGACATCATCTCGCTAGTCAGCTCGGCAGGATAGACGTTATCCGGCCAGAAAATCGTGCTCGGTTCGTTCGCCATCTCCTGCATCGTCTTGACTAACGGATCGGATACGTATTCGTTCACGTCGACGTCGTTGACTACGGTAATGCGCGCTTCGCCCGACTTGATCTTGTTGATTTGCTCCTCTTTGCTCATCAGGAACTTGACGAACTCGGCCGCTTCTTTCGCGTTCTCCGAGTAATTCGTCACGACGAACGCCGCGCCGACGCCGCCGGGACCGCCATCGTGGATTTTGACGTCTTCGCTGAAATCCGGAATTTTCATAAAGCCGACGTTATCGCCCATCTCTTCGCTGAAGTTCGTGATGTCCGAATTGGCTCCCACGCTCATGCCGAGCTGGCCTTGAATGAACAATTGGCGAATGGAATCGTCCGCAATGACCAAATCTTTGTCGAAGAGCTCATGCCAGCCCTTCATGACGTTCACCAGCTTAGGATCGGAGAAGTTCGACGTGCCTTTGACCAGGCTGTCCAGACCCGGAATATCTACCGTCTGAGCGATCCAGTAGTCGGGGACATGGAGAAAGCTGTCTTTGAACAATCCGAGCGGCGTCACGTTTTGCGCTTTGATCTTCTCGAGCATGGCCACGAATTCCTGGAAGTTTTTCGGACGCTGCGCGACCGGATCGACCCCCGCGTCGGCAAAGATCTTCTTGTTGTAAGCCAGGAGGAACGTGCCGTCCGTTCCGAACGGAACGCCGTAGGCTTTGCCGTCGTTCGTGAAGTCTTCCGTCGTTGCGCTCCAACCTACGATTCGCGATCTTTCTTCCGCCGTGAAGTACGGGTCCATCGGCTCCAAAAACTGCTTAAAGCGGAGCATGTACGAACCCGACCAGAGTACGGTCAGATCGGGACCGTTCTTGGCGATGCTGGCCGTTTGGAACTTGGCGAACAGCTCGTCTCCCGAAGGAACGTCCTGCACGTCGATTCTGACGTTCGGATGCAGCTTCTGATAACGTTCCACCGCCTGGGAAATATAGAAATCTTCCTTTTTCTTGGATTTGTTATTTTCGTCAATGGTGGCGAACCCCGAATTCCAGAAAACAAGATCGACTTTCTTGTCGCCGTTGGAAGAAGCGCTTTCATTTGTGCCACCGCTACACGCGTTAAGCATGAGTGCCATTACGATGATCAATGTTGCGGTTACAACCGACCCTTTGCTCAGTTGCATGGAAAGCTTCCTTCTTTCGTTAGTGGATGTCTTGAAACCTAGTGTAGAAGCTTTCCTTAATCAAATGAATCTCCTAAGCCAACCATTTGATTTACCACTTTATATCTGGCGCAGTAAGGATTTATCATTTTTTAATACGGATTTGACATTTTTTATACCGATTCCGATTCCGATTCCGTTTCCGTTTCCGTTTCTACGTAATGCGACGGAGCGATACCTTTGATTTTCTTGAACATCCGGGTAAACGAGCTGAGATTCAGATAGCCCAGCTTATCGGAAATTTCGGTTAAGGTCATTCCGCTTCGGATCATCGTTTCGGCTTGCTCTACCTTCGCCGTCAATACGGCGTTGCTGAACGATATTCCCTTCTCTTCCTTATAAATTCGGCTAAGATAAACCGGACTTATTTTCAGATGCGCGGCTATCCCATTTAAACTAATATCCTCGAAGCGATGCTCCTGAATGAATAACTCCGTAGCATCGACGAACTTCCTTCTCTCATGTCCGCTCTTCTCCCTGGCTATCGGATCCTGCAGCACCCGGATCGCGCTGCGCAGCAAATGAACGGCTTGCGATAACGATACGCAGTTCAGCAGCTCGGTTCTTTGGAATTGCCCTTCCGGAAGACTTCTTCCCGTCATTTCGGATATCTGTTTCAGTTGGAATAAAACATCCTCAAGTACATTGTACGTCAACGCCGGTTTGGGATACGGCGGACCGATGACCCGCTTCAAGTCGGCAAGTTGATCTTCCGCCTGCTCGAATAGATAACCCGAAAGCTTGTTCATCATCGACTTTTTCCATACGAACATAGCATCGGAAAGCGTGGATTCGGGCGGTTCCCCTTGGAACAAATGATCGTCTTCGCGATAATATTTAAGGCTGAGCAGTTCGCCCGCCATACGGTCATACTCTATCCATTCCCGCCAATCCGTAAATCGATCGCTTACCGCGATGGACAGGGAATGACCGAGATACTGCGACACGGAGTCGATCAACAGCTCCGGGTCGATCTCCGTGCCGTTCCCGCTCCGCAACAGAACATGCCAGCGGTTGTCTTTGATGTTCTCCACGAACCCGATTAGCTTTCCCCGGTAGAGCTCCGCAGCCATATGATCGATCGAATGGCCGATCTTCACGACTTCCTGGGAAGTCAGAATCGAATCGCTCCGGGAAACGTCCAATGCCACGGCCCATGCCTGATATTGTCCCTCTTCGAGAAAATATTTAAACTCGCCCAGTTTCTCCGCGAAATCTTCCGTCTCCGCGCCGTTATACAATCCGTGCAACCAATCTCTCAACAGACCCGCTTTGCGAATGAATCTCGAACCCGCCTCCGATGTCGGTTCCTCTTGAGGGGACGTCGATTTGGCTTTCATCTTGTCCGTTAACTGCTTCAATATCCGTTGAAGCTCTTCGATTTCCATCGTCGACTTCACGATGAAATCATGAACGCCCAGACGCAGCGATTGGCGAACCGTTTCGAAATCTTGATTGCAGGTCAGAATAATAAACTCTCCGCCAGGATTGAGCGGTTTGACCTTCTCAATAAAATCCAGCCCGTTCATCTTGGGAAGCAGAATATCCACGAGCGCGATTTCAGGCAGAAACGTCTCGTACAGTTCTACGGCCTCGGCTCCGTCCCTTGCTTCGCAGACCACCTCAAGTCCCAATTCCGACCAAGGAATCAACGATTTTATTCCCATTCTAACGAGCATATCGTCTTCTATAATCATTACTTTCATTCGGATTCTCCTCCATTATGATCGATATAAGGAAAAGTCAGCGCGACGGTCGTCCCTTTGCCGATCTCGCTTCGAATTTCGATGCCGTAATGCGCGCCGTACTCCAATTGCAAGCGACGGTGCACGTTTTTCAAGCCGATACCCGATATTCTTTCCTCATCGCTTGTCCCATCCGGGTCGTTAAGAAGCATTCCGGCAAGGGCGGCTTCCTCGATACCGGCTCCGTTATCGATGACTTCCACCCGTAACTGCCCCTCTTCCTCGACACACGACAGCGTTAATCGCGGCGTTATCCCGTCGAGATCGGCAAATCCGTGCAAGATGGCATTCTCTACGATCGGCTGCAGCGTAAGCTTCAGAATCCTCGCGTTCCGGACTTCTTGCGGCACGTTCCATATCGTTTCGATTTTCATGAAAATGCGTTTTTCCTGAAAAGCGATATAGCTCTTTACGTAATCCATTTCTTCTCCGACGGTGCTCCAGATCGTGAGCGATTTGCTTAACGTATAGTTGAGCATGCTGCTCAGATTGACAAGCGTCTGGGCAATCGTCTTCTCGCCCTTCATTTCCGCCATCCAGCGGATCGAGTTGATCGAATTATGCAAAAAGTGGGGCTTGATCTGCGAGAGCAACAGGTTCAATTCCAGGTTTGATTTTTCCCGTTCATCCGTTTGGATCCGCTCGATCTGTTCGTTGATCCGGCTTACCATCTGTTGAATGCCAGAAAACAAAATTTCGATTTCTTCCAATCCCTTGTACTGGAATTGCCAATGAATACTATGCCCTTGCGCGGGGTCGTTAAAGCGGATTTTGCGTACCGTCTTGGATAAATTCAAGATCGGCACCATCGCTTTTCTTGTGAAAATATACAGGATAAGCGAAATTAACACAATGGAGGCTACCGTTACGGTCAGCGTATGATTCCACAACTGTTTAGTCGGACTGGCCAGAGATTCTTCGGGCGTTAAGGCGATTAAATACCATCTAAGAAAGGGGATATTCTGGATGGAACAGAAGTAACTCCGCCCGTTCCACTTGATATGAAAGCTTTCGTATTCTCCCCCGTTATTTTTTGCTTTGGAAATCGCGTTTTTCGATAATTCCTGTAAAGGAGAGTTACTGTCTTCGCTCGAAATAAGCAATTCTCCGTTATCCTGGCTAATGAAAGCAAGCGTAGAACTGTTTAGTTGGATTTTGTGCAGCAGCCGTTGAAACAAGCTATCGTTCACCATGACGTTCAAGAGGCCAAGAGCCTGATTTCCTTGTACGATATTTTTCGTAAAATATAAGGCATTATGATCGCCGGAAAGATCGTGGAGATTGGCGCCAACGTTACGATACATGATGTTATTGTCATAAGGAACCCTTTCTTCGGGCCAATTAAACCCGCGCAACACTTGCTTGAACCTTTCGACTTCCGTATCGTGCAGGGCGCTATTGCTGAACACTTCCCCTTGATCGGTCAGGATTTGTACGTATAAAGGAACTCTCAACCGATAGGCCGCGGTAAAAGACTTGAGGCGATCCATAACGGCTTGGCTGCCGATAGAGGCGTTGGTTTCTCGATTCAGCAACCTCTGCAATTCCTGATCCTGCGACAGAGTGCGAAGATAATCCTCGATATGATTCACGTAAAAATCCAAGCTGATGGAGAGCGACTCCATGTTGCTGGATACCGATTTATCGTACAACGTCTCCACTTGCTTAACCGCTCCTTTACCCAACATATAACCTTGGATAAGAACCGGAATAATGATAATGCACATAAGGAGAAGAATGAGCGTGATCAAGTTCATTCTGCGTTTCATCCTAATCATCTAACAAACCTCCCTCGTGCACATTCATTCTTTCGACCCCATGATTATACATCAAAAAGGGCCGCTCTTCAGAACGGCCCGGAGCCCGGGAGTCTTCACTTCGTTTTGGGTTGATGTTTTAATTCTGCCCGAGCGGCCTTTACTCCCCTGACGATGGCCTGCTCGAGTACCACAGCAGCTACGGTGCCGATGGCAGTCACGGCGGCATTGCCGATAAGCCCGCTAGTATCGGTTCCTGTAGCCATGCAGAATACGGTATCCCCGTCGCCTTGAATATGCACCGGGGAAACCGCCCGCGCCATGCCGTCATGCGCGAGCGTCGCTACCCTTCCTGCCTCGGCTTTGTCTAGTTTGGCGGTGGTCGCGATAACGGCGATGGTTGTGCTCCCGCTCCGGATCGAGCTTGGGGTGGGAGGGATCCCTTTAAGGATCGCCCTAGTTTGATTAACGAATTTACCATCGGGCCCGAGCGCTCCGGCTAGGATATGATCCTCATCCCAAATATCCCCAAGAGCATTAACTACGACAATTGCGGCCACGATAGGTCCTCCCGGGATTTTCCAAGAGGCGGTTCCGACTCCGCCCTTCATCGGCGTTCCGTAGATTTTCCCTACCGTCGCACCCGCTCCTGCGCCCACGCTGCCTTGCGCCACGGGACCGGCCTTAGCGGCTTGCGCTGCCTTATACCCCAGCCGCGCGTCGGGCCTACGGGAGCCTTTCGCGTAATAAAGGTCAAAAATAACGGCCGCAGGCACGGTAGGGAGCGGTCCAACCTCGGTCCGGGTACCGTATCCATGCCCGGCAAGCCAATTCACCACCCCGGCTGTCGCGGCAAGACCGAAATTGCTTCCGCCCGTAAGGAGAACCCCCTGTACGAGGTCCGTTGCCGTTCCGGGCTTAATCGCATCCGTCTGTTCCGTCCCCGGATATCCGCCTCTGACGTCTACGCCGGGAACCGCGCCTTTCGGATACAATACGACGGTGCAACCGGTACGACCGCTTTGATCCTCCGCATGCCCCACCAGGATGCCCGGAACGTCGGTAATGCTCCCTTTGGCATGAACCTTGGTTCTCCGGCCGATTAAGCGGTCGGCACTCGGTCCGATCGGTTGATCAAGCAGGCTGCGGTCGTTTCGATCTACCGTTTGCCGAAGATACTTCTCCCTGTTTAGAAAGATTTTGTTGTGTTTTTCGGATATCCCTTTGCCTCGATAGATCCCCGGGTTTCTCATGCTTTCAACTCCGATTTCATGCAATATGAGCCTGCTTCATGCCACATCCGATGACGTTCGCCTATAAATACTATGTAGGGGATGACGAATGTGCTCAGATAAAAGCCGACTTTCCGGAATCTTCGCTCGGAGAGGCATCCCGAAAGCAAACTCTGAACCCTTTCAGTTGCAAAAGGAGCTAAGCGGCCCGTTCCCGCTTAGCTCCTTAATTTTGTCGTCAGCAACCCCATTACGCGGATTAACGTCGGCACACTTGACCGATGTGTGTTATTTTTCGTACATAACATTGCTCTCTGGGGGAATTTGGATAGTTATAGGTTAAATTTAGCCTATATTTCTTATGCCCTGCCCCGAAACGGGATGTTATGTATCAATTTTGACTCATATTCCGTAATTTCTGATTTTCAAGAAAAAATATGTGCTAATAATAACCCATAATCGCCCACGCGTATGGGCCACTGGACTTGAACGTACAAAAAGAACCTGGCTTTTGGGACTGACCTCCCGATCTAACGCAACAATCTCGCGGTGACGACCGTTTGCCCTAATTCGTTGTTCGCGACGTTGACGGCAATGACCTTCGTCGTGCGATGCCCGTTGCGGTCGGTGATCTCGATCGTGATCCGATCTTTCTTTAACTCGTCGGGATAGTCATCCAGTTGCATATGTCCGATGCCCGATTTGTCGCCGGCCGCCATCTCCGCTTTTTCTTGCGGCCCCGCGTCGGGCGACGGCTTCCGCCCGGCGCCGAGAAAATGCGCGAAATCGTCCGCGGCGGCCCATTTGTGCATGTTCCACGCCGTCCACCGGTACCAGATTTTGTCGTAGTCGCGGAAGTTCTCGTCGAACGTCATCGTCATCTTTTTGTCGTACAGCAAATCGAAATCGGCTATCGACACCTGGCGCTCCTCGTCGAACTTCTGGTAGACGTCCTGGTTCCAATATTTCTCCTGCTGCGTCTTCGTCCAATCCACGGCGTACAGGTACTCGTTCTCCGTCGACATCTCGATCTTCGCGATGTTGTCGCCTTCCACGTAAAATTCCAACCCGGGCCTCGAATCGACGTAGCTGACGTACGTGCGCGCTTCGCCCGTCGCGTCTCCGTGATCCGCCAACTCGAACACGGCATCGTCTTCGCCCATCTTGACGTTAATGGCGTAGGCCGAAGTCTCCCCGCCCCGAACGGGATGCCGGGGAAGACGAACAGCGCCAGAGCGATGGCGATGGCCGGAATAGCCATCCACGAGCGACGAACCAACGGCCGGCTCCGCGTCGCTCTCGCGCCGCCGCGCGCATGCTCTTCCTCTTGAAGGTCATTCAGCAAGCGCTGTCGCATCCGCGACCGTTGCGCCTCGTCCGGCCCCATTCGATCGAATACCCTCGTCAATTCTTCCCTATTCACGCGGATCCTCTCCCATTTCCAATTTTAGCCGATTCCTGGCGGTGCGCATTTGCGTTTTGACCGTATTCGGGTTCAGCTTCAGCATCTCCGCGATTTCGTTCACCTTGTAGCCTTCGTAATAGTACAGATACAGCACCAGCCGGTTCGTCGGCGGCAGCTTGCGGAGGTTGTCCTCCATATCCCGATCGCGGACGGCGTCCATCGACGCAAGCTTCAGCGCACCGGCGTCGAGATCGACGATTTTTTTTCTCCACCATTTGCGGTGCAGGTCGCGGCAATGGTTTTGCGCGGCGGTAATGAGCCATGCCTTCTCGTGCTCGACGTCGTTGAACGGCTTGTCGCTTTCAAGCAGCTTGACGAAGACGGAATGCGTCGCGTCTTCCGCATCCTGCCGGTTGCCCATCAGCGAGTAGCATACCCGGTACACCGTGTCGACGTGACGATCGTACGCTTCGGGCAACGCGCGCTTCGGATTTTCGGCGCATGCCTCGTCGGTCTTTTCCTTGCTCTCGCGCAACAAGGAGTTTTCCATCGGCTTCCCTCCCTTCCACACGTAACACGTTCGAGCGGTTCAAATGGTTTGCGCCACCCCATTAGCGTATCATTTTCTGCATTTTCTCTCATAAACAAAACCACACCCTGAGGTGTGGCCATATTGTCAATTATCTTATTCTCGGAATGCAAAAAGCTCATCGGTTGTTTTATCTCTTGGAGAAGATTGGTTAGCCGGTTGTAACAGTCGCTTGAATGGACTATCGCGTTTCATGCTTTACTGGATGAACAGACTGTCTGCATAGGCTCGATTTTGGCGGCGGCTTTCCGCGCTCATGTCACGGCCTTAACCTTTAACGGCACCCGCTGTTAAACCTTTCTCCACATACTCCTGCAACGAGATATAGACGATGATCGTGGGAATATTCACGAGAACGATCGCAGAGCAAAGACCAACGTAATCGGTTGTATAGAAGCCGGAAAAATTCAACAGACCAAGGGACAAGGTCCACATTGCCGATTTCTTAATGAAGAGCAGCGCCAAGATCAAATCGTTCCAAGTGGACAGGAAACCCAGTATACCCATTGTGGCCAATACCGGACGGCTTAAGGGTAGAAGTATATTCCGGTAGATTGTCCATAATCCGCCGCCGTCGATAATTACGGCTTCTTCCAGTTCTCTCGGCAGCCCCTTCATAAAACCGTACATGATGAAGATCATATAAGGAACGCCGCTGGCGATATAGATTCCGATCAGGAACGAATACTGATCGGACAAACCCAGCGATACAGAGGTTTGAGCAAGCGGAATCAGGATGGCATGAACGGGGATCATCATGCCTGCCACAAAAAAGTAGAATACCGCGGTCAGCCATTTGCCCCGCAGTCTCGCCAGAACGAATGAAGCCATTGAAGAGAATAGCAGGACAAGCGCCACATAAACCGTGCATATAAAGACACTGTTCATGAAGTAGGCGCCTATTTTTCCTTTGACCCACGCATGGGCATAGTTTTCGAAGCGCCAACTCTCCGGGAGCCCGAAGTAATTACTGAAGATTTCGCCGTTTGTTTTAAACGAGGTCAACAGGGTATAGATGAGTGGATAGATAAACAGGGTCGACAGCAATGCAATGCCAATATAAAAAGGGGCCAAACGCCACTTTTTTCCGGTCATATTGTAACGGGTTATTGTAGACATCATTCAATCTCCTCTACCCCTCGTAGGCTTCTCTTCTCATAGCCCGATTGGCGATCAACGTAAGCGCGAATCCGATAACGAACATCACCACGGCAGTGGCGCTGGCCATACCAAAACGATTGTTGCTGAACGCTTCCGAGTATAGATAAGTTCCAAGTACCTCCGTTGCGTTGAGGGGGCCGCCATTTGTCAATACGTAGATATTATCGAAGATCTTGAGCGTACCGATAACCAACAGAATGACGTTGATTGCCGTCACTTCTCGAATCAAAGGCAACGTTACATACCACAGCAACTGTCTACGATTAGCCCCGTCGATCCGCGCGGCTTCCTTGATGGCATCGGGAATGGCTACCAGGCCGGACAGGAAAATAATCATCACCACGCCGATTCCTTGCCAGCAGCAAATCAGAATGACGGTGAATAACGCGATGTCGGGATCGGCCAGCCAGGCTTGAATCAGATTTCCCATGCCTAACTGAGTCAGGAAGCCATCCAAAAGTCCGTCTCCCGGGTATAAAATAAACTTCCATAATAAGGAGATCGACGTAGCCGACATGATGACCGGCATGAAGAAGGCCGCTTTGACGACCCGGATCCCTCGCCACTTCCCGTTCAGCAGCAAGGCAAGAAATAGCCCTGCTGGAATTTGGATCAGAATACTTCCTGCCATAATTGTCATGACATTTTGAAGAGATTTCCAGAAGGTCGCATCCTCGAAGATAAACCTGAAGTTGTCGAAGCCGACGAAGGTCATCGCCGAACCGGCGAATCCATTCCACTTGAACGCCGCAAGATAGAAGCTCTTGATGACGGGATACACTAACAAAACAGAGTAGAACAACAATGCGGGAAGCAAGTACAGCATGATTTGCCCGTATCGGGCATTTAGTCTTTCCATCCGAATCCCCTACCTGAAAGAGATAGGCGTATCGTTAACGACTTCTACGCCTATCTCCCGATTTCTGATCTTATTGCGCTTTCGCCACTTCCGCATCCAACTGCTTAGCTGCGTCCTCCGGCGTAACGCCTTTCACCAATACAGCTTGCGTCAGATCGTAAAGCTTAGTGTTCGCTGCCTTCACGGGTTCGAAGGCGGAGACATCTCCCGCGAATTCCTTGCCCGTACTCATCGCCTTCGATACTTCGGCAATCAGCTTGCCGCTCTTCTCCGGATCGACTTCCGCCTTCACGGCAGTCAGATCCTGAGCTTTTTCGATAATGATCTTGGAAGAGGCAGAGCTTGTCAGCGTCTTAACCAGTTCGATCGCCATGTCCTTCTGATGCCCTTCGGCTTTGGTTGAGATCGCGAACGAATCGGACACGCCTCCCATCCATGAATCCTTATGTTCTTCCTTCTCCGTGAAGTAAGGGAACGGGAAGAAGCCTACTTTGTCGCCGAAGCCTTGCGGCGAATTCGGACCTGTCGATTCACCGACCGCCCATGAGCCGGAGAAGCGCATTGCGGCCTTCCCGTTATTGAAATCGGCAACCTCGCCCGCATAGTTTAATGCGATGTATCTTTTGTCGAATGCCCCCGCATCGACAAGCTCGACCATACGTTGGAACGGCTCGATGGCCTCCGGCGAGCTATAAGGAAGCTCGCGGCTCAAGATCTGCTTCGCTTTCTCTGTACCGTTCCACTTATAGAACAACGCCGTGTACAGATGCTCGGCGCGCCATGACTCGGATGCGCCGATTGTCATCGGCGTTACGCCGGCCGCCTTAAGCTTGTCTATGACGGCAAGCAGTTCATCCCAAGTCTTAGGAGGTTCAACGCCAGCGGTTTGGAACAGCTCTTTGTTATAATAGAAACCCGTGCTGTATGCGCCGAGGGGCGCGGCGTAAATTCCGGTGAAGCCATCGAACCTGAGACTGTCGAGCGCTCCCGAGATGAAGCCATCCTTCCAGTCGATATGGCTGTTCAAGTACTCCGTCAGATCGATAATCTTATTCTCCTTGGCATAATCCGCCGTGCTTGCTCCCGGGAAGATGACGAATACTTCCGGAAGATTATTCGTGGCACGGTCGACCGTGAGCTTCTTGTCCAGCTCCGCAACCGGCAGAAACTCTTTCTCGATCGTGACTTCGGGATACTTCGCGGTGAACTCCGTTAAGATTTGATCGATTGCCGGACCGAACGGGTGGTCAGGCGTGTAGGCCGTCGCCACGCGAAGCGTGACTTTCTCTTTGGGCGCTTCCGAGGCTGCCGGGCTTGTCGTGCCGATGGCTCCCTTGTTGTTTTCGTTATTACCGCCGCATGCTGTAAGCGCTAACATTATGGACGTGGCAGAGACGAGCACAATGCTTTTACCCCACTTTATTTTTTTCATTGCGAACCTCCTGATGTTTTTTTGTTTCTAATCGCATTTTATATCCGGGGAAGCTAAGCGAACAGATGAGGAATTACGGTTGTTTTGTTTGTTTTTTCAGCCCTAATCGTGACGCAGGTGTGATCTGCGATATTCAGAAGGGGTCATGCCATACGTTTTTTTGAACAACGTGCTGAAGTACCGCTCATCCTCGTATCCCACTAGCCGGGCGATTTGTCCGATCTGGATACCGTTCATCTTAAGAAATTCACCCGCTTTTTCCATTCGTACCTTGAGGACGTAAGACACGAACGTTGTGCCTGTTGCCTTCTTGAACACATCGCTTAGATGATTCGCGTTCAGATGAACCTTATTGGCCATCTGGGTAAGCGACAAGTCATCGCCGTAATTCGCACGTATGTAATCCATCAGGCTTTCTACCGCTTTCTTGCCATCTGATTGACGGTTCTTCCGATACCTCTCGCTTAATTGCACGAATGGCCTTGAGAAGCCCTCCGCTAACGAGGAAATATCCCGATAATATAACAGCGGCTCCGGCATCCTGATGAGAGAGTGCTCTTCCTGCTGCTCGTCTACCCACTCAATGGTCCATTTCTCAATCAGCACGCGCAAATAATCCGTCATCTTCTCCAACTCATTCACGTCATCTCGTTCTCTTAACGCGCTGCGCAGTCCCCCATCAATGTATTGCCTGATACCTTCAACGTTGCCGACCCAAATATACTCCTCTAGTTGCTTATCCTTCCATTCCAATTTAGATGCAGGCATCGGCCGACCGTTATCTACGAATACTTTCCTCTTCAGGGCAAGCAGCGACTGCCGAACGGCAGGAGTCAGCGCATTCCAGTAAAGTTCGGATATGCCGTGACCGGTTTGAATGGTGTAAAATTTCAATCGCCGCGCAAGAGACTCTATCTGGTCCATGCAGCGGGACAGAAGCTGCCCGAGGTCTGTCGGGTTATGCGGTGCCAATAGCAGAATGTTCAGCGCCCCGTCGTATTCGAAGGCAACCCATAGAAGTTGAGCCGGTATCCAGTCGGTCAAATAATTGCGAATCGAGAACGCTGCTAGTTCTTTATCTGCTCGCACTCTCTCTTGATCGGCAGTTTCAGGATAATCGATTCGGATGGACACGCAGACTGCCGCGCGCGTCAGAGGATTCCAACCGAACAGTTCCTCCGGGTTAGGAATCGCGGAATCCTCACGTAGCAACCATTCGATGACCCATGCTTCCTGTAGGTAGCGGGTCGATTTCTCCGATCTCTTCAACTGCGTGTACGTATGCTCCTGTCGCCGCTTGG
Organism: Cohnella herbarum; assembly: GCF_012849095.1. Lineage (NCBI taxonomy): Bacteria > Bacillati > Bacillota > Bacilli > Caryophanales > Paenibacillaceae > Cohnella > Cohnella herbarum. The sequence continues at coordinate 3,907,917 of NZ_CP051680.1, forward strand.
CATTATACGCATTCCGGATGGCATCGATCAGCTGTTCCCGAACAATCGGCTTCAGAATATAATCCCACGCATGTAGCCGCAGCGCATCTTGCGCATATTTGAAATCCGAGTAGCCGCTAACTACGATGAACTGCGCGGTACCAACCTGGCTTGCGGCCTGCTCGATGAAGGATAGACCATCCATGGCGGGCATGCGAATATCGGTGATCACGATATCCGGACGATACCTGTTCAACAGCTCCAGCGCGGCGATCCCGTCCTCCGCCTCTACGATTTGCTCTACTGGCAAGACGCTTCCCGCCAGCATGGAACGGATGCCGCGTCTCATCCAAACCTCGTCATCTACGATTAGGATCTTCATAGCCCTGCCTCCTTGGTGTCCTTGTCGTCGGTAAGGTAAGGCAACCGAAGCTGAACAGACGTACCGGTCCCCTCTTGGCTGTCGATCGCAACACCGCAGCGCTCGCCGTAATAGAGTCTAATCCTCTCGTGAACGTTAAGAAGACCGATTCCGCCAGCCTTTGTCCGAGGATCAGTCGGTCTGCCATGCACGAACGAATGCCTCAGCGACTGAAGCTTATCCTCGCTCATGCCGACTCCATTATCGAACACGGACAGCAACAAGGAATCGTTATCCAACTCCATGTTAATAATGACGATACCTTTGCCCCGACTCGGCTCCAGACCATGGTAGACCGCGTTCTCGACGATCGGCTGAAGCGACAGCTTCATCACCTTGACTCCCAATAAGGACTCATCGCGATTGATGATCGCCTCAATTCGATTGTCGTAGCGAAAGCTTTGGATCGTCATATATTGGACGACAATGTCCAATTCCTCCCTTAGCGTCACCAGATTGGATCCCGACTGAATGCTATAACGGAACACGTCCGATACGGCCTTGCACACGACGCTGATCTCGGGAACCTCCCTGACTTCCGCCATGCAGCCGATCGAATTCAGCGTGTTATAGAGAAAATGCGGATTAATCTGCGCCTGCAGCGCGTTGAGCTGAGCTTCCTTTTCCTTGATTCCCGCTTTGTATACCGTATTGACCAAACCATTGATTCTGCCGATCATCTCGTTATAGGAACGAACGAGAGAACCGATTTCATCCCTTGTCTCTATGCCCTGGACTTGATAGAATCGCTCTTCTCCCATTTGCAGCATCGTCTTCTGAAGCTTCTTGATAGGGTTGGTCATGCTTGATGACACGAAGAGAGACACAACGCCCAGCAGAATGAGCAGTACAACGGTAGATATAACGATATTGTTCATAATTGCGCTTTCATTTGGTTGCAGCAACGGCTCCAGATCCGTTACCGTAATGTACTTCCATCCTACGCGCTGCGAATAGCTGAAGGTGACCAAATGTCTGTCCCCGTCGATATTCATGACACGGGTTCCTTCATTCTCGCCATCCTTCAGCATCAATTCCGGGCGCCCGAACGGCTCGCCTAGACTACTCTCGTCGTAGCTGTAGACGAGTTGTCCGTCCATATCGACGATATAAAATTCCGTATTTCGCTTTTTCTTCAGCCCTGTCAGGCGATCTCGAATGACCTGCAAGTCCATGTCCACTAGGATAAGTCCAATTGCTTCGTTCGTTTCTTTACTGATAATGCTTCTGCCAATGGAGAATACATATTTGGGATCGGGCGAGACGAAATGATCGGCTTTGCGCGTTGTAATCATCAATCGTTCCCCGCCAAGCGCTTTAATCTTGGCGAACCAGGGCTGATCAACGAAGGAGTAGAACGGAGTCACATCTCCCAATGACGTTTTATAATAACGGTTGTTGGTATCGTCGAAGATGTATAAACCGATAATATCTCTGCGCAAGCCGAGCAGCACATCGATCGTGTTGAACAGCTTGGCTTCGGCTTCCGTACGTTGAAGGCCGACTTTATATTTCAATGACAATAACGTCTGCTGCATTTCCATCGAGTAGTACGGCGCATTGGTCAGCTTCTCTACATCGTCTACGTAGCTTTCAATATTTTGGCTGACGGACTCCGTGAGATCTGACATATTCTGCGTCATCATCTCTTCCATCGTGTTCGTCGTCGTTATATAGAACGAAATAGCAGGGATAGCAAGAGACGGTATCAAGATCATCAGACAGGTGAATACAATCTTCTTACGGATTTGATTCCGGATATCGAGAGCCTTTACGATCTTGCGCATCCATCCCACGGCTGTCCCTGCTTTCGCACTCATGTCAAGCTTATCGTATAAGCATGATCGGGAAGGGTCAAGCATAATTCATATTCATCTTCGGCCACTTGCCGGAGTTCTCCATGACTTGCACGCGGTAAGGTCTTGCTATTGAACCTCAACCTGCCGATACCCGACCGCGCCGTGGTCACCCGAATGCTCGAAGCATCCATGTAGACGGAAACCTCTCCATGCGGAGTAGGCACTTCCCCTGAGATCCACTCCAATTCGCCAAGCTTCGGTTCCACGCAATAACGGGCGTATCCCGGGGCTTCCGGCCTGACGCCGAGATAATACTTGCCCAGCAGATAGATAGGGGCTGCTCCCCAAGCATGGCATAAGCTTTTGCGGAATTTGCCACCATACATGTCGTATTGCTCGTTAGCCGGTAACCCCGGATCAAATTCCTCCCAGAACGACGTGGCGCCCAGATCCAGCATACCGCCCCAATACCGCTTCATCTCCTGCAGCACATAATGCTGCTCTCCGATCTCGCACAGTGCTTCCATCTCGAAGAAGCGCATGAACGGCGTTTTGATCTTTTGAACGGTATCATCCAACAACACGCGCCGCCTGACGATATCCTGTTGCTCCGGGCTGAGATAGCCGAACCGCAGAGCGAACATATTCGGATATTTTAGCAGCCGCTCGATGATCTCGCCATTCCATCTGCCGTGCATCAGTCCGCCTTTGTCTTCGTTCCAGAACAGCTCGAATATCTTCTCGCGCAGCCGAGTCGCCAGCTCCGCGAATTTCCGCTCATGTTCCGCATCGCCCATTAATCCGGCGAACTTGGAGCTAATGTCCAGACAGTGACAGAACAGAATCTGTTCCGCGCACACTTCGCCCTCCCGCTCCATATCCGCCCAGTCAATGAACACCCAATCTCCAGACAGTCCTTCCATCATGCCTTCCGCGTTCCTGCGGCCAAGGCAGAATTCGATGAGCGTCAGCAACTTCGGGTAGCAAGCTTGAACGAAGTCAAGATCGCCCGTATACATATAGTAGTCATCAAGGGTATGAAACCAATGAAACGTAAAATCCATAATCGTATTGATGTGTCTGGTCACGGGGTCTTTGCCGCGCAGCGCTACGATCGTGCGTTTGACGACGTCCGCATCGAAGAAGATGTAGTTATTGATTAAGGCTCCCAGATTCGCGTCTCCGCTCCACACCCAGCGATCCCGCTTCATTCCGTCATATAGAAATTCTCTCGTATTCATATGAATCGTTTGAGCGGAGATTTCCCAGATTCGATTCAGACCATCGTCGGAGCAACGAAATGCTCCGCGTCGCACGATTGGCAAGTATTCATATTCATGCAGGATGTGCTTGTAACTCAAGCCAGGCTCCAATTGCAGTTGAATATACCGGAATGCACGCGTGACTTGCGTTCGGTAATCCGTAGGAGTAACGCAGTCCACTTCCAGTTCGTCGAATGTTTCGGCTTCCTCTCCAGCCAGAGCCTCCTCCAGCGATTCTCCATAATAGAGGATTACCTTCCCCGTACCGATCATGCCCGTAAACGTAACATAACCGAACGTCTCACGGCCGAAGTCGACGACCGTCTTATCGCCATATCGCTTCACGGACACAGGCTCAACGGTCTCATAGGCGAAGGGAAATTCACCCGGCGGCTGATGAATATCCTGGAATGCCCAGCATGCAGCCGGCTTCCAGTCGCCGTCATGACAGGTCACCTCCCAGGAGCTGTCCGTTCCTCCGACGGTCTGTCCGTAGGCATAGATAGCCGGAACGGCCTCGTCCGTGTACGCCATAATTTTAATCACGTGTTCTCCAGGCGGGATTACGATGGAGGTGATAGGCTTCTTTTCGTAAGAAACCGGAATCATATCATCGTCCATCAACACGACGAACGATCCTTGAACTGCAAGCGTAAGCACTTCTTGCTCTTGGAGATTGAATTTCTTCCTGAACGCTACGTTACTGTAGGCCGAATCTAATCGCCAATAGGGCGGTGAGATGTATCCCCGGAATTGACGCAACACGGATACTTTGCGGTGAAGCCAATGCTCATAGTCGCCCGGATACCAGATCCAAGATGCCTTCTGCTGCTGATTCATTATGGATATCCCTCACTTCAGTAATAATTGGCGTAAGTATGCAGCCGCCTGCGGCGCGTTACCGCTGCGGATCAAATCTTCGATCTCTTGAGTCGGCAGTTCGTCGACGAACCGGACGAAAGCTTGCATGGCGCAAACGCCTTCCCGAACTGCTTCCAATCCGTCCTCGCGATAAGGGTATTGGTCAATTGATAGCCAACCCGTATATTCCGTTCGCTTCAACCAGTAGAAGAACTCCAACGTCTCGATGGTATGAACGCTGCCGACGATCATATCATCGTCC